>JAFGCG010000157.1 GCA_016932715.1 Anaerolineales bacterium
AAAAATCTGCGTAAATCTGTGTAATCTGTGGCTGAATCTTATCCAAGTGAGCCGGTCAACAAGTCCCAACGGACTTTTAGAACACTCTCTCAGAGCAATCCGACCGCACTCAACCAGAATGGGTTTCAAAGCTATTGCAGCCGTTTCAACGACATCTTCCGGTACGCCTGATCCAGATTGTGCAGCAGTTTGGTATGTTTTAACACCAGGTCCTGATAGGAAGCCGCGCGCAAATCACCGACCTGCTGGGCTTCCTCCTGCAAATAACGCAGCTGGTTCAGATTTTCGCCAGCCGCCACACGCCGTAACTTGATCACACCGCGCAACAACTCCTCCAGGACCTTCTCTTCCATGCGCTCGAATTTTTCCGTTTGCGTGTCCAACTCCTGCAGGAGGCTCTGCAAGGAAGTCGGAACGGACTCCACAACAAAGTCGCGCTGCTCGGTTTTATCCTGTTCCACAGATTCACGGATCAAACCGAACATCATTTGATGATCGGTATACTCGAAGTCCTGGACAGCCAGCTTGAGCAGTCCGTATTCCTGCAGCACGCGATCGAGGCGATAGAGCAACTCGGGCTTTTTGACGAGCACCGTGATGATGTAGGCTTCGACTTTGTTATTGGAGGAAAGGGTCAGCGCATTTTTGGGTTTTTCGGGGACCTGCTTCTGTGAGCTTTTTTGTCCGACGCGTGGACGCCTGACCCGCGACGCCTGAGCCTGGGTGCCGGTCAACGCGCTTTCATCCACCCTCAGCATGCGCGCCAGCTGCTGGCGATAGGTGTCGCGTTCCAACGCGTTTGGCAGGTCCTCGATCAACGGCATGACCTGCGCCGCGATCTGATTCTTCACCTTTGGATCGATAATATTTTGGCCGGTTGCCAGCGTCTCCATCACGTACGTGACGATCGGTTTGGCGCTCTCGATCAGGCGGCGCCACTCCTCTTTATCACGCGCCACGATCTCATCGGGATCCAGGTTGTCAGGGATGGATGCCACACGCAGGTCCGCCTGCAGGCGCGCCTCCTCGCGCAGGAGCCCGCGCGCATCGAAGCCCAGTTCACCCTCGCGATCCATCGCCTGGCGGGCAGCATCCAGCCCGCGCAGGACGGCTTTTTGCCCCGCTGCATCGGGGTCGAGCGCCAGCACGATCCGGCGCGTGAAGCGTTTGAGCAGCCGCAGCTGGTGCTCGGTCAGCGCGGTGCCCATCGGCGAGACGACATTTTCGTAGCCCGCCTGGTGCAGGGCAATGACATCGAGATAGCCCTCGACGATCACCGCCTGGTCCGCCGCCCGGATCGGCTTGCGCGCCCGGTCCAGCCCGTAGAGCAGGTGTCCCTTCGAAAAGATCGGCGTTTCGGGCGAGTTGAGGAACTTCGGGACATCGTTCGGGTCGACCACGCGCGCGCCGAAGCCGGTCATGCGCCCGTTCTCGTCGCGGATCGGGATCATGATCCGGTTGCGGAAACGATCGTAAAAGCCGCCGCTGTCACGCTGCGAGAGCAGGCCCGCCTCAGCCAGGTCATGCTCCGAGTAGCCGCGCTGGGTGAAATGCGTCAGGGCCGAGTCCCACGCGTTCGGCGCGTAGCCCAGGCCAAAGGTCTCGATGGAAAGGTCCGTCAGCCCGCGTTTCTGGCGGAGATAGTCCAGAACCTCCCGGTTTGCCATCAAATGACCGCGGTAGAAAATGATCGCATCTTCCAGCAGGATGCGCAGGTTATCGTAGGCTTCCTTTTGTTCGGGCGTGTGTCGGGTAAACGTTGGCACCTGCACGCCGGCGCGCGCCGCCAGTTTGTCGAGCGCTTCCTTGAAATCAAGGTTCTCGCGCTTCATCACAAACTTGAAGACATCCCCGCCTTCATTGCACTGGCCGAAGCAGCGCCATGTCCCCGACTCGGGCCACACCACGAAGGCGGGCGTGTGCTTGTTGTCATGGAACGGGCAAAAGCCCGTATAGTTCCGGCCCGCGTGACGCAGCTTGACACCCGCCTCCGAGACAAGGTCAACGATATCTACTTTGGATTTGATCTCATCAATGACTGACATGCAGAAGAGATTATAGACTCGATTGAATGGAATGGCAAATTAATGTACCGAACGCAGACTCGAGTTTTTCCAATGCTCTCGCGAATCGCCCCACTTGGATCCAGTCAGGAACTTTTACGATGCAGAACTGCTGCTCATCGTAACAATGCGTTCGAAGTTCGTCCCCGGAGCCGGCACGGGCGTCTCCTCCGTCCCATCCCCGGAAGCATTGCCGGTGATCAGGTTTCGAACAGCCACATAAAGACTATCCGTAATTTCCGCCACGACAGGTCTGATCTTTTCCCAGCTTTCTACTGCCTGTTCACGCGCCTGGGGATTATATGCGACCGCGACCGCGAGGATGAGGAGCAACACGATCACCAATCTTGCTGCGGACATAACACCTCCAACTCACTCTTGATCAAGAAAGAGTGTCCGATAACGAGTTATATTGTGGACAACGAGGGAGGAGACGGGATGTTATATCCGTTTCCTGCAGGGACAAAATGTCCCAAAGGCAAGGCCTCGGGACAGAACCAATTGATTTCATGAACTGCTCTAGCGCGGGAAATAACTCTCCAGCTCAGGCACGGAAACACCTGCTTTCTTCAGTGCTTCCTGCTGGGCGCGTAGGATCGGTAAAATTCTTTCCCGTTTTTCTTCATCCTGTTCAGCGTTGAATTTGATCAGCAGTTTTTCATAATTTTTGACTGCCCGCTCCCGGCGTACTTGATCGCCAGAGACAGTTACCAGCTCATCTACGCGCCGGTTGGACAGGGTAATATCAACGCCCAAGGGATCGCTTGACGTGAATCGCCAGACATTTTCACTGGTCAACTTCCAGGTATAGAAGGCGTCCCCGGGCAGGGCAGTCTGCGCAAAGGCAGTTCCGGAGGCAACAAACAACAGCAGGACGGTCATCAGCGCAATCGAGAATCTCAAAAGTACTGGAGAAACACGCCTGCGCTGCGGGTGCTGCTGCATATAAACATTTAATTGTGTCCGGGCACGCGCCTTATAAGAGGAATCAGGCACCACTTCCCTGGCACGCGCCAGTCTGGCGGCTGCCATCAGGAGCGGTTTCAGCTCCTCCGTATGGTCGGGATAGCGTGCCAGGCACGCCTCGATGTTGGATTCACCCTCCTCGATCTGGTATAAGCAGGTATCCAGGATTGTTTCAAGCTCGTTGTTCATATGATCATCTTTTCTTCCAGTTGCTTGGCTAAGGCTTGCAAGCCTCTCATTTGGAGCGCCCGGATCGCTCCTTCGCGCTTGCCCAGGTGGCGTGCAATTTCCGTGTTCGACATTCCTTCGATAAATTTCAAGGTCAGCACTTTCTGCTGATCGTCGGTCAACGTCTGCATGGCTTCCTTGATTGTTCTCATTTCAGCAGTCAGGTCTATTTCGTTCTCCACAGCTTCTGCATGATCCTGTTGCGAGAGCTGCACATCATCCAAAGCCGCCGCCACTTTGCGGGTGCGATAATGGTCGATCACCGCATTATGCGCAATGGTATACAGCCAGGCCAGGTACGGTGTCCGGTTAAAGCTGAATCGGTCAAGGTTATTCCAGGCTTTAAGAAAGACCTGGGAAGTAATATCCTCAGCCGTTTGCTGATCCTCGACGCGGAAATACACAAAGCGATAAATGCGCTCCATATAAGCGTCATATAGCTGTCCAAACGCCTCCGAATTGCCAGCCTGCGCCTGAAGCACGAGCTGCCGCTCGTTGGGCAGGGGCATTCTTGCTTTTTTGTAGTTGTGCGAATCCAACTAGTGTTACCTCATATAACGAGCATCTCTATACATTGTTACACAAAACGCCCTCCCCAGGGTTGGGAGAGCGTTACCATCACATGGAACCCCTGGGCTCAGAGAAATCTCCGGTCCATTCGAGAGCCGCAATCCTTCTCATGAAACAGAGCACTTGTTTCCAGGTATTATATCATCTGTCATTTTAGTATTTTCAGTTCATGCAGCCACCCTGTTAAAACAAGACAGGGCGGTCCGTGGGACCGCCCTGCAGCGGGGGATGGAAAGGTTACAAATCGTTCGGGTTGGTCTGTGACTCGGACCGGCAGCCGCCGCCACCCTGCTGCGACTTCCCAGGCTGGATCTGCTGGAATTCCTGGAGTTGTTGTTGCGCTTGCAGGCTCTCCACCTCGGAGGCTGTGGAACGCTGATGATTGAAATCGGTTTGCAGGCCGTTGACAGCATGGACGCCAACTGTCTGACTTGCGCCGCCCAGCCAGCCGCGCACGCTGACAGAGGTCGCTGCAATCAGCACGAAACTGATCAGTACAAAAACAGTAACTAGGGCAATCGGTTTGGACATGGTAATTACACTCCTTGTCAATCTACTTGCCTGATGGACGCGGGCTTTCGAGTTCCGCAGGAAAGCTCAAAGCCCGAGAGGCGCCGTACGGATCGGACACGACTTAATCACCCCGGCTCCTATTTAAGGAATATTATAACCAAATTTATCCGAATTTCAATTAGAAGATATTAATATGAGCGCCTTTTTCAAAAAACTCCCGCCTGCCTCGCACATACCAAAAAAGCGGCAATCGGTTGGACTGCCGCCCGGGGCTTAGAAACCTTCCAGCCTGCTCAAATCCGCGACCCCGTGCGCCAGGCCCGCGATCCTTTGCAGCAAACCCAGACGATTTTCTCTGATGGCTTTCTCTTCCGCCATGACCAGGACTTTATCGAAGAAATCATTGATCGCGGGGATCATCGGAACAAAGGAGTTCAGGAAATCATCCACGCTGCCCTCCGCCCTGGAAACTGCTTCCGCTTTCTCCAACGCTTTGTACAACGCCTCTTCCTGTTTCTCCACAAATTTCTTCGCATTGACTTTGTACGTCTGTTTCTGATCGCGCGTGATGCGGACGCAGCGCGCGTAGCCCGGGAGGATCGTCTGCCAATCTTCCCGTTCCACCCACTTCTGCAGCTGCCTCACCGCGTCGACGGCGCGCGCCGGATCGTCCGATTGCTCCGCAAGGACCGCATCCACCACATCATAGCGATAGTCCAGTTCCTTCAGGACGACAGACAGGCGGCCCGTGATGAATTCAAGGACTTGCGCCTGCACTTCCTCTTTGACTTCGATGGGCTGAAGTTTGGCAGCTTTCCTGACCGCTTCACGCAGATCGAAAGAGATGCCATGTTCAATGAGTGGCTGGACGACACCGAGCGCGGCGCGGCGCAGCCCGAACGGGTCTTTCGCACCAGTGGGAGCCAACCCCGCCGCGAACAGACCCACGAGCGAATCAATTCGATCCGCAAGTGAAATAACAACGCCAAGTTTTGTTTTTGGCACAGTTTGATACTGCTCGCCAATGGCATCGGCTACATCTTGCTGCTCGCCGCTGCGCAGGGCATATTCCCGCCCGATGATGCCTTGCAGCGAGGTCATTTCGGTCACCATCTGCGTGACCAGGTCCGCCTTCGCAAGATGGACCGCGCGGCGGGCAAAGTTGGCTTCGTCGTTTTCCAGGCCAAGCATGGGGATCAAATCATTGACCAGCTTATCCATTCGCTCAGATTTATCGAGCATGGAGCCAAGTTTCGTTTGGAAGATGATCTTCGAGAGGTCCGGGCGATAGGCTTCCAGCGGCTGCTTGAGGTCTTCACGGACGAAGAAGTTCGCATCCGCAAAGCGCGCCCCAAGGACATGTTCATTCCCCTGGCGGACGAGGTCGACGCCGATGTCATCTCCGTTCCGGATGGCGATGAAATGCGGGATGAGGGTTCCATGTTCCATGTTCGGGGTTCCAGGTTGCCCGCCCGACTTGGAACGCGGAACTTGAGACCTGGAACTCTTGACCACCGGGAAATACCGCTGATGCTTCTTCATCACTGTGATCAGCACATCACGCGGCAGGGACAACGAATCCTTGTCGAACCCACCCATGACAGCCGTGGGCATTTCGACCAGATTGGTCACCTCGTTTAGTAAACTCGCGTCCATGATGGCTTGCCCGCCGACCAGCGCGGCGGCCTGGTTGACCTGCTCCACGATGGAAGCTTTGCGCTCTTCCTTGTCCAAAACGATCCCCGCTTCCCGAATTACGTCAAAATACTTCTCTGCGGAGGGAATGAGGATTTCAGGCGAATCGTATGGGCGCAATCCGCGCGAGACATTTCCGGAAACGATGCCAGCATACTCGAACGGAATGACCGCCTCACCAAGCAATGCCGCCAGCCAGCGGATCGGCCGCGAGAACGCGACGCCGCTTTCGTTTCCCGCTCGGCGGGACGCAGGCAGCCATCTCATGGATTTTTCAAACTTGATGCCCTCGATCAACTTCGGCAACGCTTCTGCCAGCACTTCAGGCGTCGGGCGTCCCGTCTGCTTGACGACCGCAAAGACATATTTGCCTCCCCCCTCTTCGCGGACGACAAGGTCTCTCGTGTTGACACCGTTCTTCTTCGCAAAACCCAGCGCGGCGGGCGAGGCAATGCCGTCCTTGTCGAAGGCTTTGTCCGCGGGCGGACCCTTGACGAGGTCTTCGCGGTCGGGCTGCCGGGGCAACAAAGAGTCGATCGAAACGACGAGCCGCCGAGGCGTGGAAAAGACGCGCACGTCCCCATGAGCGAGATTCAGCTCCTCGAGCAGCGCCGGGACGCGGGCAACGAGCTGTGCATGCGCAGTATCGACGTCATCTGCGGGCAGTTCTTCAGTGCCAATCTCCAGGAGAAATGCAGAAGGCAGATTGTCGAATGCAGGAATTTTTGGCAATTCTGCCTTCTGCATTCTTCCTTCTTCCTTCAATAGCGGATACTCCAACTCCTTCCTCTGCTCCAGGTACGTCTCCGCCACCCTCCTTGACAAGTCGCGCATTCTCCGGAAAAGCGCCTGTCGTTCCGTCACACCGACGGCGCCGCGCGCATCCAGGATGTTGAAGGTGTGCGAGCACTTGAGGACATAATCGTGCGCCGGGAGGACGAGCCCCTGCGCGAGACAGGCTTCAGCCTCGCGCTCGAATCGTTCGAAGACCTCACGCATCGCCTGCACGTCCCCGACTTCATAATAATACTTGCTGTGCTCGAACTCCTCCTGGCGGCGGATCTCGCCGTAGGTGACGGTGTCGTTCCAGGGCAGGTCCCAGGCGGTTTTGACGTTGTGCAAGCCGATCAGGATACGCTCCAGCCCGTAGGTGAGCTCGACCGAGACAGGGTCGAGGGTCACGCCGCCCACCTGCTGGAAGTACGTGAACTGCGTGATCTCCTGCCCGTCGAGCCAGACCTCCCAGCCGAGCCCCCAGGCAGAGATGGCAGGCTGCTCCCAGTTATCCTCCACAAAGCGGATGTCGTGCCGGCGCGGGTCGATGCCGATCGCCTTCAGCGACTCGAGATAGATCTCCTGCGGGTTTCCCGGGTCGGGCTTGAGGACGACCTGAAATTGATAGTGCACCTGGAAGCGATTCGGGTTCTCGCCATAGCGCCCGTCATCGGGCCGCACGGACGGCTCGACGTACGCCACGTTCCACGGCTCGGGACCGAGCACGCGCAAAAATGTGGCGGGATTCATGGTCCCGGCGCCGACCTGGGTATAGTAGGGCTGCCAGAGCACACAGCCGCGCTCCGCCCAGAATTGCTGGAGGGTGAGAATGACTTGTTGGAAATTGAGAGGCATGGTGAGTAGAGAGTAGAGAAGTAGAGAGTAGTAATTGCGAGGGGATTATACCGTATGAAAAAGACGATGGACATTTGACCATTGACTATGATCTATTGTCCATCGCCCGATTTGTGCTTCACGCGGAAGAGGGTGGTTCTGTTTCGAGGAGTACCTTTCTCCTGCTCTGGTGGCTGTCCGAGACAAAACCCTTCGCATTGCCTAGCATCCACGCGATCGGACGTGCACTGGTAATCAGCACGTTCGGAATCTATCTGATCCATGCCCTCGTAATTGATATCTTGAGCGATTGGATCCCCTTTTTGCACAGTAACACCTTCATGGGGAATACCATCTGGAGTGTGCCGCTGGTAAGCACAGTTGTTTTTATCGTCTCGCTTTTTGCGGTACGCCTCTTGCAAAAAATCCCACTCTTAAAACAGATTGTCCCTTGATGTCGCTTCTCCCAGATTTCAGGGAAGAAGCAACCGCTCGTTTAATACCGAATGCAGACTCTTTATCACCTGTTGTGTTCTTAGTTCCCGCCCCACATCGATTACTGAATTTTAGATAAATAATTTCCGCATTATTTCCAAGACAAATCAGAAGCGGATAAGCAGGATTGAAGACGAGATTGTGA
>JAFGCG010000158.1 GCA_016932715.1 Anaerolineales bacterium
AAAAATGACAGGTATCAACCTCGGGGCAAGCCCCGAACCCCTTCTTCCGCAGCAAGCTGCGGGGTATGGAACCCGCGAGAGAATCAATTTTGTACCTGCGTTGGGCGATGTGGTTGGCGCGTTTAAATCGCTGGTATTCAAGGTTTACTTGGATTGGATTGAAGCCAATGATCCAACACGCCGCGCAAAATTCTGGCAGGGAAATTATTACGAGCATATCATCCGTAATGACATCGAATTGAATGCCATTCGACAATACATTATCGACAATCCCATCAATTGGAATAAGGATCGCGATAATGTCGAGAATCAACGCAGGCTACCTCTGCCCCAAATGGTTGAAGATTATTTGGAAGATATCAACAAGTCAATGTTACAAGTGAATACACAGGATTAAACTTGGCGTGACAATGCTCCCTCTCAACCAAATTCTCCACGGCGATTGCATCGAGGTTCTCAGATCCCTGCCTGAGAAATCGGTGGACTTGATCTTTGCCGATCCCCCGTACAACCTGCAGCTGCAAAATGACCTGTACCGCCCCAACATGACGAAGGTGGATGCGGTCAATGACCGCTGGGATAAGTTCCAGGGCTTCGCAGAGTACGACGCATTCACGCATGAGTGGCTATCCGCAAGCCGACGCTTATTGAAAGACACAGGCACGATCTGGGTCATTGGGTCCTATCACAACATCTATCGCGTCGGCGCGCGCTTGCAGGACCTGGGATTTTGGATTTTGAATGACATCGTCTGGATCAAGAACAATCCGATGCCGAATTTCAGAGGGGTAAGATTCACCAATGCGCATGAGACTATGATCTGGGCGCAAAAGAAAAAAGGCGCGAAATATACGTTCAATCACAAATCCATGAAAGCCTTGAACGATGACCTGCAGATGCGTTCCGATTGGAACCTGCCTCTGGTCACAGGCAAACAAAGGATCAAATCGAACGGCACAAAAGCCCATTCCACGCAGAAGCCCGAAGCGCTGCTTTATCGCATCATTATGGCTGCCTCGAATCCCGGGGACGTGGTGCTCGATCCGTTCTTCGGGACCGGTACGACCGGCGCGGTGGCAAAGAAGCTCGGACGGAACTGGATCGGCATCGAACGCGACAGGAAATACATCAGGGTCGCGCAGAAACGCATCGACGCCGCGCAGGCCGCCGACCGGGAGGCGATCCACGTCGAAAAACGGAAGCCGGCCCGGGTCCCGTTTGGAACGCTGCTCGAAAACGGACTGCTCCAGCCGGGGCAGAGCCTCTACTTTGCAAAGAATGGCCGCAGAGCGAAGATCCTCTCCAATGGACACCTGCGCTGCGGAAAGATCACAGGCTCCATTCATGGCGTCGCCAAAGCCCTGATGGAAGATGTGCCAGCCAATGGCTGGGACCTGTGGCTTTATAAAGACGAACATGGCAAAAAGAAAGCCATCGATGAGCTGAGAGAAAAAATTAGAAGGCTGAAAATCAAAGAGGAGAAACATGTCTAAAGCGTTCGATCTCGTTCGAGAACAAAACATTCCGGAACTCAATGCGGCTGCAAAGTTGTACGTTCACAAGCGCACGGGGGCGCGGCTGCTATCCATCCTCAACGATGACGACAACAAAGTGTTCGGTATCAATTTCCGCACCACGCCAAAGGATGCCACAGGCGTGGCGCACATCCTGGAACACAGCGTGCTGGGCGGCTCGGAGAAATATCCCATCAAGGAACCCTTTGTGGAACTGCTGAAAGGCTCGCTGGCGACCTTTGTCAACGCCTTCACCTTCCCCGATAAGACGTGCTATCCGGTGGCAAGCCAGAACGTACAGGATTTCTATAACCTGATCGATGTGTACATGGACGCGGTCCTGCATCCACTGATCAGCGAACAGACCCTGATGCAGGAAGGCTGGCATTACGAGATCAGCGATCCCGGCGAGCCCCTGACGTACAAAGGCGTGGTCTTCAACGAAATGAAGGGCGCCTATTCCTCGCCCGATGGCATTCTCGAGACGCGCGTGATCGAATCGCTTTTCCCCAGGCATATGTACGGCGTCGATTCAGGCGGCGACCCGCGCCGCATCCCCGATCTGATGTACGAAAACTTCAGGAACTTCTGGGAGACGTATTATCACCCATCCAACTCATTCATCTTCTTTTACGGAAACGACGATCCGGAAAAGCGTCTCCAGTTGATGGAAGGCTATCTCAAGCCGTACAAGAAGAAAAAAGTGAAATCGGTCGTCCCGCCTGCCAAGCCGTTCAAGCGGCCGAAAAAGGTGGAATATGCCTACGACACCGGCGGCGACCAGGATATCGACAAGAAGCATTATCTGACCGTAAACTGGAAACTGCCCGACACCTCCGACCCTGCCCTCAACTTCAGCCTGCGGATCCTCGGCAATATCCTGATCGGCACGCCCGCCTCCCCACTCAAAAAGGCGCTGCTCGATTCGGGCCTCGGCGAGGACCTGGCAGGCATCGGCATGGAAGCGGAGCTGCGTCACTTCATTTTCTCGACCGGGCTCAAAGGCACGCGCCAGCGTCATGCCAGGAAGATCGAAAAGCTTATTTTCGATACACTCGAAACGCTGGTCCGCGACGGCATCGACCCCGATATGGTCGCGGCGTCGATGAACACACTGGAGTTCCGTCTGCGCGAGAACAACACGGGCGCGTTCCCGGTCGGGATCGCCCTGATGCGCCGCGCCCTGACGACCTGGATCTACGATGAAGACCCGTTCAAACTTTTAGCCTTCGAGGGACCTCTCAACGAGGTCAAGCAGCGGATTGCCGCGGACCCGCGCTACTTCGAGAAACTGATCCAGACCCATTTGCTGGAGAACGTCCACCGCACGACGCTGCGGCTCAAACCGGACCCGGAGCTGGGCCGCCGTTTCGACGAGGAGGAGAAAGCCCGGCTGGGGAAGATCCGCGAGTCGCTGAACGAGAGCCAGATCGCGGAGTTGATCGAGAACACCAAAAAGCTGAAAGCCAGGCAGGAGACTCCTGATTCACCGGAAGCGCTCGAGACCCTGCCCGTCCTCAAGCTCCAGGATCTGGAAAAGCAGAACAAGACCATCCCCATCGATGTTCTTGAACTTCAGAACACAAAAGTTCTTCATCATGATCTGTTCACCAACGGGATCGTCTATCTCGACCTCGGCTTCGACCTGCATGCCCTGCCGAAAGACCTGCTGCCGCTGACGGAAATCTTTGCCCGCGCCCTGCTCGAGATGGGCACCGCCAGGGAAGATTACGTCAAACTGTCACAGCGCATCGGAAAAAGCACAGGCGGGATCCACGGCAGTGCGGTCAGCGCGACCGCCTTTGGATCGCGGGAGAGTGTGGCAAAGCTATTCCTGCGCGGCAAAGCCACCATTCAGCAATCTGCAGAGCTGTTGAATATCTTGAAAGATGTCTTGCTCACGGCAAACTTCGATAACAAGGAACGCCTCAAACAGATCGTCCTGGAGGAAAAGGCGGGGCTCGAATCCTCGCTCGTGCCCAGCGGGCATATCTACGTTAACCAGCGGCTGCGCGCCCAGTTCGGCGAATCGGGCTGGGCGAAGGACCAGATGAGCGGCATCGGGTATTTATTTACACTGCGCGAACTGGCAGAGGATGTCAGCAAAAAGTGGAAATCCGTGCTGAAGAAACTCGAAGCGATGCGCGAGGCTTTGATCGCTCGTAATGCCCTGATCTGCAATGTCACGGTTGACGCCGCCAACTGGAACACGTTCAAGCCGCAGCTTGAGTCGTTCCTGTCTGTGCTGCCGGCAAAAGACGTGAAGCTTTCTCCCTTCGGCATTCAGTCCCTGCAGACAAAAGAAGGACTGACGATCCCCGGGCAAGTCAATTACGTGGGTAAAGGCGCGAACCTGTACGATCTCGGTTATGAATACGATGGTTCGGCGGAGGTTATTCTTGGTTATCTGCGCATGGCGTATCTGTGGGAGAAAATACGCGTGCAAGGTGGAGCATATGGTGTGTTCGCGGTCTTCGACGATGCCTCCGGCGTGTTCACCTGCCTCTCCTACCGCGACCCAAACGTCGCTGCGACCATCGACAACTACGACAAGGCTGCGGCATTCCTGAAAGGACTCGACACCGCGCGCCTGAGCGACAACGAATTGACCAAAGCCATTATTGCCGCGATCGGCGACCTCGACACCTACCAGCTCCCCGATGCTAAGGGATACACATCCATGCTGCGCTATCTGACCAACCGCACAGATGAACTGAGACAGAAAATTCGCGACGAAGTACTCTCCACCAACGGCGAAGATTTCATCGCCTTTGGCGAAGTGCTGGAGAAAGTGGCGCAATCCAAGGCGGTGACCGTGATGGGCTCGCAAAATGCACTGGAGTCGGCAAACCTTGGGTTGGAAGTAACGAAGGTGCTGTGACACCCTCTCCCTAAAAGGGAGCCCCACAGGGGTGCTTCGCGAAGGGAAGGGTGAGGGTCACCGCTCATGGAAACAAGACATCGAATTCATCCGGTCATTCTGGCACGCGCGCGTGAGATGCGCCATCCACAAACACTCGCAGAAACAACTCTCTGGCATGTGCTACGAAATCGGCAAACGGGCTTTAAGTTTAGGCGACAACATCCAATTGAGAGATTCATCGTCGACTTTTATTGTGCAGAAGCCAAGTTGTTGATCGAAGTTGATGGCGAATCACATCTTGAACTGAGCCAAGAAGAATATGACCAGGCAAGAACTGAATATTTAGAAGAGCTTGGTTATAAAGTAATTCGATTTACAAACAACGATGTTAGATCCAATATTGATGCAGTTGCAAACAAAATTCTGCAAACCATTGAAATTAGAATTGCTGAACTAAAAAGCAAGTAAAGTAACTTCCCCTCACCCCGGCCCTCTCCCCGAGGGGAGAGGGGGAAGGAATGAATATGATCATTACCCTCAAGATCAACGGCATCGAACACACGCTTGATACAACTCCATCCACAACCCTGCTCGCTGCCCTGCGCGGGCTGGGTTTCTACGGCATCAAATTCGGCGACGAGCAGGGGCTCTCCGGCGCGGACACCGTACTGCTGGACGGGAAACCCGTCAACGCGGGGTCGATGCTCGCGGCGCAGGCTGAGGGACATAACATTGTCACCATCGAGGGCCTGGGCGAGCACCCCGAGCAGGGCTGGAAGAAGACTGAAGGCTTGCACCCCTTGCAGCAGGCGTTCGTCGAGACGGGCGCGATCCAGTGCGGATACTGTACGCCCGCGCAGATCCTCGCAGCAAAGGCGCTGCTCGACAAGAATCCGAATCCAAGCGAAGAACAGGTTCGTGAAGCGATTGCGGGAGTCTTGTGCCGCTGTACCGGTTACCTCAAACCCGTCCAGGCCGTGTTGAAAGCTGCCGCCGTGATGCGCGGGGATGAGCCGATCGAATGGGATTCGGTAAATTGGGATTTGGGGAATTGGGGCGAGCAGCCGCCTGCAGATCAACCGGACGCTTCACCGAACGAACAATTTGCAAATTTACTGACGCGACCTAAAGTTGTGGTCACGCCAAAATCACAGACCTATCAAACGGTCGGCAAGCCCGAGAAGAAAGTGGACGCGGTCAAGCTGGTGCAAGGCAAGCCTGCCTTCACCGCGGACATGGATATGCGCGGCATGCTGTATGCGCGCGTGCTGCGCAGTCCGCATGCGCATGCGCGCATCAAAAACATCGACACAAGCAAAGCCAAAGACCTGAAAGGCGTCGCGGCGGTGCTGACGTGGCAGGACATCCCGCGCGTCGTCTATTCCACAGCCGGGCAGTCCGACCCGATCCCTGGTCCGCTCGATTCGTTCTCGCTGGATCACAAAGTCCGTTTTGTGGGCGATCGCGTGGCGATGGTTGCGGCGGAGACGCCGGAGATCGCGGAGCAAGCCCTGAGCCTGATCGATGTCGAATACGAAACCCTGCCTATCATCCTTGACTCGCGCCAGGCGATGAACCCGGACGCGCCTCGTATTCACGACGAGCCGGAGTTCGTCAACTTCGCAGACTCGAACCCCGAAAAGAATCTCGCGGCAGAGATCCGCATCGACATCGGTGACGTGGAAAAAGGATTCGCCGAAGCAGACGAAATCTTCGAAGCAGAATATGAAGTGCCAAAGGTCCAGCAGGCGCACATCGAGCCGCACGTCGCGGTGACCTACTGGGACGAAGATGACCGGCTGGTGATCCGTACCTCGACGCAGGTACCGTTCCACGTACGGCGGATGCTCGCGCCCGTGTTGGGACTGCCCGTCAAACGGATCCGCGTCATCAAGCCGCGCATCGGCGGCGGGTTTGGCGGCAAGCAGGAAGTGCTGATGGAAGATGTCCCCGCCCATCTGACGATTGCTACCCGGCGACCGGTCATTTACGAATACACACGTGAGGAAGAATTCATCGGGGCGCGCTCGCGTCACCCGATGAAGATCAAAATGAAGACGGGTGTCAAGCGCGATGGGACGATCACCGCCAACTCCATGTACGCCCTGTCAGATACGGGCGCGTACGGCTGTCACGCCCTGACTGTCACCGGCAACACCGGTCACAAGGCGATGGCTCTGTATGTGGGAGCGGACGAATATCGCAAGTCGCCCAACATCCGCTTTTATGCAGATGTGGTGTACACCAACACGCCGCCCGCGGGCGCGTTCCGCGGCTACGGCGTCCCACAGGGATACTGGCCCGTCGAGCGTCACATGGAAAAGATCGCCCACGCGTTGAATCTTGACCCGATCGAGTTTCGTTTGAAGAACGCAATTCACCCGGGCGAATATCATCCATTCTCCACTGCCTGGAATGAAGGCCGTGAGCCGCGACCCGAGATCATCCACACGGTTGGCTTGGAGCAATGTGTCGCCCAGGGCAAGGCAGCAATTGGGTGGGATGATAAATACAGAAACGAAGACTGGCATTCTTTCCATCTTTCTTCTTTGGGCAAGCAGGAAACAGGAAAGAGGAAAGAGGGCAAATTGCGCAAAGGGATTGGGGTAGCGATGGTCATGCAAGGCACAGCCATTCCGTATCTGGACATGGGCGGCGCCTCGATCAAGATGAACGACGATGGCTCATTCAACCTGCTGGTCGGCGCGACCGACCTGGGCACCGGCTCGGATACCGTCCTGGCACAGATGGCGGCCGAGGTGCTGGGCGTCCCGATCGAAGACATGATTACGTATTCGTCAGACACAGACTTCACGCCGTTCGACAAAGGCGCGTATGCCTCTTCGACAACCTATATCTCCGGCACCGCGGCAGTCAAAGCCGCGCAGATTGTCGCGGAGCGGATCAGGGTCCGCGCGGCGGCAATGCTGAATGCACGGAAACAAGTAGCAGGTATACAGGTAGATGGTACGCAGGTATACAAAGCTGAGGAGATAAAGTTGGTCCATCGGATGGCAGTTGCTTCCGATGGAGAACGTGTACCTTTCGCCGAAATTGCCTTGAACGCCCTGCACAAGGAAAACCAGGAACAGATCATGGGCGTGGCGAGTTACGTCTCGCCGGTCTCGCCGCCCCCCTTCGCGGCGCAGTTTGCCGAGGTCACGGTAGATACGGAGACCGGCGCGGTCACGGTGGACAGGCTCGTGATGGCGGTCGACTCGGGTGTGATCGTCAATCCGCTGACAGCCAGCGGCCAGATCGAAGGCGGCATGACGCAGGCGCTCGGCTACGCGGTCTGCGAAGAGATGCGCTACGACGAGAAAGGCAGTGCCATCGAGCGCGACCTCGACCGCTATCACATCTTCCGCGCCGACGAGATGCCTGAACTCGAAACCATCTTCGTCGAGACCTTCGAGCCGAGCCATCCGTTTGGCGTCAAAGCGGTCGCCGAGATCCCCATGGATGGGGTCGCGCCCGCCGTGGGCAATGCAATCCTCGACGCCGTTGGCGCGAACGTGGACGAGATCCCCGTTACACCAGAGAAGGTGTGGAAGGAATTAGCAAAGTAAAATCTAGATGTTACCCTGAGCACAGCGAAGGGTCTCCGCCGCAAAGCGGCAGGATTCTTCGCTTCCCGCGGAGCGTGTCGCTCAGAATGACATAATATTGGTACAGGAAAGAAATTTTATGGCGGACAAAATCTATGTAATTGGACATGTGAATCCCGATACCGACTCCATTGCCTCTGCCATGGGATATGCGTGGCTGCTGCGCGAACGCGATGAAGTGGATACGGTCGCGGCGCGCGCCGGCGCGCTCAATCCCCAGTCGGCCTGGGTGCTCAAGCAGCTCAAGCTCGATCCGCCTGTGCTGCTCACCGATGCCTCGCCGCGCTTCGAGTCGGTGATGCAACGGCTCGACAGCATCCGCCCGGAGGCACAGCTTGGACTGGCCTGGACTCTCGCCAGCCGGACAGGCGGCATTGCACCAGTGGTGGATGAAGACGGTAAACCCTATGGCATCATCAACGGCTTTAGTCTCTTCAAATACTTTACCGAGGTGCTTGGTCCCCAGCCCGGCGATACGACCGTTCGCCAGATGATGTCAGCCCCGTGCAAAGAGGCAGCCAACACCCGCGTCGCGAAGTATCCTGCCAATGGGCACATCCGTGATTTTCTCAATCGGATCCTGCGCGATGAAGCGAATGAGCATTGGGTCATCGACGAAAACGGACTCTACGCTGGTATCGCGCACCAGCGCGATCTTCTCAACCCGCCGCGCCTCAAGATCATCCTCGTGGATCACAACGAGCCGAGCCAGGCAATCGCCGCGCTGGAAGAAGCTGAATTGTTGGAGATTTTGGACCATCATCGGCTCGGTAACCCGTACACGCATACACCCATCCGTTTCACGGTGGACATCGTCGGCTCGACTTCGACCCTCGTCTGCGAGCAGACTGCCGAGGCGGGCCTCTCCATGCCGCCTGCGCTGGCAGGAGCGCTGCTCGCGGGGCTCCTTGCTGATACCCTGATCCTGACGTCTCCTACCACCACGCCGCGCGACAAGCAGGCGGCCGAACGACTGGCGCGCTGGGCATTCGTGGGAGGGGGCCCACTCAAAGGCGAGACGATCGAATCATACGGCAAAGCGGTCCTTGCCGCGGGCGCGGGATTGTCGAATCGCAACCCCGAAGAAGTCGTCAGCAACGATGTCAAGCTGTACGAAGCCGGTGGATTCAAACTCGCCATCGCGCAAGTAGAAGTGACGGATCTGGTGCAGCTTTCCGAGCACCTTGCGCCTCTCGTCGAAGCGCTTGACGAAATGAAAGACAGGCGCGGGCTGGACTTTGCCATGCTGCTTGTCACCGACATCGTACGCGGCTCCAGCCGGCTGATCCTCTCCTCGAACGCGCCGCCCATCCTGGACAATCTGCCTTATCCTCCCCTCCCCGACAGCACGCGCGACGCTCCAGGCGTGGTATCGAGAAAGAAGCAGCTGCTGCCGGTTGTGCTTGGTTTACTGGAGAGCTAATGGAACTTCAAAAAATAATCAACCGGGCGATGGACCTTCGCAGGCAGTATGAGAAAAAGGAGCAGCAGCTTTATGGCTCCCCATCCACGGACGAAGATATCGCCCAGGGACTCCTGGCAGATGCAAACAACCTGGTCAAGCTGGTCATGGCAGAGCATGGCAAACGCGAGATTTTGCACAGCGCCGAAAAGCTCGGCTCTCATCTATCTCATTGCCTGTGGTCGGTGATCGTCCTGGCAAAGATGCAGGACGTCGACCTGGAACAGTCCTTTATGGAAACGATGGATAAGCTGGAGAACCATTTGCTGGAAACACAGGAATAATATGCACCGTCACTGCGAGCCCCGAGCCTCAAACGGCGAGCGGGCGAAGCAATCCCATGTATTGTTAAAGAGATTGCTCTGTCGGGGAGAACACCCTCCTCGCAATGACAGAAAATCGTTTTGAAAATATGTTCCAGGAGACTCTAACGGTAAAATATAGCCATGGATAGCATTTATCAAGCCCTCTCTGAAATCGAAAAGAACAACGAATCCGCCGCGCTGTGCACGGTGGTCAAGAGCGAAGGCTCAACACCCCGGCACGTGGGCAGCAAGATGCTCGTCTACCCGGACGGCAAGTTCATCGGCACGGTCGGCGGCGGCGACCTGGAGCATCGCGTCCTCGACGAAGCCTGGATCGCGATGGGCGACGGCGAGTCGCGCCTGATCACCTATCGAATGTCCGATCCCTCGCGCGGCGACCCGGGCGTCTGCGGCGGGACCGTGGAGGTCTTTGTGGAACCGATCCTTCCCCCTGCAATGATTGTCGTCATCGGCGCCGGACACGTCGGCAAGGCTGTCGTCCACCTGGCGAAGTGGCTGGGATTCCGCGTCGCGGTCAGCGACGACCGCCCGGAGTTCTGCACCCCCGAGGCTGTGCCGGGGGCGGACGCGTATTATCCCGTCGCAATGGAAAATTTGTCGGAGCAACTGAAGATCAACAAACGGACCTACATCATCATCACCAGCCGCGGCTCGAATGTGGACCAGGAAGGACTTCCCAGCCTGCTCGAGTCGAAGGCGGGATACATCGGCGTGATCGGCTCGAGGCGGCGGTGGCTGACGACGGTCAAGGCATTGAAGGAAAAAGGCATCCCGGAGGACAAGATCGCGCGCGTCCATTCGCCGATGGGGCTTGAGTTGAATGCAGAAACACCCGAGGAGATCGCGGTGAGCATCATGGCGGAGGTCTTGATGCTAAAAGATAAAGGGACGGGCAAGCCGATGAAAGGGAAACAGGCTGAGGCAGGTGGCAGTGGTCAGTAGTCAGTCGTCAGTGGGCAGTGTTTTGCGGAGGCATGAAACAAAAATGCTGGAAATCCGTATAAAAATAGGAAGAATGGTTCGGCGCAAAGCGCCATCTTCGACTTGTAGCGCATTCACGCATGGACTATAATGAATTTGCTACCACTATCAAAGGAGAAATCTCATGGCTAGAATTTTCGATGTCATTGAATACCCCAGCGAGATGAAGGATGAAATCGTCCATCGTTTCCCGGAAAGCGGAATCGGTGATTATCGCATCGGCTCACAGGTGATCGTGCGCGAGTCACAGGCGGCAGTGTTCTTCCGCGATGGACAGGCGCTCGATGTCTTCCGCGCCGGGCGTCACACCATCACAACCGCGAACATTCCGCTGTTGATCGATCTCATTGGCAAGGCTTTCAATGATCGCACGCCCTTCCCCGCGGAAGTGTACTTCGTTTCCATGAAGGAATTTGCGAACGAAAAATGGGGCACGCCGCAGCCGATCATCGTCCGCAACCCCGGCATGGGCCTGGGTGTCGCCTTGCTGCAAGGCTTCGGCACGTATTCCTTCCAGGTGAAGGACCCGCAGCAATTCGTCACGCAGGTGGTGGGCACGCAGGGCGCGTATCGCACAACTGATATCGAAGAACGCCTGAAGATGATGCTGCTTTCCAAGATCCAGGATGTATTGGGCGAGACCACAGCTGCCAGCAGCGTTGTGGAATTGATCGGCCTGACCGAGGAAGTCGGCGCGGCGGTGCGTGCCAAGGCGCAGGATGATTTCGAAGCCATCGGCATGCAGTTGAAGTCGTTCTATATCGGGAACCTCAAGCCATCCAGCAAGTCGGCTCAGGAACTGCGCGACATGGGCATGCTCGACATGGCAACCTACACCCAACTCCAGGCGGCGGATGCGATGCGCGACGCTGCTCAAAATCCGAGCGGCGGGGCGGGCCTCACCGCCGGGATCGGCGCCGGGATGGGCATCGGCAATCTGATGCAGCAAGCCACGTCCGGTGCGATGCAGCAGCAGCAACAATCCCAGAGTGGCGGCGGACAGGCAGCCGCAGGCATCCCTGATGTCATGACCCCGGCCGAGGCGGCTGCCATCCTGAAGGTCTCAGAGGAAGATGTGCTCGCCGCGATCAAGGATAAGAGCCTGAAAGCCAAGAAGATGGGCAACGCCTTCCGCATCAGCAAGTCAGCATTGGAAGAGTTCTTGAAGGGATAAAACAAACAGAACCGGAAGCGAGCCTGAAAATCAGGCTCGCTTCTTCAATTATGGAAAGAAAATATATGGGAAGTAGTAGTTGGAAACACCTGAAGCAGTTGCAGGATACAATGCGGGATGGTTATAACAATCTTTCCACTAAGGCAAAGGAGCCTGAGAATTCACTCGTTCAAGAACTTGGAGTGGATTTAATTTTGATAGGCATCGGTCTTGCCATTTATATTCAGTTCGATATAAAGCCGTTCTTGCCGTTTAGCCTGCCCGATGTCATCCAAAACGGGAGCCTTCGGCCCATTGTGGCAATGGTTGGATTGGCAATCGTGGCTTCCGGGGGAGTTAGAATGCTGTTTGCCCTGTTCGAAGCCGGGACATGGCTGATCGCCAGTCTTTTCCCAAAAAAGAAAAACGAGGATTGAAACGTTTTTGAAGGGATAGTTCAGAGTAAAAAGCAAGAAGTAAAAAGGAGACTGATTTTCAGCCTCCTTTTTCGTTCGTGCCGTGGGCAGATAGTCTGATCGTCGTGGATCACCGACCATTCGAATATTTGACCATAAGACTAACAGACTACTATTCCAAATCGCTTAACACATCTGAAATAGAATCCAATATGTCGCCGGCCAGCACCGATGTGGTTGTGCCCAGATCATCCGCCGCGTAGAGACCTGCCTGGGCGTGGATCCACGCGCCCGCGACCGCCGCCTCGAACGCCTCGAGCCCCTGGGCGCGCAAGCCAACGATCAGGCCCGCCAGCACGTCACCTGTCCCGGCGCGCGCCAACGCGGGCGAAGCAACCGGGATGACCGTCAGGCGGCCGTCGGGCGCGGCGATGATAGTAAACGCACCTTTGAGGATCACCACATGCCCCCATTCTTTTGCATACCTGCCGGCAATCTCCTGCCGGTTTGCCTGGATCTCTTCCTTCGACAGGCCGGTCAGCACGGACATTTCGCCGGGGTGCGGAGTCAGAATGGCATGCCCGGGAAGAAGCTTATGCCAATCCGGAATCCTGGCGAGCAGTTTCAATCCATCCGCATCGAAGATCATCGCTGGCAGCTGCGAATTCGTTTCTTCCTTCTTTTCGCTCTCCGGTTGTACGAAACCGATCCGTGAGGCGGCTCTCTTTGACGAGACTTTGCCTCTCAACAAATTCTCGATGAACTCCTTCGTCGTATCTTCCATGCCAAAGCCGGGACCAAGCAACAGGGCGGTGGCGCGCTCGATGTTCTTTGCAAACACCTCCGCGGCATCCCGCGAGATCACACCCATTTCATGGGGGAGCAGGACCCAGGTCGCTTCCGAGAAACGACCGGAGAGGGCGGCATGTAGCGGCGCAGGGACCGCCAGCGTGACAAGTCCCGCGCCGGCGCGATACGCCGCTTCTCCCGCCAGGAGGACGGCTCCCGTGTAATTAACGGAGCCCGCCGCGATCAGCGCGGTCCCGAACGTCCCTTTGTGGGAATCAAGAGCCCGTTCCGGCAAAAGCGCCGAAACGGAATCCTCATCTGCAACTTCTGTCTTCAAATCCCTGAAGGAAGATAGATCAGCGGGCAAACCGATCTCCACCACTTCCAGGTCACCGACATACTCGAAGGCCGGCAGTTTCAACAGGCCTTGCTTGACCGCCGCCATCGTGACCGTTAAATCCGCGGCGATGGCTTCCTCCGCGACCTCGCCGGTATCACAATCCACGCCGGAGGGACAATCCACCGCAATGATGAGCGGACCGCGTAGCGCGTCCAGCCCATCGAGAACATCATTGACTTCCGATAAAAGCTCGGCAATATCTTTCTTCAACGGCAGCTTGATCCCCGTGCCAAAGATGCCGTCCAGAAAAACGTCGGCGGTCTCGATTGCTTCCGCCAGTTGCTCGAAGGGGTTTTCCCTGGTGAGGACTTCTCCACCGGCTTCGAGAAAACGTTTGACCAGGTCGTCCTTCTTGCGTTTGACAAGATAGGCGCGCGCCTTCCAGCCTTCCGCGGCAAGCGCGGACAGCGTCACAAGCGTATCGCCGCCATTGTTCCCGGGACCAACCAGGCCGACAGCTTCTGCTTCCCCATCATCCGCATACAGACTGAGAATGATATCTGCGAGTCCCTGGCCTGCATTCTCCATCATCTGGTCATAGGTGAGGCCGCCAGCATCGGCTTCTTTTTCAATTGCCTGCATTTGGGATACCGTAACGAGTTTCATTTATATTCTCTCCTGTGCTGTCAGGATTCTACTGCAAATGAAGTCCAAAAAATGGGTTCACAGAAAGTCCTCTAACAAAAATCAAACGGCGGATCGGCCCCACGATCAGCGCGTACGCTCCCCAAAAAGGGACTAATTTTGGATGAGCTTTTTCTGTATAATGCTGGGTAATACCCTACAAGGAAACTTTAGATGATCAGAATAATAAGAACCGACTCAGATAATCAGGATTTTATTCAACTCGTAAAACACCTTGACGCCGACCTGGCAGAAAGAGACAGGAAAGACCATTCCTTTTACGCGCAATTCAATAAAATCGACAAAATCAAATATGTGGTCCTTGCATATGAAAATGATAAACCCGTCGGCTGCGGGGCAATCAAAGAATACGCCTCGGACACGATGGAAATCAAAAGGATGTACACAGCGCCGAAAAGCAGAGGTAAAGGTATTGCCAGCCGGGTTTTACACGAACTGGAAGTGTGGACATCTGAATTGTCCTATAAAAAATGCATCCTGGAAACGGGAAAAAAGCAGCCGAAAGCAATAGGACTTTACAAAAAGAACGGATACAAAATTATTCCAAACTACGGACAATATGCCGAAATCGACAACAGTCTATGTTTCGAAAAACACATCGGCTAATGGTGCAAATGCATAACTTTGGAGGGTTGCTGTGACAAATGCGGTAGAGACTTCCACACCGGCGAATACGCCAACGCCGATCGGACCCTACAACCACATCGCAAGGGTCGACAAGTTCATCAGCATCGGAGGCACTGCCGGCGTCGACCCGGCGACCGGCCAACTTGCCGGACCGGACGTATATTCACAGGCAAAGCAGATTCTCGAGTCATTTCGGGTGATGCTGGAATCGGTCGATTCCGATCTAAATCACGTCTTGCATGTAAATGTCTTTTTGAAGGATATGCGGGACTTCGAGGAAATGAACCGCGCTTACGTTGACATGATAGGCAACCACCGCCCCGCGCGTACCGTGATCGGAGTGGCGGAGCTTCCAAAGCCCGGTGTTCTGCTCACCATGAATCTGACTGCGGTTACAAAAGAATGATATAAGTCTGCAGGAAAGATTCAAGGACATCGAGGCCAGCTATGAAAAAACTAAAGTTTAAGAAAATTGACGCGTTCGCTTCCGGAAATTCGTCCGGGAATCCGGCAGCAGTTGTCTACCTCAACAGGCTGGATGAGCTATCTGAGGAGGAAAAGCTGCGGATCGCCAAAGAGTTGAAGGGGTTCGTGAGCGAAGTTGGGTATGCCGCTCCGGGAACGGAGACAGATTACGAATTATGCTACTTCTCTTCCGAGAGGGAGGTAGCTTTCTGCGGGCATGCAACCATCGCCATCCTGAATGATCTTGTGGCAAATAACAAAGCGCTGCACTCAAAAAGGACATTGTCCATCGCCACGCGGACCGCCCGCCTACAAGTCGAGAACCGTTACCGGGACGAGAAGAGCGTTTACATTTCGGCGCCGCCCCCCGGGTTTTCCACCAAAGAGGTTGGCACGGCGGAGATTGCGGCCGCACTCAACAGTCGCCTCGCCGACCTGGACGAATCTCGCCCGGTTCAGATCATTAACGCCGGCCTGGAGACGTTGATCGTCTCGATGGCGGGGCTGGGATCCATTCTCAAAGTCACTCCGGAGCTTGAGGTGCTGAAAGAATTCTGCTTGCAGATCGGGGCAGACATTGTCCTGCTCTATTCCTCGGAAGTTGCATCGCAGGGCAGCCGGTACCGCACCCGTGTCTTTGCACCCACATTTGGATACCTGGAGGATCCTGCAACAGGCTCCGGAAACTCCGCTTTTGGTTACTACCTTCTGGCGCAAGGCATGTGGCAAGGGGAGCAGATAAAACTGGAGCAAAATGGATTCCGCCATGCGCCAAACTTTGTCCAGCTTTTTGCCCAAAGAACGGACACAGACGAGGTTCGGGTGTGGTTTGGGGGAGGCGCGGTTGTGAAGATCGAGGGGCAATATAATCTGGAATAGGAATTCAAGGCAGGAACGCAAAGCTTCAGTTTGCCGCGTCGCGGATGAACTGTGCTGCTAGCCCCATAAATCCTTTGCGATATCATCCAGCCCCAGTTGCAGCAACTTTTCGCGCGTCGGTTTGCCCGTCTCCTTATCCCAGCCGCGCGCCGCATAGTATGCAGACAACATCCCCTGAATATCCGGGATGAAGCCCGCCGAGCCGCCATCGGAGAAAGGTTCGAGCAGCGCCCTGGGCAGCTTGTCGTTTGCGCGTGTCAGGCCCATGCGATGATTGATGGCGCGCTTGAGATTCCAGCCGCGCTCACCACATCTCAGCATATCTTCGATGGTCCAGTCCAAACCGCAGGCCGCATTGATCAGTTTGACCTGCAGTTCCGGTTCCGTATTCGCAAAGATACACATCACAATCGAGTTAAAGACCGTCCGCCAGTCCTGATGGCGCGCAACATTGGCAGCCTTCTCCGCCTGCGCGTGGCGCTCGAAGAAGGTAATGCCAAGAGTATCGTTCGTGTGGCCCCAATCCACGAAGAAATAATCCGACTGGTTGTGGCACGCGCCGCGCGGGCTGGTGGCATACGACAACGCCATGCCCGAAACGCCGCGCGGGTCATGGTACGCCACCTCGAGGCCGTTGACCTGCACCGCTTCCTCCTCCGCATCGAAGTGCGCGCCGAAGCAACGTGAGCCCTGCGCCAGAAGGTCGCCAATCCCCTCGCGGCGGCCGATCCGATGGACAAGCTGCTTGATCACCTCCACATCGCCCCACCCTAAAACAAGACCATCACTATCTTTGGTGGAGATAGTTCCCTTCTCAAACAAGTGGAAGGCAAGACCAATCGTATTCGCGCAGCTGATCGTGTCCATGCCGTAGCGATCGCAGAGTTCTCCAAGATCCACAATCGACTCAAGATCATCGTTCAACAGATTCGGGCCAAAACCGACGATCGTCTCATATTCCGGTCCCTTGCGCCTGGCCTGCTCTCCAATCTTCACGACGCGCCCACAGGCGATCACACAGCCCTGGCACGCGCTCCGGCCGACGAGAATCGTCTCGGTCATCTTTGCGCCTGAAACATTATCCACATTTTCGAACGAAGCGCGCCTGTAGTACTTGACCGGCATTGCGCCCATGTATTCCGAATAATTTGCTGCGCTTGCGGTGCCGAGTTCGCGCAACACGGTTGCTTCCATATCCTGTTTCAGGGCGCGATTCGCTTCAGACCGCAAGGGCGCGTACGTCGCGAGGTCGAACACGGGAATGGGATTCGTGCCGCGCACCGCGATCGCCTTGAGATTCTTGGCGCCCATCACCGCGCCCAGGCCTGTCCGCCCCGCCATCCGGCCATGGTCGCACAGGATGGAGGCGAACCGGACCTGCTTCTCGCCCGCGGGTCCAATCACGCAGACCCGCGCGGACTTTTCGCCGACCTCTTCCTTGACTTTGTCCTGCGTAGTGTAGGTATCCTGCCCCCATAGATGCGCGGCATCCCGGACCTCGAGCCTGTTTCCGTTTAACCAAAGGTAGACCGGACCTTCAGCTTTCCCCGTGATCCACAAGCCATCGTAACCAGCCGCGCGCAGCTCAGGTCCCCAGAACCCACCGATATTGGACTCGGCCCAGAGGCCGGTGGCAGCTCCCTTTCCGCAGACGACGAAGCGGCCCGTGGTCGGACCGGATGTGCCCGTCAGGGGACCGGTCATGAAGAGCAGAGGCGCTTCCGGCGAGAGCGGATCCAATTCGCGCCTCAGGGATGAATACAAAATCCGGGCAGCCAGTGAGGCGCCGCCCAGAAAATCTCTCTCCCAGTCTTTAGGGATCTGATATTCTTCGGTCTTGCCGGTCGTAAGGTCTATTTTGAGGATAGGTTGCATGAAGGTATCAGGTGCCAGGTCCGGCTACAAAGTCTCCGTCGTCACTTCCCGTGCCACGCGGACAAAATCCAAAACCGTTGGAACATTGCGCATCATATAGCCCATACTGCCCTTCACCTTCAGCCTGGAGGTCATCATGGCGGTCATCGGGTTGAGGGTTCCCGTCAAAATGGCGGTAATGTCTTTGTAGGAAGCGGTCAATGTAAATGCCGGGTTTGGGTATGACTCAGGCGCCGGCTCATATTCAATTTTGCGGCAGCTGCCATGCCAAAGATCGATATAAAACGTGAGGCGCTCCTGCAGATTGCCTCCGGGTTCGACGAAAAACAGCAGATCCCCTTCCCAGTTTTTTGCGATCTGGTGATAGCGGTCATCCGAATTAAGTTTCTTCTCCAGACCCTGGAGCCATTCTTCACTTGGGAAAATCGCAGCCATGTAAATGCCTCTTGAAGGTGGGATAGGTTTATTTTACCATTCCAAAATGGTATAACCATTAAGCTAATCGACCGTTCTCCGCTCACGCCGGATCCCTGAGCCGCAATCGATCTGGCCGCCAATGAATTTTCCAATTCTCTTGCGCAATTATCCAAAATGGTCTATGCTTAATGCGTATGCTTTTGTGAGAGGAGGTGGCCCTGACGCCGATACTTCGCCCTGTACATGCCTGCAAGACAAAACTACTTTCACACAAGAATTTGGAGGAGATTTCTAATGAAGAAGCTCTATAAAGTAATGGTCGTAGCCATCCTGGCTTCCCTGGTCCTGACCGCCTGTGGAGGAGGTGGTGCGAAGGCCGATAACCTGCTGGACGACATCAAGCAGCGTGGTTACATTCTGGTCTCGACCGATCCCAATTATGAACCTCAGTCGTTCCTCGACACGGAAGGCAAGCGTCCCTCAGATACGAAGTGCCCGTCCGATGCCCTGACTACCGCCGAAATGCAGGGCTTCGATGTGGACGTGGCAAAAGCGATCGGTGACGCCCTGGGTGTTGAAACCTGTTTCGCCACCCCGGCCTGGGATGCGATCACGGCCGGCAACTGGGCAGACAAATGGGATCTCAGCGTTGGCTCCATGACCATTACCACTGCCCGCCAGAAGATCCTTGATTTCAGTGTTCCGTATTACTATACCCCTGCGGTCATAGCGGTACGCGCTGACTCAGGCATTACCGACCTGGCTGGCTTGGAAGGCCAGGCACTCTGTGTTGGCGCTGCCACAACCTACGATCAGTGGCTGAACAAGGATATGGAAGGGCTGGGCTTGCCCGAGTCGTCCATCTATGCCCAGCCGCCTGCCGATATCACAGTCGTGCCACTGGAAACAGACCAGGAATGCGCTCAAGCCATTGCCGCGGGCCGTGAGGATTTCGTTGGCTATGTCACTTCAGGAACCGTTGTGGATGCCAACATTGCTGCGGGCTTCCCGGTTGTGAAACTTGGCTCGGCAGTTTATTCGGAAGACCTGGCGGCAGCATTTGATAAATCATCCAGCCTGCCCACCGACACACTGCGTGCCGAGGTGGATAAACTCTTCAATGCCATGCACGCCGATGGCCGCCTGTCCGAGATATCCAATAAATGGTTCGATGCCGATTTGACCCAAGCTCCAAAATAAGGCTGTTTTGAATATTAGCATGGAAGCGGAAAATCCGCTTCCATGCTTTTCCATATCGTTCAGAGAGAGCAGGCTGCATAATGGCTGAATCAACAATCGGACGAGACACGGCTGAGCAATTAGCAAAAGGCAATTTACTCTATGAGGCGCAACAGCGTCAAATTCGCCATTTCCGCGCGAATGTTGCCATTTCCTGGGTAATACTCTTCGTTCTCCTTATTTACATGTTCAGTGGGCAGAGTTTTCTCGGGATCAAAACCGTCAAACTGGATACAGATTTCGTTTTGAATAATCTTGCTTTTATAGCAAGGGGCATCAATGAGACCCTGCTTGTTTCGATTCTCTCCATTTTGCTGGCAATGGTACTTGCTTTGCTGGCAGCGCTGGGGCGGTTATCTACAATCCCACCGATCTATGCTTTGAGCACATTCTATGTTTCGTTGATCCGTGGGACCCCGTTGTATCTTCAGATCTTTTTCTTCTTCCTGGCACTTCCCCAGATGGGGATCATCCTTTCCGGTCTCTCGGCCGGTGTGCTGGCACTTGGGCTCAACTATGGCGCGTACATGAGTGAAATCTTCCGCGCCGGGCTGGCATCTGTGGGCCGGGGCCAGCGCGAGGCCGCCATCGCCATTGGCATGACCCCGCGCCAAACCATGCAGAGGATTGTCCTGCCGCAGGCACTGCGCTTTGCCATCCCACCCATTGGCAACGATTTCATCGCCATGACCAAGGATTCTGCGCTGATCGCCGGAACCGGTTTTGTCCACGAGATCATGTGGCGCGCCACCAGAGTCGGGCGCGCCCAGTTTCACAGCCTGGAAGCGTTGATCATGGCGGCAATCTTTTACTGGATGATAACGCTGATCCTCTCCTACATTCAGAGCATCATCGAGGCACGCCTCTCCAGAGGAGAGCGCTAAAATGGAACCCATCGTACGAATATCCGATCTCGATAAGTATTTTGGGCAGCTGCATGTCCTGAAGCAAATCTCGCTGGAAGTAGCGCCGCGTGAAGTGATTTGCATCATCGGCCGCAGCGGCTCCGGCAAGAGCACCCTGCTCCGCTGCATCAACTTTCTCGAAGAGCCTTCGTACGGCACCATCGAAGTGGATGGTCTAAAGGTGGCGGCAGGTGGCCGGGGCAAGGAACATCGCCAGCTCGTTCACGAGGTGCGTTTGAAAACCGGCATGGTCTTTCAGGAGTTCAACCTCTTCCCGCATATGAACGTATTGGAAAACGTGCTCGAGGGTCCCGTCACCGTCAAAGGCATGGAACGCACCAGGGCGATTGCGCTGGCTGAGCAAAACCTTGACAGCGTTGGCTTGTTATTCAAGAAGGATGAATATCCAAATCGCCTGTCGGGCGGGCAGAAACAACGTGTCGCCATCGCACGTGCCCTCACGATGGAACCAAAAGTGATGCTCTTCGATGAACCCACGTCAGCACTCGACCCGGAACTGATCGGCGAAGTGCTGAACGTCATGAAGAAGGTCGCCAAGGATGGGATGACCATGCTCGTCGTGACACATGAGATGGGCTTTGCCCGTGAGGTGGCGGACCGTGTGCTGGTCATGGCAGATGGGGAGATCATTGAAGATGCGAAACCAGATGACCTGTTCAACAATCCCAGGGATCCGCGCACACAAGCATTGATCGATCGCTATCGCACCGGCAGCGGTTAGAGGCAGATGGTCATTGCAATTACGCGCCAGGTCAGTCCGCGCTTCGCGGAGTGCGAGATCACTCACATTGAGCGCAGACCGCTCGACCTGAATACCGCGCGCGCCCAGCATTCCGCCTATGTAAATACTCTCAAGCAACTTGGGTGTCAGGTCATTGAACTGCCTGCCGAGGCGGATACCCCCGACTCGGTTTTTGTTGAAGATACCGCTTTTGTTCTGCCGGAGCTGGCGGTCATTACCCGACCCGGAGCTGATTCGCGCAGGCCCGAGACGGAATCCATCATCCAGGCTTTATCTCCTCATATCGATCTCGTCCATGTTTGCGAGCCAGCCACGCTTGACGGCGGCGATGTCCTCGTGCTTGGAAAGAGCATTTATGTGGGTTTATCCACGCGCAGCAATCCGGCGGCAATCGATCAATTGACCGATCTGCTGCAGGGATATGGATATACTGTCAGCGGCGTGAAGACGGATGGCTGCCTGCATTTGAAGAGCGCCGTCACCCGCGTGGATGAGAAGACCCTGCTCATCAACCCAAATTGGGTGGATGCAAATCACTTCGCAGCATTTGATCGCGTGGAGGTGGATCCCTCTGAACCGTTCGCGGCAAACTGTCTCCCGGTTGGAGATTCGATTATCTTTCCTCTGGCGTTCCCAAGGACACGCGCAAAGCTTGAGGCAAGGGGCTATCAAGTGGCAGCCGTCGATGTCTCGGAACTGGCAAAGGCCGAGGGCGCGGTCACCTGCTGTAGTTTGATTATCTCGTAAAAGACGTCACAGATTTAGAAAACCTGTGACGTCTGAACAACCAAAACAAAAATCCCCGGCAAAATCCGGGGATTTTTCTCAGTCTCCCGAAGAGCACCGGGATTATTGTATGGTGCGCTGGAGAGGACTTGAACCTCCACGCCTTTCGGCACATGGCCCTCAACCATGCCTGTCTGCCAGTTCCAGCACCAGCGCTCGAGCACGGCGTATTATAATCGGCTTGCCTTGCTTGTCAAGCAAAATTCGATCAGGAGACATCATGACCAGAATTGTTGTGGATGCAATGGGGAGTGACAACTATCCGACTCCGGATGTGGAGGGCGCAGTGCTGGCCGCCCGGGAATATGGAGTGGAGGTAATCCTTGTTGGCGACGCTGCAAAGATCCAGCCGATCCTTGATTCCACAGGTGCAGCGGACCTGCCCGTAGGCGTGGTTCACGCGCCCGAAATGCTGACGATGCACGATAAAGGCGAAGAGCTTCTCATGAAAGCGCGTCATAAGGACGCGCAGAACTCGATGGCGGTCGGGCTCGACCTCGTCAAGAAAGGCGAGGCGGATGCATTTATTACGATGGGCAACACGGGCGCAATCATGGCTACCTCCCTGTTCAGGCTGGGCCGCATCCGCGGCGTGGACCGCCCGGGACTGGCAGGTCCCTTCCCGACCGCGACCGGGATTTGCACCGTTCTGGACATCGGAGTGAACCCCGATTGCAAGCCCGAAAATCTTTTGCAGTTCGGCATCATGGGCAGCGTCTATGCAGCGAAAGTGCGCGGCATCCAGAAGCCGCGGATTGGTTTGATCTCAAACGGCGAAGAGGCTGGGAAAGGAAGCGAGCTGGTCAGGGAAGCGTACCCGCTGCTTGCCAGTGCAAAACTCAATTTTGTTGGGAATGTCGAGGGCAAGGAAATCTTCAACGGCGGCGTGGACGTGGCGGTTACGGATGGGTTCACCGGGAATGTCTTCCTGAAATCCACGGAAGCGGTTGCAAAGTTATTGATCGAAAAAATCCGCGCAGCCATCAAAGGCGGAGGTCCCCTCGTTCTGGCCGGCGGAATGCTGATCCGCCCGGCGATGGGCAAGGTGCGCAAGCTGCTCGACCCAGCGGAGGAAGGCGCGGCTCCCCTGCTCGGCGTGAACGGACTGGTGTTCATTGGTCACGGCCGCTCGGATGCACTTGCCATGAAGAGCGCCGTGCGGGTGGCAAAGGAAGCCGTGGAAGCCAATGTGCTCGACGCAATCAAGTCGGCGATCGAGGAAAGTTTGAAGAAGTAGATTCACCGCGAAGACGAAAGAGGAAAGAAGAAAGAGTCTTCGCGATACAAAAAGGAACTCATGAAAACCATCAAAAACGAAAAACTCATTAAACGCAATGGAACGATTGCCAGCGGGACGACCCTCGCCGCGCTCGCGGTGCTTGGCTTGGGTATGTACATTTCCTTCACGCGGACAGAATTATATGTTTACTCCCTTGCTGCTCTGCTCCTTGGCTTTACGTTGACACAGATCGGTATGTACATGGGCAACAAGTTTGGACGTTCCCCTCGTCCGGATGAAAAACTGGATGCAGGTTTCAAGGGCCTGCAAAATGAGTTCGTGATGTACCATTACATGACCCCGGTTTCACACCTGCTGGTCGGTCCGGCGGGGGTTTGGGTGATCAAGCCCTATCATCAGCGTGGACAGATTACATTCCAAAAAAATCGCTGGCGCGTCAGTGGTGGAGGCTTCCTGCAATCGTATATGCGCATCTTTGGACAGGAAGGTTTGGGCCGCCCGGACATCGAGATCGAGGGGGAAGTCCAATCGCTGAAGAAATATTTATCCAGGAAAATGGATGAATCTGAGATTCCCGAGATCAACGCCCTGATGGTGTTTACCAACGACAATGTTGAGCTTGACGTAGAAAATGCGCCCGTCCCAGCCCTGAAATCGAAGCAGCTCAAAGAATTCATGCGGCAGAAGGCAAAGGAGAAGAGGCTTTCGGCAGAGAGACTCGCCCAATTAAAGAACGTGCTCGAATAAGAAGAACAAGCTTTTTCGGGACATCCATCCATGAGTTCTGCCTTCGACTCAAAAACAGACGTGTATTCCAAAGTCAGGGAGATCATTGTTCCAGCCTGCGCGTCGCTGGTGGGGACAGTTGTTGCCTTGTTTCCCAGCAACCCCCACAATCTGACGCTGCCCTCCCGTGATTCCGGCGTGTTCCTTTATGTAGCCTGGAGATTCCTGAATGGTGAGATCCCCTATCGTGATGTCTGGGATCATAAGCCGCCTCTGATCTATTTTGTGGATGCTCTTGGATTGACCCTGACTCCTGATTCGCTATGGGGCGTCTGGTTTCTCCAAACGATTTTTATTTTCTTCACTCTTTTTCTTGTCTATAAACTTCTGGACAGGGAGTTTGGAATTTATGCTGCACTGGCAGGCGCCATTGTTTTGACATCCGGCCTCCTGACGATCCTCGCACGGGGCAACGTAACGGAAGAATATGCCCTGGTGTTTCAGGCTTTGGGGTTTTGGTTGTTCATCAGCGCCTGGAAGAAGGATTTCCCGGTCCGCGCTTCATTTTGGGTCGGGCTATGGGGCGGGTTCGCTTTCAACTTCAAACAAACAACTATCGGGATATGGGTGGCATATGCCCTGATCCTGCTTGTCATCCGAGTTTCTCAACGAAGATTTCCCCTCAAGGATCTTCTGTCCCTGCTGGCAGGATGGCTGGTTCCCTCCATCGTTTTCATCATCTATTTTGCCAGTCAGAATGCACTGGCAGATTATTGGGAACAAGCCTATCTCTATAACTTTATTTATATAGGCAAACACGAAGGGATTCGACATTTGATCCCGGTCTTCATCAAAGGATTTGCCTATCTGCGGAATGGCTGGGTTCTCTATACAGCCGGCCTGGGCTGGCTGACGGGCCTCAGCTACGTCTGGCTCAAACGAAAAGCGTTTGCAGAAATCCGTCCCCTGATTCTGATCGCACTGGTCAATCTGCCCCTTGAGATACTTCTGATCACCATTTCAGGACGTTCCATTCTTCATTACTACCTCACCCCGCTGCCGGTCATGGCAATTCTAAGCGGCGTGTTGGTTTACACAGCGCCATTCCTGGTCGGCCAAATCTCCCGTATGTCTTCTGAAAAGATTCAGACATGGGCTCCATGGATCGTACTGGCGGTAATCGTGCTTGGTCAATTTGGACAGATCAAGTATTACCCGGAGTATGTCCGGGGATTGCAGGATGACGATAAGGCTCCTGTCATTGATTACATCCTGCAAAACACGGAGGAGGATGACAAGGTCTTGATCATTGGTGCGGAAAGTGTTGTGAATTTTCTGGCGCGTCGCGCGGCGCCCACGCGTTATGTCTACCAATATCCGCTTGCACTGCTGGGACGGCGCCCGATGTTCGAGGAATATTTCGGTCAGATCCTGGCGAACAAACCCACACTGATCATCGACACGCGCGGGCGCGCCCGTCTGGACGAAAAGCTTTATACACCTTTACAAAAACGGTCGCAGATTGTGCGCGATGGGGTGAAATATCTGGGTAAAAATTACGAACAGGTCGCGCAGTTCGGCGAGTGGTTTGTATATAGACTAGCCGCAAGCGATTAAAAAAATGACACTACCGCAAGCCCTCAGGTGTCCACCCAAACGGGGTAACTCCACTTCAGGCAGACCCGGAAGCTCTCTATTGGCTCGGCAGTGATCGCGGGACCAGAACCCGTCGGGGCCGCCCCGCGAAATTTCGATAGACAGTACCCTGGAATAGGTTCCAGGGTACTGTTTGCTTTTCAACCAAATGAAAAAGAATCGCCGCCAAAGTTTTACTGAATTGGAAATATGGTCAGCTTTGCCTGCAGGCGCTCTGTGGCTACAGCCAATGTCGCCAGGGGTGCCAGGTTCGATCCCCCACTGGATGATTAACTGATGTTACGCAGGCAAAGTACCTTCACCACAGAGAGCACAGAGTCCACAGAGATTTTTAAAGGGTTTTCTCTGTGTTCTCCCCCGGCACCTGCACCCAGGGCAGGTGAGTGTGCTCCGTGGTGAAACTGCGTAAGGTGAGTGATTAATGCTGAATTTCCACGCGTCCATTGGGGAACAGGTTGTATTGCTGTTCGTCAACGATAATGTATACGCGGCCGGCGCTTTCATCGTAGGACCATTCGTGTGGACCAAAGGGACGCAGCCCCTCCGGATAGGATTCGCCTCTGGGTTCCCAATGCCAGCCTGTTATTGCGCCGCCGTCTCGGGCGACAAAGATAACAGTCTCCGGGGAAAGTCTGAGTCCCTCCGGCGTAACGCGGCTGGCAGGCGCCGATGTTGGTGTAGTCTCTTGAGCTGCCTGGCAGCCAATGACCCACCAGGTAGGAAAGCTGGCTGCCCCCAGCATTCCAGGCGGCGAACTGGGCGGGTTATTGATGTACCCGCCGAGGGATTGGAAAATCCTGTGAACTCCTTCTCCGGGCACATGTCGGGCACCAGTGGGGACTGACCAGCGGGCAGGAGTTCCGCGTGGGACCTCATCGCTGGGCCATGAATCACCCGGATGACGTTCCCGCCAGAGGGCGCGCAGGCTATCCCGACTGGCGGGCTGCGAAGGGGTCAGGGTGCCCGATTCGAGGTCCCGGATGATCTCATCCAGATGCCCAACGAGCTCCTGAAGCGCGGTGTGTCGCTCAAGGATGAGTCCGGTTTGCGGATCGCTCAACTCCTCATCGCCCTGCAGTAACATTTCATCCTCGAAATACCAGGTACGGCCCTCCTCAACCCCTCTCTGGATCTCCGCGATCGTTTCGCAGGCCACCCGGATATAGTCCTGGCGAAGCTGGGATGCACCCGCGCCTGGAGCGGCGGTCTGGCGCTGGATCAAGCCTTGCGGTGTGCCGCCCGGCCGGCTCTGTTGAACGACGTGGGTCAATTCATGCGCCAGCAGCGAGCGGCTGGCTTGCGAACCGGGCGTATATTGGCTGGCTCCAAAGACGATATGGTTTCCGATGGTAAAGGCGCGCGCCTCGGCTGTTGCAGCCGATTTCGCCGCCTGGGCATCACTATGAATTCGCACTCGGCTAAAGTCGAAACCAAAACGAGGCTCCATGAAACTTCTGGTCGAGGCATCCAGTGGCTGACCTGCCTGACCGAGTGTTTCAGCGATTGTTGGCGGTGTCTTCGTCGCGGTCAAAGAATAAGACGAATCGGGCATGACTTGCAAAGATGGCAGTTGTGGTTCCGGCATCCGCATCACCTGGTCTGCGAGACGATCAGCCTCCTGCTCATACCTGTCTCCTCGAGTGCTGAACGTGGGCTTCGGCTGGTTGGGTTGGTTTGTTTTTGGTGTCGGGGCAAAGGTGTGCATAACTGAAACGAGCTCAACTTTTGCGCTGGCTTGTTTTGTCTTTTGTTGTTGATCTGCTTTTCTCGCTGCTCACCCTACTTTGTTTGCCTAAACGTATGGCAAAATATTCCGATTTCCCTGCATTGAAACGGGCACTCTCGCGCGTCGAATAGAGGGTTTTCCCGGATGCATCTGACACCATGACATACAATTCGGGAAGGTTTTCGTTTGTTTCGGCAAAATCACGCTCGTGATAGATGGCAGAGAAGTCCCCATTCTCGTCAGTCTCCGTTTCGCCCAACAGGTCATCGTACTTGCGGTCGCGGTCGAAAACGCGCACGTTCAAACCTGCCGCGGGCTGCCCGTCCACATCGGTCACCGTGCCGAAAACCATCCATTCATTGGCGCGCGGTTTCGGCCATTTTTTCAGGCGCGTCCTCTGTGTGTCCAGGTGAGTTTTAAGCTCGGACAGTGATTTGGCCGTGTTCTCCAGCGCGATCACCTGTGGATGCTCCTCGCCCAGTTTTTCGCGAAGCGCTTGCGCGGTTGCCGCCATTCGGTCGGCGCGGCGCTGCTGTAACTGGGTGAAGGTTTCCAGCGCGGGCGCGCCGACATCTGCGGTGTGCCGCAGGACATTTTCCAAACTCTGGCGAAGCTGCTCGGCATCGATCTCCGGTCCAGGAATACCACTAAAAGATCGTTCTTTCTGTTCCATGACTACCTCCGAATTCTATTAAACCCAATATCCAGGAAAAAATCAATTAGGGTATCAGGCTGAGATTATTCGCGTCTGCCTTCTTGGGGGCACTGGCGACGAACAGATGGGTGGCTTCATTGCTGGTGGTCAGGTTCATCGCCATGGCATTGGAAACGTACGAGACATAATTGGAGAAGATTCTCTCGGTCAGGCCATTGCTCGTCGCGCGAACTGTCAGGGCCGAAGAGCCCACGTGTATGAACTTTAGCAGATAAGCCCATAATTCTTCCGCCGCTATCTCCCCGGCCTGGTATTTTTGCAGTCCCTCCAACACGTAGGGCGGCACGGCGGCCTGGAACTGGTTGCCGTTCAATGAAATATCATCCAGTGAAATGAACAGGACTGAGAAGAAGGCCGCGTCCCAGGCACGTTTGAACCATTGCGCATCGATCTTTCCCAGGCTTGTGACTTCCTCCTGTTGTTCGGTGTTGTAGGTCACCTGGTTGTTGTGGAAAAGTACGCGCCCATCGGGGAAGTTGGCAAAATATGGATTGACCATTTCAGCTCCTTCCAGATGGATGTTCGTCTGCCCGCTGGCCATCATTTGCAGCAGCACGATCAATTCCGGGAGCCAGAGAGGCAGCCCCAGATCCAGGATCGCGACGCAACGGCCTTTTTCACCAAAGTTAAGCGGGACGGTCGGTTGTTTTTGCGATTCGCGCGAGACCAGTGTATTGCCATCGATCGCGACGCTGCCGAGCGCGCTGACCGTCAGCGCCTGCGCCGCGGGGCAGATCACTTCATTGCCGTGAACGCGCAGGGCCGGATATCCTGTCATTCCCATCCCTTTCAGTCCCGTGTTCGCAGCAAAGGTGCCAGGGGCGTTGGCGAACACGAAGTGCGCGGCGATCCCGGCCTGATAGGCATCGGGTTCGTCCTTGTCCCCCACGACGCCATTCTCGACGATGACATTTCCGTCAACGACGATGTCACTGCCATCGAGAACGAAAACACCGCAGGCAGGCGCCTTGCCCTGTCCGTTGGCAGCGATGAAGTTATCGGTGATCTGCAGGCTGAATACTGCCATCAACGCGATCCCGCCGCCCACGCGCGTCCTGTCGCTCAGGAGGACGTCTGGCTGATTGCAGCAGCTAATGATCTGGTTGTCGCTGATCGTCAGGAATTCCACGTCGCTCATCTGGGCCAGGTCTTTGAGTACCGTCTGGGTGACAATGCCGCTGCCGGTCATCTGGGCGATCAGATTGAGTCTGATCGTTGTCAATCGAATGCCTGCCAGGGCGCTCCTGGCCTTGACTTCGGCCGAGGCAGAACCCTCCTTGGATACCCATGTCGCCGAATCGGCGGCGATGTTATCTGCACCCAGGCGAATGCCCGGCCCGGCGCCCTGCAGGATCATGTTGTCTTCAATCTGGACGATGAGCGATGGCGGCACGATCTGGATCCCGCCGCCGCGGATGCGGTTGCGGATGATGGAGATATCCCGCGCGCTTGCCATGACCGCGGGCAGGCCGACCAGATCATTGTCCCGGATCGCGACCTGTTCGCAGTTCTTGATCAGGATCAACAGACCAGGTGTGCCCAGTTTTTGTTTCGCCGCTCCCGTCAGGTTGGGAGATGTTGGGGTCAGGATGTTCGTCAGCACATTATTTTCGATCACGATCGCTTCCGTTTCCGAGAACACGAGCGCGCCATCCTGTGTGGAAGCCTCGAGCCAGAGACTATCAAGTTGAATGCCATTTCCATTGGTAAAGACGAAGGCTGGTTTTCCCTGCGGGGCGATCACGCGTGTCTGACGGCCGCACCCGCTGATGGTCAGCCCCAGCGCGCCGTTGACCGTGATCGTAGTGTTGAGTTTATGTTCACCCGCCAGCAGGCAGATCCGCCATTCCATCGCGTCGGCAGGGCGGGCTGCGAGCGCAGACTCGATGTCGGGATGGTCGCCGCCCTGCCCGACCGAGACGGAACAACAACATTGACCTCCAACGGGTAACTCCGTCAGCGGCGGGAATTTCTCACGGCAGTCATCCACATCCACGATCGTTTCGCCATCGAAGGTGATGACCGCAAGCGTGCAGTAATGATGCTGGATGCCGAACGGCAGGAGCGCGGCAGGGTCGCTGCCATCCTTGGGCCATTCGATATCACCAAATTGACCTGGCACCGTGCGGGCCGGGATCAGCCAGTAATCGCCTGTGTGGAGGGTGTCGATCTCAAACTTGATCTCGATGCCGTCTTCGATCTTGATGTAACCGTCATTGGTGGCCGGCACCGTGACGGCGATCTCGCCGTCCGAGTCCCAGCGCCGGACTTTGGGATGCCCATTGAGGTCGTACCCGCTGACGGGGAGGGAGAGCGTCAGAATGTTATCGGGATCGATCTTCGTGATTTGCGCCAGAGTCCCGGGCAGTCCGGCCAGTTCGGTGGCGTCATCCAGAACTTCCACCCAATCGTTTTCGTGCAGACCCAGCACATCATCGCGCCCGAGGCTGGTCGTGCGGATCTTGTCGTTCGCGCCGTCCACGGCGAACTCAGCGATCGCCACCACCACCGAACCGTTATCCCGCGACCATTTGAAGGTCGGGCCGCCCGAGGCATTGCTGTCCCGATGGATCTCCACGCGGTACAACTGGTTCTCGAGACGCTTGTAACCCGCGCCCGGAGGCACCACACATGGATCGTCGGGCTGGTCCTCGGGATGCGTGCGTGCGCGCAACCGGCCTTTGCTTGCCTCCGGCCAGGGAGAAAGATCATCGGCACAACTGATCTGATCGCCCTGCTCACCGACCTTTGCCAGCACCGCCTGCCAGACGGTTTGCATGCGCGTGGTCGTATCGGGGCCGCCCAGCGCCACTTCGCGAATGGACGGATCTTCGAGGGCGGTAATGTGCCTTTGCCAGACATCCAGATAAAGCCAATAGATACCTTCTTCTTCCATCAGCCCCTGGCCGGGCGGCAGGACAAAAGGCTGCTGGCTGAATGGCAGGGTGTTGTCGTTCTCGACCTGAATGCCATCCACGTAGGCGCGGCCTTTTGTGAGATAAAAATCTCCGCCTGGCAATGTGTCAAAGCCGTGATCCGTCAGCCAGTCCTGTTCCTCCTGGGAGAGCGTGGTGAGGTCGGTCACGACACCAAAGGCAGCGTCATGGATCGGTACACCGCACTTGCCAATCACATCAATGGTTTCCGTCTCGATGCGCCGCAGGAGGATGTCCAGGTTTTCGTTCCAATCCGCGTCCAGCTGCACGCGTCCCTGCTGCATCCGCACCCCGCTGTAATGTTTGCGGGGATCGAACGTCGATCGTGAAAAATCACCTTTCATAGTACATCCTCCAGAGTTGTAGTAGCGACTTCAGTCGCTTTTCGTTGTACGCAAACGGCTGAAGCCGTTACTACGAATTTATGTAACAAAAATAATTCCTGCTTCCAAACCAAAACGTAAATATTCATCCAAGGCAATCCTTAAATTTGCTTCGCGCTGCGGCCCTTGTAACAGACTGAACACACCCATCTCCGAGCCGTCTTCCGCTCCGGTCCTGATCTCGTGCGCGCAGGCCGAGGAGAGTTGAGCATAGGCAGGCTGGCCATAGCGTTTGCTTGTGAACTGCGGACGCACGCGCAGGATGATCTCCTCGCGCTCTGCGTTCGACAGTGGGGCGGGATCGAGTTCCTTCTCGCGGTCCGAGATCGCCAGGTCGGGCTGGCAAAGATAGCGACGCGGCGTCTGCGATCCTTGCGGGACATAACTGAAACGTACGCAGCCTGTCTGCCGCCGCTCCGCTGTGACGGTGTGGACAAAGATCACTTCGGATGCCAGGGTCAGTTCCTTGACGAATACTTCTCCAAAGATCGTGACGCGCTCGAGCGTCGTGACCGGACCCGCGAGGGTCGCGCCCGCATCGGCCGCGATCGTCGCCCGCGCCGGATCATTCGCGTCCTTAGCGAGGGGCGCGTCCACAATGCTGTCGCTGACCGTCAGAGCCCGGCATTCTGTCGGCAGTTCCAGCGGACCAAGGATGCTGCGTGAGATCGAGAGGCTTGTGTCTGTCACATCACTCCCGCTGACAACGATGCTTGCCTCGTCAGCATGTTCGGGATAACCATCTTCATCCAATGTGCGGCCAGGGATCAACGTACAATCGCTGATCGTTAGATCGATCTTTCCGCTGAGCTCAAGGCTGCCCTCGATCAATAACCCGTTCAGGGTGAATGCGGCAGTCTCTTCGGCGCTGGTCGCGGCGGAGGTAACTGTCAGCGGAGCGGCATTGACCAGCGTGGGTCGCTCGCCGTTCTCGCAGTCGATCACCAGCATTCCGTTCTTGGGGAGGTTGATCGTAAGGTTCGCGTCGTAGGTGGCACTGTCATACACGCGAATGATGGCAGGTGGTTTTTGCTGTGTATCCCAATCAGCCAGCGCGGCGGAAAGAGTGGCATAGGTCTTTCCCACCCCGACCTGGAATTCCACAATATTCGGCGTGACCTCTGCCATTCGTTCGCGGCGATCGTAGGGCCCGCCGCCGATGTCCGCGCTGAAGCCATAGTTGTACGATACGGTCAGCTCCTGTGTGGGCTCCTCACCAACTGCAAATGTGATGCGACCGCGCTCCACATCCACCGCGACCTTGCCTGCAGGCGGGCGATCCCAGGCGCTTAGATTCTTGCACATCACATCCTTCGGGGGCACAGGCGTTCCATCTTTGACGATCTGCAGGCTGCGCTCGGGCCCATAATAGCGACTGTTCTCCGGCGGGTTGGGGTCGGAGGCAAATTTGTCCACATAATGTTTCAGATCGAAGTGGAAATCCAGCGGGCGGAGCGGCGCCGGGACCAATTGCTCGTCAGGCGATCCGGATCCCGCGGGCGCGTTGAAGAGCGGGGCGGGATTTCCAATCGTGCTAAAGTGGTAGCCATAGGTATGCGGCGCCAGTGCCTTGCGCGGCGTCACAGCCAGGAGCGGATAATTTTGCAGCCGCCACAGGAACAAACCGATGTTGGGAATGTTATGTTTCCCGCGGCGGTTGTTGATATGCCGAATGTCCACCGTGTGCGGCAGTTTATCGAAGGGCGTGTCCAACAGGTCCAGTGCATTGACATCGCGCAGATCGGGCATGGTATTGAATAAACGGCGATGGTTGAGATACTGAGTGGTTTGAAGGATTTGAAAAAATTCAACAGCCTGGGCGTGCCAACCCGTTACATCTTTGGCAAGGAGTTCGAGGACATGCGCCGTCCCTTTACGGCGGCGATAAAAGAGCGTATTGGCAACATAAGCACGCTGACTGAAGGCGGTGGTTTTGATCGCGTTGAGTCCGCGCACAGCCAGCAGGTCGCCGATGTACGGCACGACCCACTCATCGCTGGTCTCGATGAACCAGTTTTCATAGAGCCCTGTGATATCGGCTTCGACCGATGCGAGTTCATCATTGATGATCGAGAGCAGCGCCCGCAGAGGTTCACCCTGTTCGGCATCTCGCAGGCGATAGACCACAGGCAGCAGATTGTAGAGTCGGTCAGAAGCCCGGAGCGAAGACAAAGGGGTCATGCCTGCACCTCCTGGAGAGTGATCCCAAACGTGTTGATCAATAACAGTTGAGCCGGCTGGATCAGGTTGTTTTCCACGTGAGCGATGTTCGCGGTCAGGATCTGGTTCAGGTCTTCGCTATCACTGGAAAGATGGAGCGATTCAATATCCACAAAGATCACACCTGCGATCTTCTGGGTGATCGTGATCACTTCCGCCGTGGTGACGCCCTGCCCGAAGCCGCGCTTGGGAAAGGAAAAGGACTCTGCCAACGCAGTCTCCACCTGCGCAAACACATCTTTGATAACGTAACGGCTGTCTACGGCGAGGTTGATCTTCAGGTTGAACAGGAGTTGGCTGAGTGTATCCACCTTGATGAGCTGGGTTGGATCGCGCGCTTCGTCGAGAGCATCCATGAAATTTTTCAGGAAGTCGGAATTCGTGATCGGTTTGCCGTCCTCGCCCGCGATGGTCAGATGGACCAGATGGTATTCGCCGCTCCACATGTCCACCGCCTGGGCTTTGCCAATTCCCGCGAACGCCGCGGCAAAGTCTTCGTAGTCTTCGCGTGAGACGATCCGATCCAGCGTGCGGACAGTGAGCGGAGCGTTCTCGCGCGCCCCATCCATCGTCTCCGGGTCGCCTGCTCCGCTGGCAGCCAGCGGATTGGTCACACCTTTCACGCCCAGGGGCCGGCTCTGTAAAATGGTCAGGCTGTCCGCCTGCACCTGACCGGCCAGGCCGATCCCGCTGCGATAGGTGGCAACAACATTGTTCACGCCGGTCGGCAGGCGCGCGCCTTTCACACCATCGCCAAAGATAATGAGGGGCTTGCCGTCATCGTCGAGGCGGACGGTGTAATGCTGATCGTTCGGTTCAAGCTCGTAGAGTGATGGCGACTCACCCCAGAGCAGGTTGTTGACGCGCAACTGGAGTGTGCTGGCCGAGCCGCTGGGAGTCGAGGCGGCGGTGTGGGTCAGCGGCGTTTTTCGGAGCGTGAACTTTTGATTGCTCTGTGCACCATTGCCATTGCCGAGGATCTCGCTGACCGTCTCTCCATGGGTGGCCGGGGCAACATTGGCATTGAGCGTGACGGTTGTACGTTTATAAGAATACTGCCGCCCAGACTCGAACGTTAGCACAGTAAAGCCGCCGATGTGATCGATGGTTTTGATGGTCAGGATCTCGCTCGCAGTCACGCCAGGCGTGTCGATGCGTTCGCCGATCAGCGCCACAGATTGTCCCACTTGCAGCCCAAGGACCAGCCCATTCAGTTCCAGCATGGATGGATCGGAGTCGAGCTCTTCGTCGATCGGCAGCTCGACCAGGTCCAGTTCCTCACTCTGCAAATAGGCACTCGTTTCGCGAATGTCGAAACTGTCCGGCTTGTCGGTGGTATTGTCATTCAGCAGCGCGCCGGCCGGGGTCTTGAGTGTAATGCCCGTGAACTTCCCGCTGATGGCGAAGGCTGCCCCCCCATATTGGATCAGCGACGAGATCTTGTAAATGCGCGGGGTGTCGCCAACCGAATCAAGGCAGATCCACGAATCCGGGACCAGTCCATCGATCACACGTTCGAGATAGATATCGGCAGAGGAGTAGTAACTGTTCGTCTGTTGCGACTTCCAGATCGACCAACCGTTATCCCAATTCTGTCCCGGGTATGTCGTAACACTGCTGCTATTCTTCGGCAGGCTGGCGTACAGAGGCGCGTTGTTACCGAAAATTCCAACCATTGTCCGTAAGGCATGGACGCTTCCACTGGAAACCGGGTTGGCAGCGCGATCGCTCGACAAATATTTGAGCAGTTGCTTCTGATCCCACTGATTGAAGTTCAGGAAGGCATTCAATTCGCCATCGGTCCACTGAAGACCCCGGATATAGGTGTTGATGCTGGACTCGCCTAATGGGATTTGCATCGTGATGTCCAATTGTCCCTGGGATAGAGATGAAGGCGTGAACGAGGGCGGGGTTGTGCCATCCAGTGTCACCAGTGTGCGCTTCTGCGCCATTTGGACTTCCAGGTTGAGGATGCGCGCCAGTTTTTGTGACCCGCCGCTGTCGATCAACAGGCGGTCGCCCTTTTTGAGTCCGGTCGCTGTGCCCTGAAGGTACAGCTTCTGCGACGTAGTGGTCACCTGTTGTGGATGAGTCTGGCGCGGCAGAAGCGCGTTCCATTCCGGACGAGCCAGGATCGTCTTCGAGGTCTCGAAGGGCTGCGGTAACTGTCCCTGCGGGGGGATGCTCTGTACTTTCGTCCCGGCCGGGATCTCGGCCGACTCCGGCGCGCCGGGCGCATCTTCAAGCGTGAATGCCAGATAGGTTGAAGCCGCCACGCCCGGGTTCAATTCGTAGCCGATCGCGCGTGCCATCTCCAAGATCGAACGGCGTTCGGTGGAGGTGCGGATAAAACCTTCGTTCGCAATGCGCTCCTGGTAGAACGTCAACACATCAGCCACGACCGCGCTGGCGTCGAGCAGAGCGATCGCAGGATCATCAGAGGAGCGCGTCGTCAGAGAGGTGAGAGGCCGCGTCCCGCCGTGGTCCCCATCAGGCAGCGTCAAGGTTCCCAGGCGTGAGAGCATCCGGCGGAAGAACGTCGCGTAGATCCCGCTGCGATAGGAAAGCGCGGGCAGGCCCGGGCGGTTGTAGATCGGCGAGGGAGTCGGCTCGGGCTCGCAGCAGCCACAGTTGTCGAGAGATGAATTAATCGGCTCGCTCACATTCCACCTTCCATGATGAAATCGATCCGGCCGTTTTCAGGCAGGCTCGGGTTGTTATCCAGGCGAGGGATTTCCAGGCGGTCAAAGGCGATCTTGCCCGCGTCGAATTCTCCGTTCGCAGGTTTGCCCCAGCGGCGGAAACGATTCGGTTTGCCGGAGACATCCTCCGCATCCACCCACTGCACGCCGGGCACGTCCATGACCAGCGCGATCATCTGGCTCAGATAAAGCGGCTGTCCGAACGTGAAACGATCGGGATGGAAGAAACCGCGCCGCCCGTCTGGCAGGTCGCTGCTGCTGAAGATCTTCAGCAAATCGGCTTTGACCTGGGCGCGGTAATAGCCGGGCTTGACGCACACTGTGAAGACGATCTCCAGCGGCACAAAGCGCGGCGCATCCACTTCGATGTCCTGCCCCGCCATGCGGAAGCGCTCGAGGAAGGTCAGCAGTTCGCTCTCGAATTGATCATCGACCAGACGCCCGCCCGTGCGGTCGACGGTGTCGAAGACGGTGTACCAGCTCCCGGTCCAGCGCAGGGTGGCCGCGGCTTTCTGGACCTCGGGATGGCGTTCCGTTACCCTGGCGTAATCCTCGGCGGTGACGGCGCGCTCCTGCACGCGGAAAGCTTGCGGCGCATACTGCCGCACCTGTTCCAGCGACTCGGGTTCCGTCCCGCCCGAAGCGGGCAGCGGATTGCGCACGGCCTGGATCCCGGCAACGGGCAGCACAACTCGATGGATGGAGTCTGTACCAACATTACCTGAGGTCCCGTTGCCCACGCGGTAGATCGCCTCGAACGTTGAATCAGGTTTCGGCATGGCTGCATGAAAACCATCGCCAAAGCGCAAGTGCGCGCGACCGTTATTATCCACCTCGACGGTGAAATGTGAGTCGAAACGATTGCTGGCAAGCAGATCGTGACGCGGCCGCCAGGGACGGGTTGCATCGGCGTTCTCGATCAATCGAATGGCGGGCAGCGTATCGCGGATCTGCCATTGGAACGCAGAGACAGCCGGAGCCTGCGGGTCAAAGACGACCGACTCGTTTTCATCGTCGCGCACCAGTTCGCCGAAGCGGTCATGCGCATGGGCTTGTTGGGTCAAAGGAGCATTTTGAAGCACGGGTTGAACGAGACGTCCCGCTGTATCCGCACCGATCTTTCCGATCGCCTCATTTGGGATCGTCTGACCATGATCGGCGAGGACGATGTTCCCGCGCGCCACGCTCAGATCGAGCAGCAGCTTGGGACCGGTTTCCGTTTCGATTTTCGCGGAGACGCATAACGGGAATGGCAATGCATCTTCCGCATCCCAGCTGATCTCAGTGATGGGTGTGCCATGCAGAGGGTCAAGCAATGGATCGCCATTAGAATTTTCCGTCATCACTCCTGTCAGGCGGACCGCGTGACGATGAGCCGGATCGGCGTCGGCAGCCAAGCCTGTGGACGGGCTGATGACTTCTTCGAAGAGGATGACATCTCCGACCCGAAGATCGAGCTGCGGGTCGTTGAGAAGCGTGGCATGCGTCGCGCCTTTCGGCAGGCAGCATTCCGTGTCATCCCAGGTGTAGAGGTTGATGGCATTGTGTGCGCTGTGAAGTGTAATGTCATGCAGTGTTTCAAAGACAACGGGAGACTCGTCTCGCAGAATCTTCTCGTATTCTGCCGGATCGATCGTGCTGGCATCCACCAGGCCGCGCGTCAGCAATGGCGTTCCTGTGGGAACAAGCCAGCCGTCCGCGGCAGAACCAGGCTCGACCTCGAAGTGCACCCAGGCGCGGGCATTGCTGCCATCGTGCATGAAGTAATCCAGCAGGCGCGCGTGACGGCGCAGCGAAATGCGCTGCCGGGCTGTGCCAAGATAAGCTTCGGTCCCCACGGCATCCTGATAGTAGCTCAGATAATCAGCAACATAAGCGACTGCCTCCACCAACGCGATCTGCAGATCGGCGGGATTGTGTTCGCGCCAATCGGGCATGATCGTGGCGAGACGGTCGAGCATCAGGCGGTGGAAACTGCCGTAGTCCTTCGCCAGATAATCGATCAACGGCGCGGGCAGATTTTCGGGTGGGCATTCCTCTTCAGGTTTGCAATCGAAATCACTCGGGCATTCCACTTTGAAGGAAAAGGTCACTGCGGAAAGCTGCGGGTCAAAGCCCGAGGGCGGATCTTCGATCTCTTCACCGACGACGAGGCGCAAGACGTAGTTGGAATAATCACCAGCCTCGCTCACCTGCAATGTGGCAACGTTATCCGCCACGGTCAATATCTCCACTTCGATGCCTTGAATGCGCACCCCGCCTTCGATCGCAAAATTGTTTTTGGTCAGCGCAGGAGAAGCAGGCACGCCGTCTGTTTCACCCGGCAGGTTGTGAATGAAATGGACCTCGAGGGTTTTCTGATCTGCCGAGACGACCTCAAGGTAGTCGATCCCATTCAGGATTGGCGTACCTCCGCTTCCGACTGTGAAGCGGACTGCGTCCCGTCGGTTTTCATTTGAATAGCGATATTGAGTACCCATAAAAACTATACCTGTCTTTCGAACTGCGCCGTTTGCGTTTGCTGTGTGCGCCGCAAGGTGTAACTGACGTTGACGCGCAGAGTTGAATCCTGGCTTTCGATGGTCACTGCATTCACCTGGATCACGTCACCCAGCCATTGCTGGAGTGAACCCTGCACGATGTATTGCGTGGCCGCCGCCAGTTCGTTGCTGTTCGGCGCGAACACAAGCTGCAATAATCCACAGCCAAATGTCGGCCGGTTGACCCGTTCACCGGGGGCGGTAAACAACACTTCCTCGATCATGTCGCGCACGTGATCCTCATAACTGGTCGCGGCCGTGCGGCCGCGTGCATCGGTGTGAAATGGAAAGTCAATATTCATCGGGTCCTCACATTCCGATCACACGCGGCTGGGTAAAGACAACCGTAACGGGTGTGCCGTTGGGCACACAAACCGCCTGGCTGTCCATCAACAGCACAGGCGCTCCCATCGCCAGCACGCGCGTCGCGCCGACGACCCAGTTCGCGGTGATACACGGGCTGGGCGAACCCGACACATTGAACGGGCAGCCTGTCACCGTGTGCGGAGCTGCCAGGGTCACGGCGGGCTGTCCGCTCAAAAGCACGCGTGGGACGGGTGCGGTCGGCATGGCGGGCGCACCGTGTGCACAAAGGATGATCGAGCCAGCGTTCAGTAAAGGTCCAGGCATTGTTCACTCTCTAACTCACCTGTACAAAAAGGTGCCAATCTAAACCGCGAAGGCACAAAGGGCGCGAAGATTTTTCCTCCTTCGCGAAGAAAGAAACTTCTTTGGGTTCTCCCCGGCACCGAACCACCGGGGCGGTGTCGCGTCTTCGCGGTGAAAAAGTGTGACTGCATGAACATATCCTCAGGTAATCGTCAACGCACCGGCGTTGATATCCACGGCCGGACCGACCATCGAGAGGATGGCACCCTTGCCATTCGAGATGGTGATGCCTACATCGGTCACCATGATCATCGCGCCCGTGGTCGTTTTGATCGTAATGCCAATGGCCGGGTTGTCGCTGATGATGATGCTATTCTGCAATGGTGTTTGCAGGGTGATGGCTGGGACGGGCGGTGGAGAAAGCAGAGCCGTCGCTGGGACCTCCGCCGCCGATCCCCAGTAGCATCCGGTCCAGATGGGGTGATCGGGGTCGCCGTGCTCGAACTCGACCCACACGCCCGCTCCGATGATCGGGACTGCGAACACGCCCATCTGGATCCCGCCTACCGGCAGGCAGGGCATTGCCCAACTGGTTGGAGCCACGCTCGAAACATCCGGGACGATTACCTGGATGCGACCCATCTGCATGGGGTCGATATTGTTGAGTACTGTGCCGCGATATTTTCCAAAATATCGTTTTGGAAGCTGGGTTTCAACGGCCAGATTTGCCTGAGATTCTGTCGCCATATTCCTCCGATCAGACCGGCACGACTGGTACTGTGGACACCAGTCCGTTGCGGGCCAGTTTGAAATCCTGTTTGTATTCGCCGCGCTTGATCTTATGTTTGACTTCCGTCACGTAATACAGACCGTCGAAGGCCGTTCCCGCGCCGCGCACGCCGACAAGCTGGCGCGCCTTGAGGACACGTCCATAGCGCAGCACATCCAGTGAACCGGAACCAAAGACCGCGTCCGAGCTTTGGGCAGCCTTGGTCAACCCGATCACCGCCGCCTGGAGAGGATTGAGGTTGGCGGTCTCGGAGATGAAGTCAAAATTTTTCGGGAATGGGATAATGGCGCCGAGAGGTGGATTTAGCGGCGTGATATCGGGAACGGGGATTGGGATGGGAGCTTTCGAGTTGGGCTCCTGGATCATCAGGATCGGCATGCGCTTCTTTTCCGGGTCGAAGGTGAAGCTCAACGACTCGACGTTGGTCAGTGCATCCATGTTCGTGTTCAAGGCGGGCTGCGGCGCGCCCACTTTGATCTCCGGGCCCCAGTAGGCGGTGTTCATGCCGGGCATGGGCCCGGGCTCGAGATAGAAAACATAACCGACGCGGTCCGCCAGGGCTTTGACGTATTCCAGGTCCTTGCCCTGATGACGCGGAATCTCGAAGACCGGGATAGGCACATCGATCAGGATGCTGGGGATAACCAGCGGGATGATGCCCAGAAAGGCATACTTTGCCAGGATCACCAGCACGCGCGCCTCCGGCGGCATGGCCGGGTACGGGAAGCCGCTGAAGTCGATGTAGTTCATCACGGCGGTCAGGTCTTCGCCGGTGAGGGTCAGCGTGGCTTTGCCGTTTTCGGTGCCCGGCGTGACCTCGTGATTGGTGATCACACCGTCCATCAGCACATTGGGAGAACCGTTGATCGTGGCGATCAGAATCACGCGCATGATCGGAGGAAGGCTCCCGCCGCTCAGCAGGAAGATCGTTTGCAGCGGGGAACGGGTGCTGATCGAAAACGACAACTGGAATCCACTGGCGCGCCCCGAGGCAGTGGTGATCTCGACGCTGGTGAGCGCATCGAGCACGTCCGGGGGGACCGGCACCGGCACACCGGGACCAACCATGAGCGTCAGATTGATTCCCTTAATCACCCTGACCTCCGGGGATGCCTTCTGGCAGGGTAATACGGATCTTGCGCCCGAGGGTCTCTGTCAGTTCATCGGGTTTCATCGCACCGTTGGAGTCACAGAGCTGCCAGAACAGTTCGGGGTCGCCGATCAGGCGCGCCGCGAGATTGTCGAGGCGGTCGCCCTCGGTAACGGTGTACTCCTGAAGCAGGGCAAACCGCTCGGGAGACGGGACCCAGCGCCGGCGCAGGTAGATCGTCACGTTCCCATCGGGAGTTTCCAGCGTTGCCGTCTGGATATTGCTGTAGCGGCTGTTGGGCGGGAAGGGATTGACCCTGACCGCGCCGAACCCCAATAGATTTTGGATCGGGTCGCTCACGGGATACCTCCTAAACCTAACGTCGCCAATGAACCGCTCTGGCTCAGTGCCGCCAACGCTTCCTTTTGCTGCTGGTAAACCATGAACAGGCTGCCGCCTTTGGCGTCAAAGCCAAGATCATCGATACTCAGCACGCGCATCCCCAGGCTCACCTTGGCGCGGATAGGGTTGAGGGATGGATCGAATGCCTCCTCCGTGATGCTGAAATCCGTGATGCGAACCGGCAGGACGCGGTTCTTGCTCCAGATGAAAAGCGCCAGCGGAGCCTGCATGGGCGCAATTTCCAGCGTGCCCGATTGCGCCAACGCGTTGGTCGCCTGCAACTGGGCGCTGGTGGGATAGACGATCAATTCCAGCGCGGCGAGCTGCGGATGGATGCCAACCTGCCCAGCCGATGAGTCGCCGCGTTCGAGTTGGTCGGTGGCGTCGATCTCTGCGTCCAGCTTGAGCGTTTCCACCGGCGGGCCTTTGAGCCGCATCGCGTCGGACCGATCGCCGCCTTCGCTGGCGGTCTGTAGTGTCTTCGGCTGCAGCGTACGGCTCAACGTGTCCGGGTTGTATTGCAGCACGATGACGCGCTGGATCGCAGAGGATTCCGGGTCGATCAAAACGATCCCGCCTTTGAGCACGGGAGGAGAACCGGGGAATGTGGTCATAAGTATGTCCTTTGTATCATTTCAATTCTTCCAAGCTCATTTGACAATCGATATAACTTTCATCCAGACAGCCTCGAACCCGGCTTGACCAGCCTTGTCAATAATAGTTTTGGTGTATCCTAACGATTCGAGATACGCCATCCATTTCTGATTGACCACAGTATGGACGATGACCTGAGCTTCTTTCGCTCCGGCTTCCTTGGCCACCTGGACAGCAGCCTGTTCCAGAGCGACCTGCATCGCTCTTCCCTGCCCGGCCACCCGGCCCACGTTCTGGATAAATGTGTATTCGACCGCCAGTGTCCCTCCCCTGCGGCTGACGATTACTTTGCCAAATGAAACACCTCCAACAATGATTTCTTCCACTGCGCCGCCTTTGGACAACACCGCGGAAAGTTTCTCGACCATTTTGGCTAGCAGTCCCTCGGAAGCCGAGGCAGATTTGGTCGCGGCAGCTTTTGCAAGAGCACCACCCGGGAGGAAACTGTAGATTTCCAATACCCTCTTGAACGCTGTGAAGACTTTGACTCCTCCCTTGGATGTCTCGTCCATCAGCTTGCCATATTCCTTTTCGGACTGCATCAGCATCTGGCACAGGATGGGCGCGGTGCGGGTATTGACCTGGGTCGGCACGATCCGTTTGCTGGCAGACTCGACTTTGAAGGTCACGGTTCGCGTCAACTGATCAAGCACTTCACTGGATTTCGTGCCGGCTGGCGGCTTAACCTCCATGCCTCTTGGAATATATTTGAATGTGCCGGGTTCATCTGAAACGACGCCGATGTGACTCGTACTCGGTGTACGGTAGTCCACCCCTTCGAATGGAGCCTTGACATATGGTGGGACAAGTCCCAGTTCCAGTTTGCTGCCATCCTCGTAAAAAACGTGCGCTTCCTGGGCAGCGTAAAATTCCATCCTCTTTATGTTGTTGTCGATATACTTGTCGTCCGCCATGATCTCGTTGGCAGATCTCTTGAGCGGGTCGACGGCTCCGCCAGCCTGTTTCTGAGGTTCGGCCTTTTGAGGTACAGGAGCGGGCGCACACTTTGTGCGGTCGAACGGTTTTGCGCCCGGGTTGACCTTCAGGTAATCCGGCTCGGTCAGCAGGGCAACGTTCGAACAGGGACCGACACCCGGTCCATTGACCGCGGCCTTGTGCAGTTCGGCGATCAGTCTCGGATCGCCCAGGTCTTTCAACCTCGCACGGATTGTCTTTGTGGACTCGCCGTTGAGATGTCTGGCAGCCGTGTACCAATCGCGCGGCTTCTGGTTCATGGCTTTGAGATAGGTTTCGATGCTGCGCTGCACTAACCTGGGTTGTGCAGGTGGTATGCCTGCTGCGCCGCTTTGCTGCACAACATGCGTCAATTCATGAGCTAATAATTGCCTCCCGGTCTGTGTAGCGGGAGCATATCTGCCTGGACCAAAAACAATATCCTGTCCAACGGTGTACGCCAGGGCATTGACCGCCTGGGCCGATTCAGCAGCACGTGCATCGCTGTGCACTCGCACACCACCAAATTGATGTCCGAGGCGGCTCTCGAAGAACTCGCGCGTCCCCGGGTCCAGCGGCCGACCGGAGGAACGCAGGACATCCTCCACAAGCGGTGGCGCTTCCTGCAAGCCTGCCTGCGCATCCATCACGCGTCCCTGCACCGCGCGTGGACTCTGTTTGAGGAAAGCATCCGGAGATTTTTGTGTTTGCATGACTTCGTTACTGATCTGTTCGGCTTCGCGTTCATAGGGATCGTCTGGCTGGTTAATCTGAAGCTTGGGTTGAACGATAATGGGAGGTCGCGAACCGGGGTGGATGCTGATGTTGCTGAAGTTGTGACCCGAGCGCGGTTCTATGCTGGATCGCGTCGCCATGTCCAGCGGCCGGCCCGGTGAGCTCAATACATCCCGGACAATGGCTGGTACGCGGTCCGTGAAGGCAGGCGCGTGCGAAAGGAATCGATGGAGGAGCCGAAACATGCTCATGGATTCGGCCCTCTTCCGCCATTTCCGGATGGAACGCTCCCGGCAGGCTTCGAACTCTGACACTTGCGTTTCGTCAGGACCAGATCGCGTTCCGGTCCGACGCACTTATAGTCGTACCAGCACAAGGGACGGTCGGGCGGCGGGTTCATGGTATTGATCGGAGCCACACTGACAATGATCTCGGTCTTTTTCACGAGCACCCGGATCGGGGTCCCGTCGCTGAAGTGCGCCGTGCAGGCGAACTCGCCTGTGGGGAGGAAGAGGTCACATTCGATCCTCTCCACGACACCGCGGTCGCCAGCCAGTTCTGTCCGCACATAAAGCTCCGCGGCTCGCTTGGTTGTGCTTTCGCGATCGCTAAGCCAGCCTGCACACAGATCTTCCGAGTCTTTCGTGCCACTACCGGTTTGTGGAATGGCCTCTTCCACGGCTCGCTGTAAGGTGTTGGCCGTTTGTGCCCATCCTGCAAGCGGATTGGCGCTTCCGATCGAATGCGCGCTGGCTTCAGCCTGGTGTTCGAACAAATCGTCCGGCGCGCCCACGCGCAGCGCGCTGCCGGGCTGAAATGCCACGCCGCGCTGTTGCGCAACATGGGTCAGTTCGTGTGCCAGCAGTCTTTGTCCCTGTGGAGTTGCAGGAGCATACTGTCCCGCGCCAAAGACCACGTCGCGTCCGACCGTGTAAGCCAGCGCGTTCACCGCCCGCGCGGACTCAGCGGCTCTGGCATCCGTATGCACCCGCACCTGGCTGAAGTCGTGGCCGAAGCGCGGCTCCATGAAAGCGCGCGTCTGTGCATCGAGCGATTGACCGGGGAAACGCAGCACATCATGCACAATGACTGGCGCCATGTTGATCGGCCGCAGATCTGCCGCGGCGCGCTGAACAGTGCCCTGTCGCTTTTTGCGGCATTCCTCACACTCCCCGGAGTGTCCGGGCGTGCCTCCACAGACACACTTGCGCTGGAGAAGATGCGCAGGTCGGGGCGCGCCTGGGGGAGGTTGCGTCTCGAAAATCCTGGAATATGGCTGCATTTGCATAGTCATTCTCCAGACCTCAATCAGGGAAAGGCATGAAGTAGTCCTTGGCAAACTCGTGGATACGGTTGCGCGCTTCCAGCCTCAGTTTGGCAATCCACCCCCACCAATCCTTGGCCTGGTGCGGATCGACGAGGGGCGGGTAGATGCGGTTCTCCTTCAGGGCCTCGAACTCGATGTCGACCGCCTTGTTGACATCTTCCTGGGTCAGGAAGGTATGGTCGCGTTGCTGCTTGCGCAGGAACTCGAGGGCTTTGCAACTGATTGTCCCACCCAGGCAGAAAACGAGTGGCTTGCTCGGCGCAGGTGCCGGGCCGATCGATGGACCCTCGTACTCGGGCGCCGGGAGCGGTACTTGTTTCGGCTTGGGAGGAGGCTTTGGTTCGGGCTCCTTCTTGGGCGGAGGCGGCTCCGGTGGCGGCTTGGGTGGTGGCGGTTTTGGCGGCGGCGGTTTGGAGCGCGTTAAATCAGCCTCGACGACCCAGCTGCTCCACGATCCGATCTCGACCGAGCGCATGCGGGCGTCGACCGGGCCGCCGCGGAACTCGAAGCGGAGACGACAGTGCTCGCCGGGTTTCACATTTTCCATCCCGGGAGAGTCCGAGCCCTTGTACTCGCAACCTGTGGCGCGGTCGGGAAGGAACTGATCAGGATCCGTGTTTCCAATCGGCTCCGAGCGCCAGCCATAGCGAGCTACACCGCCGCGCAGGTCTTCCTGGTACTTCGTGCGATCCAGTGCGAGTCCGGGCGGGTCGGCGTTCCGCATGACGCCGGTGGCATCGTCGCGCTCGGCAAAGCCTCGCACCATCTGTCGGTACTCGCCCAGGTAACAACGACAACCGATATCCGGGTTCTCCTCGAAAGCGATCCCCATGTTGAAGCCTGCCAGCAGGAACCCACCAAGGAGCTTCGCCTTGATCGTGCCGGACGGCAGACTGACCTTGATTGGACACGGGCGTTCCCCTTTCTTCTTTTTATCTTTATCTTTTTCCGGTTCCCCTGGCCCGCCCGGCGGGGGCGGCGGGAGAATGGGGATCTTGGGCAGACAGGCAGCCGGGTTCATAATGCAGAACAGGATCGCCGCCCCGCCTGCGCCAATCCCGGCGCAGATCAACGGATGCTTCACGCAGAAGAATGGATCTTCCTCCTCCTCGCCCGGCGGTTCTTTGCCGGGCGGCGGCTCCTTTGGAGGTGGTTCCTTAGGTGGCGGTTCTTTGCCGGGCGGCGGTTCGATTTCGGGCTCCTCCGGCACCGGCGGCTTCTTCTTCTCGGGTTCTTCCTCCACCGGCGGGACGGGCGGCTTCTTCTCCTCGGGTTTTTCCTCCGGCGGTTTCACTCCGCCGATTGGCAGGAAGTGGATATCCACCCGGCGATTGCGGCTCCGTCCGTCAACCGTGTCGTTCGTGTCGGCCGGATTGGTATCGCCGGCCCAGTGGGCAGCGATCCTCCTGCCGGTCAGGGACTCCAATTCCTTCTTCATGTCATTCGCCCTGCGCTTCGAAAGCGGCTGGTTGACCTTCGGCGAACCGGTCGAGTCTGCGTGGCCAACGAGGATGACGCTCACCTTGCCCGCGTCGGCGCTCTTGATCAGGTCGGCGACCTCGGCCAGCACGGCTTTGTGCTCGGACTTGAGTGTGCTGGAGTTGATGGCGAAATTGTAGAGCGAGATGACCGGCGGCTTGGCCGTCCCACCGATGGCACCCGGCGAAGTGCGCGAGAGTTCGATCTCTTCGGCCCGCGTCAGCGGTTTCTCGGCCGGTTCTTCTTCATCTTCCGGCTCGTTTCGCTGGACGGCTGCGATGCTCAACGGTACGATGCGCGGTATTTCTAGCCCCGACATAATCCGATCGGCAGCATTGTCCGCTTCAGCCTCTGAGGGATCGCCCCTTTGAGTCATGGTTAGGCTGTACTGCGGCGCGCCTTGAATACTACTCTGCTGGACGACGTGTGCCAGTTCATGCGCCAACAATTTTTTCCCCGCGGCTGCATTTGGCATATAGCGTCCTGCAGCAAACGCAATATCGTATCCCACAGTGTATGCCAGCGCATGTACCGCTTTTGCCGATTCGGCAGCTCTGGTATCGGTGTGCACCCGCACCTGGCTGAAATCATGTCCGAAGCGCGGTTCCATGAACGCGCGAGTCTGCACATCGAGCGACTGGCCGGGCGAACGCAAGACATCCTGGACAATTGGTGGCGCTGCATTACCAGTCAGACCCCCGCCGAGCGCCGCACGCTGTAAAGTGCCCTGCCGTTTCTTACGACATTCTTCACACTCGCCCGATGGACCGGGCGTGCCTCCACAGGCGCACTTGCGTTGTAGCAAATTGCTGTGTGTTGCTGAGAGGACCGGCATCGGCGTGGCCTTGGCTTGAGTCTGAACAGCAGTTGTCATGAACGACTGCCTTTATTTATCGAATTCAGTCCGCCATGGACCGCCTGTGCAATTTCCATGCCGACCAAAGCTGGCTTTGCCTTCGGTGAAACTGTAATTTGATCGGTACGGAGTACACGGATATGACCTTCCTTGATGACAGATGAATCGAGATTCACCTCTCCAAGCAAGAGCTCTAACTCGTGCGAGAACGCGTCGCCGATGTCATACCGGTTGGAAGCGAAGAGCCCGTGCAGGATCAATTCATCGATCTGCACTTCGACGTTGGCGAACTTGCTTTGCATCTTCTGAACATTGGCTGCGCGTCGCGCCCTTCTCATGCCCAGCCTCCGATCTCTGATTCAGTCAGGGGTTTTTCCAGCTTGGCAAATTCGACGCGCGCCCCGCGCAGCAGATGATCCATGCGCACGGGTTGGTTGGAATCAGCAGCCAGGAACGCCGCGTGCAATGCGATGTTGCGGATGTTCCCTCCGGTAACGTTCAACTTTGCCAGACGGTAGACATCCAGGCCCTCTGTTGGTGTCTGAGATGGAAAGGCGCGCTTCCAGATCTCGCTGCGCTGATTGATGTCTGGGAAAGGAAATTGAATTACGAAACGAATGCGGCGCAGGAAAGCCTGGTCGAGCGCTTCCTTCATGTTGGTCGTCAGGATTGCCAGGCCGCGATATTCTTCCATCCGCTGCAGGAGATAACTGACCTCGATGTTGGCATAACGGTCGTGGCTGTCCTTGACCTCGCTGCGTTTGCCGAACAAGGCATCGGCTTCATCGAACAGCAGAACGGCGCTGCTCTCCTCCGCTGCATCGAAGACGCGCCGCAGGTTTTTCTCGGTCTCGCCGATGTACTTGCTGATCACCTGACTCAGGTCGATGCGGTAGAGTTCCAGTCCAAGCTCATTCGCCAGGACTTCTGCGGACATGGTTTTGCCCGTACCGCTCACACCGGCAAACAGCGCGCTGATACCGAGTCCGCGCGCGCTCTTGCTGGCGAAACCCCAGGTTTCATAGACCTTCAAGCGCTGGCGGATTTGGCGCGCAATATCATGCAGCGATTGGAGTTGGGTCTCCGGAAGCACCAGATCCTCCCAGCGAGCCATGGGGCGGATGTGCTGTGCCAGCTCACCCAGGCGCGGATGAGCCTGATTACTGCAGGCTTCCCACAGGGCACGCCCAAGCTCGTTCGGATCAGCCGTTTGTTTTTGAAGCGCCTCCGCCGCGATGGAATAAATGGTGCGGGAGTCCAGGTTGAAATGCGAGACGAGTGCTTCCAGGCGGCCGTTGAGCAGCGCGGCGGCCGGACCGAGCGCGTTCTGCCAAAGTTGCTGCTGCTCCAGTGTGGTTGGCTTGTGAACGTCAAAACTAATCACATGTTTCAGCCCGATCAATCTGCGCTCGCGGCTGGAAACGATCAGTGGATAATCCGAATTCTCGATCCAGCGTTGGATGGCAGCATTCTGGGCAGGCTCGTTGTCAAGCTCATTGCAGTCCAGCAGCAGCGCGTTCGAATTCAACGCACTCTCCCGCTGCCAGAGTCTGCGAAGCGACTCGCTCTCGAATGGATTGGAGGGAACGGCATGGGCAGGCAACACATATAAATTCATGCCAAGCCTGGCACAGCTATTGACCGCAGTGTTGTGTTTACTGGATATATCGCTGCCACACAACTGAATAATCGGTAGTTGTTCGCGTCCCGGGTGCTCTGACCAGATCTTTACAATTCGCTGAGCCAGGGCAGCATGTGAATCAGGTAACTCGCCATCACTGACAACCGGTCGAACGTACCCTGCCAGACGTTCATCGAGATAGGATGTCCCGGTGAGATAGTGCAGAATACGTTCATCGATGCGCAGGGGAATCTGTGAGGCGATGTTGCCCGATCCGACTTCGATCAGCCGCCAGTAGCGCAGCGGGCGGACCTGGGAAAGGGCGCTCCAGTGCACATCCGACAACACAGATAATGCCAGGCTGAACGTGGGATACGGTTTCGACGGATCATTTTGTATAGCCGCACAAAGCATTGAAAAGCGAGAGTCAAGCTCGGCACCTGCGCACAACAGCAGGATATCCCTCTCGAACGGCGTGAGCTTGAATACATTGCACAGGGAGATCAGAGCCGGCAAGGTAGATTCAAAAGCCTCGCTCGGTTCCAGCGCTGTTCCACTTGCAGATTGGCGCGCTGGACTATCTCCGTGCAGACGCTGCTCCAAACGCGCACGGATGCGCTCCAGTTCGGCGGAGAGATAACGCTGATTCGTTTCGAGCCAGTTAAGAGAAACAGAAATGTCCATCAGATCGTAACCAAAGGTCCGGCGTACTTCGGGGCATCGGGGTCGGGACCGGGGTCCAGCAGGCTTTCGGCGCCATCTACCTGGACGCGCAGCAGGTAATCTCCGGCGGCTACACCCTTAACAGGTGCATCCACGTGACTCAGAGTATCGGGCGGCGTCTCGGGCAGTTTGATTTCGAAACGATAAGCTCGGGGAGTGCGATCGAGAGGTGGGTTGTATTCATTCAGCAAAAGCACAAGTTTCTGGTTTACACCGATCTTGGGAACCAGGTCGATCCCGATGGTGGCATCGTGATACGTGACGCCGTCGATCACGGTGGACGAGTCGATCGTCACTGAGCCCACAATCACCGCCGGCCGCAGGACGAATGCAGCCACATTGGATTCAAATCCCTGATGCGGGGTGGCAGGCGTTCCCATGTTGATCCGGTGAATGACCTGCACACCTGATACGCCCGCTCGCAAAGCGTCAACCAGAAAAGGTGGGGCCGCGAGCGGAACTTTGATCTGCACGTCGGAGACCTCATCGGGCGTGACCTCCAGGCCGTTCAGGCTCACGCGCGTGACCTCGCCGCGCAATCCCTTGCCGGCCAACACCAGGATGTCGCCTGCCACGATCGGTTGATCGGGAAGGATCGGGCCCGTCGACGTCTTCTGGGAAAGGGTCTGCTCGATCACTGGCTGATAGATGGGACGCACATAAAGGTTACGGCTTCGTACGGGCAGGGCCGGACCGGGTGTCTCTTTGCCATCGATGAAGAGCACGGAAGCCTGCAGTGCGATCGAGATGCTGTACGTAGTTTGAAAGAACACAGACCACAGTTTGGAAAATTCTTCCAGCCCCAGCGACAGCATCGAGAACTTGATCGACTCCACTTCGGTATCGAGATTGTTATCAGCGAGCACACCGAAGGTGGCGTCCTTGATCATGGCCTTCGTCAGGATCGGCTCGGCCGCCAGCCGGCGCAGGAGCGCGCCCAGCACCCGTTGCGGTTCGAACTGAATATCATCGCCATAGCATGTCACCAGGAAATACAGGTCGTAAGGGGAGCGTGTGGCCTTCACGAGTGAACCGTCGCTGCGGCGGTTGGGGACATCTGTGTTGCGCCAGTGCGTGTTGGGTGTGATCTGATACGGGTACAGACCGACAAAGACATTGGGATGACCTGTCGGGTGGCCGCCTGTCAGATTGGAAGACGGCCGCAGGACCATCGCTTCCGCGCCCGCGAAACCCGCGTCGCGCGCGCCCGCCTGCAGATGCTGGCGCAATGCCTCGGTCACAGTGGCGATCGTCAGAGAATTGCTCATCGCTTGCCCTCGTTTCGACGCAGCAGGTATTCGTCCAGCGTCATCTTTGGCCGCTGAGGCGTGGAAGCACGCGCAGGCGGAGAAGGCTGCGTCACTGCACGCACCTCGATCCGCCCGATGCTGATACGCACGGTCGGAGATCTATCCTCGAATGGAAATATTTTTGCATCCATGTTGTTTTCAGTTTGAGGGATCGAGTGAGGCGATTCCAGCTTCGGGATAACAGGGACAAGGCGCGCCGCGCTTTCCTGAACTGATTCCGATTTGTCGTTCTCTCTGGCCGATTGAGTCAGCGCTTCGCTGCGCGGACCGTCAGCCTGCTTCCGTTCATCAGGCGCGGCCTCGGCCCTGACGGTTTGCACCGCGCTGACGTGCTCCTCGCTCTGCATCTTGACCGTCGTGCGCGCTGCTTCGTCTGGCACAAAGGGCAGGATGGTCTGAGCCGCCGCGCGATATCTTTCAGGTGCTTCACTGATTGGTTCGGCTTGAGGAGTTGCAGCGTGCACGTTTTCAGGCGCGCTGTATCTCTCCAGCCGCGAACGACGGACAGCAGGTGAAAGCGGAACTGCTTCAAGCGTCTCTTCATGTGTGTTGATACCCGGTGACTCAGACAGGACTGGTTCACCGCCCGCAGGCGCTTCGAACAAGGACGGCAACTTTGGCCGCAGCACGTCAGGAGCAGGAGCAAAACTGCGCGCCACCAGGTTGGTCAGGAAATCGCTCATGTGCCAACCATTTCCAAATAACGCTGGCGCCGCCAGGCGCTCATCGCCAGGATATCGGCTTCGCGCCAGCCGTAGGCTGAAGCCAGGACATGGACTTCGCGCATCAATCGTCCGGCCCAGGCCTGGATCTCATCCCAGAAGTACGAGACGATATCGAATACGATCCGCCAGGTGTGCCCGCAGGCCGGACAGATTGCCAGCAGGGTCAGATCGGCAAGCGGATCAACCTGTCCCATCTTTTCAACAATGGCATTCGCGACTTCTGCCGGCAGGGAATTGACAGGGATCGTCTCTCTATCTTTTTTGACGGAAGTTAAACAGGCTTCAAGAAGCCCTCGCTGAGCCTGGCTCATATCTGTTTGCATAATGAGAGCCCTCAGGTCAGCGCTGGTGGGAAGGCGGAAGGACAATTCGTAGTCGTCGAGCTTGAATGATGATTCGGTGGGGATCGGCTTCATCGTCTCGAAATCAAGCGACGGGGCAGCCTGACCGCGCAGGTCATGGGCGTCAAATGCCAGTTCGAGGCGATCGCCGCAGGCCGGGCAGTTCGCCAGTCCCTTCAACTGCGCGCCAAAGGTCAACTCGCGCAAATACAACAAACAGGCATCGCGCTGCCCGATCGTCAATTGCCACAGATCCGCAGCTGGGACGTGCGGCGAGGCAAACCCCAGGATTGCCAGGGCCTGTTCAATAGGCGTTTTACCCCTGCCATGTTCCCAGATCTGGAGGAGATCGGAAGCCGAGAGCGCGCGCATGGATGATTAGGGAGCCGGTTCGGTGAAGGTCGGTTCGCTGGGTTCGGCGACTTCATAGTCGCGCTCCCAGCCTTCGTTCTCGAGCTTGATGTTTTGGATCGCGATCGCGTTGGCATTGGCATCGAGATCGGGCATGGCCTGGAATTCCGAGACCCAGCAGCGGTAGACCTTGTACGCAATGGCAAGCTGGCCGGCCTCGTTGTACAGCTCGATGATGATGTCTTTGCGGAAGTCTTTGAGGGAGGCTTCCGAACCCAACCCGGAGCCATAGTTCCAGATCTTGTTAGCCCACTGCTCGAAATCTTTGTCGTGGGTCACGCCGCGCTCGAGCGTGATCGCTTCGAACTCGGTGCGCCCCGGCGACTTGCGGCTGGAACTGGGATCGCCGCCTTCGCGATGTTTGACGACCTCGGTCGTACGCTTGAGACCGCCGACCTTGCTGATCCCGGCTACGTATTTGCCATCCCACTTGACGCGGAATTTGAAATTTTTATACGGATCGAACCGTTGTGGATTGACAGTGAATTGTGCCATGTCTACCTCCTTATGCCTGGATCTGGCCAGCGATCTGCTGGATCTGGATAATGACGAACTCGGCGGGTTTGAGCGGGGCGAAGCCCACCAGGATGTTGACTACGCCGCGATTGATGTCATCCTGCGTGGTGGTTTCTTTGTCGCATTTGACAAAGTATGCATCGCGCGGTGTGCTGCCCTGGAACGCGCCCTGGCGGAAGAGGGTGTGCATGAACGCGCCGAGATTCAAGCGGATCTGAGACCAGAGAGGTTCGTCGTTGGGTTCGAACACCACCCATTGCGTGCCTCGGAAGAGGCTCTCTTCAATGTAGAGCGCCAGCCTGCGGACAGGAATATATTTCCATTCGGAGCCCTGCTGGTCATTGCCTTCCAGAGTGCGCGCACCCCAGGCAACGCGTCCATAGACCGGGAATTGCCTGAGACAATTGATCCCCAGTTTATTGAGCGCGCCGCATTCGGGGTCGGTCAGGTTGTAGGCGAGGCCTTGCACGTTGGCGAGTGTGGCTTCGGTCCCAGCCGGAGCCTTCCAGACGCCGCGATTGCTGTCGGTGCGGGCGTACAAACCTGCCAGGATGCCCGAGGGTGGAAAGGCGTTCAGGCGGAAGTTATCCAGCGGATCGGGCGCCATCACGAAGGGGAAATACAGCGCCGAATTTTTATCGGGTGTGAGCTGGTTGGTGTTCCAATCCTGGATCTGCGCGAGGGAATTCCGACTGCGCGGTGGGTCGACGATGTAAAAGGCACGGCGTGCCCGGCAATACGCCTGGGCTGTGCTGATCACACTCAGGGCAGACGTATCGTCCATGTCTGCCACCAGGGGGATGCAGAGCAGGTTGAAGATGTCCACGTCTTCGAGCGCATAAATGCCTTTTTTGTCATCGAGGTTACCGATGATCTCGGTCGCGCTGGGCGGTGTGCCGTTGTCACCTGCCGCGGCGTCGACCTGCGCGGCGAGGTTCACACCTGTCCCCAGCGAATAGCGCTGGACATTTTCGAACGCGCTGGCTCCGTCGATGCCGATATCCGCTGCAAGACTGCCTGCGCCCACATCGGTGAATGTGACCGTCGCGTCAGTGGTCTCAGTGCCGGAGACGACGCGCAAGCTGTTTCCATTCACCTGGACGATGGCCTGGGAAAGGGCCGGATTGGTGGATGAAATTGCCCGGATCTTTTCCTGGACTTTGGCCGCCAGCGCGCTCAACGAGCTGACTGCGTCCGTCAGCTTGAACTTGCCTGTGCCAATATTGGTCGCGCCATCGACGACGTCAACCTGGACTTCCTCGGTTAAGCTGAGCGTTGTCAGATCCAGGTCGGAAAGATCCGCGCCCAGGGTGCCGGTCACGGCCGGTCGCAGGCCTGCCGCACCGCCGCCTTCGCGCCCGCGGTTGCCGAGACCCAGTTTCAACAGTTTCGCTGCATCGTTTTTGGAGGCATTGAACACCCGCACAGACGACTGCTCACGTGCGGCCGTCGATCCTGTATTCGAGGTCAGCGTGAGCACGGTGCCCACGGAGGAAACCGTCACCGGGACTCCCGCGGCGTTCAGCTGAGCCTGGAATTTTGTTACCAGGTCAGCCAGACTGGTTGCAGGCGAACCAGAAGGGAACAAAGCGACTTCAAACGGTCCGCTGCCATCGACGACCACTGATACAAAACGGGTTGTCTCCGCGAGCGGGTATACCACCCCGGCTGTGTCGCTCTGACTCCACCCCTGGCTGAGTGCGCTCAGCGTAGGGGTATCCACAGCCGCGTGTCTGACGGCGCTGAGCAACTGTGACCCGGAGTTGATCACATTCGGGGCATACTGCGCGGACTTCGAGTCCATGCTCAGGTTTTGGAAGACTTCCTTGCGGCCAATCTCCAATTCGGTGCCCTTCGGAACGTATTCGGTGACGGTCAGGTTGAAAGTGCTGTCCGGGTTGGTGGTGGCGTAATCCACATCGACTTTGAGATAGTTGCCCCAGTTTCCCTCGCTGCTGGCAGCCAGGGTCAGCATCCTTTTTCCATCGCTGGCGCGGGACAATGTAATTGCGGACCTCGTCGCGCCGCTGGCTTCGCGTACCACCCAGGCTTCAGACCCGCCGTTCATGAAGAACATCTGAACGGCGTAACCAAGTTCACTGTCCCTGGAAAGCCCGCCGAAGTTGCGTGTGTAATCACCAAAGTTGAAAATGTGGACAGGTTTGTCAACAGGTCCCTTGGGTGTGAAACCAATGAACGCCGTTACCGAAGTGCTGACTCCGGTGATCGTGCGTACACCGCTGGGGATCTCCTCGATGTAGACGCCAGGATAAGTGGGTGTGACAGGCATAACAACTCTCCTTTATTTGATGGTTACCAGTTGGATGAACTGAAAATAAACCTTACTCTTTCAAGTAAGACTGAATGAACGCGGCAATGATTTTTAAGTCGGTGAAATGTTGATGTTCGCTGCTCGGGATATGCATGATCCGGCCGCGCCAGATTGCAGGGCGCGCTTTTTCGTCTGATTGCTCCAGCCACATTCGAATGACAAAAGAATGAATCGTGAATTTGCTGTTGATGCCATCCGAGGGGTCAGATGCCATTTCCGACAAAGTAAACTCCTCTACCTCTGAAGTAAGAGTCAATGGTTCCATTATGCAAATTACGCTCTCTTCACGCGTCTATTTTCCGTCTCCTGAGCGTCTCCTGATATGGAAATAAAAACGGTCTGCATGTGTCATGCAGACCGTTACCACATTAATCGTGAGTTGGCTATTCAGGCGTTGATGATGTGCTTCCGAGCGCTGTAGATTCCTTCTCGATCCGGAATCGGATCTTGTTCAGTTCGTCCGAGAAATGTTCGAGGCGATTGAGTATTCTGGATAAGGTTTGAGCAGGTTCCATGATTTCGTGGATAGCTTCTTTGCCGGAGGGCAGGGAAGAGTCGAAGGTGTCCGAACGAATTTCTTCATAAAGCTGCTTTGTCGATTCAGAGGGCTCGATATCCAGTTCGTTGCGGAGCGCAGTCACGCAACGTTGATACTGATGGAGCGCCTGAGTGCGGTTACCGGCCATGGAATAGAGGCGCATCATCTGGCGGTGGGTACGTTCATAGGCGTGGTCATGGCGCAAGATATCTGTTCCGTATGCCAGCCCGGCTGCATAATGGCCATGCATCTCGCAGTACTGGACCAGTTTATCCAGCAACGTCAGATGCATGATCTGGAATCGTTCACGCTCGAACAGACACCAGTCCTGATACCAGCCCTCCAGAAGATCACCGCGATAGAGATTGATCGCAGATCGAATGGTTTTGAAATCCTTTGAAGAAAGGTCGCGCGGGTCTTTGTCGTTAAACGCGTTGAAGACCTGCCCGAATTCACTAATATCCAACCGGAAACTTGCAGATGGGCTGATCTGTATCCAGTCGCTGTCAGCTACTATGTCGGGTTTATTTGCATTGGCAGCATCGTTCAGGGCCAACTGTAAGCGCCATAATGTCTGGCGTAGATACTTCCTGGCTTTCGACGCTGGCTGATTTCCCCACAGAACTTCACATAGCACCTCGCGTGGTTGAGGGTGATTCCTGAATATCAACAGATAACTAAACAACTCCTGAACCTTGCGCGCCTGAATGCCCTCTATGATTCTGCCATTGCGCTCCGCATCGAATTTTCCAAAGAGTCTAACTCTAAATTCCGCCATGACTGTTGCCCTTTTTTACACTAAAAAATGAGGATAACGTACTGGGAACCAGATGACTACATACATTTTATCCAAAACGTCATGTTTTTGTATCACCAAAATTTCCTATGTCAGGGCTGTGCGGGCTGCTTGATTTATCCGTCAGCCTCTCGGAAAATTTTAACAGGAATTTCGCCGCTCAGGGGTGCCTCTGAAAGTTTGCCCATCATGCAACTCCCGGGCAATTATGAGATGAGGGTAAAATACCATGATCCCCCGCCTTCCTTTGTTTTATCCCAAAATCGGGCGGATGAACGATGTAGCCGGTACAGGGACTCGCCGCGCGAAAAAGGAGTACACTGGGCTCAAGTCGGTTCCGTCAAAGCGGCTGGGTCCGGTTCCGGCGACAAGATTGTCCTCGCAATCTTGCGCTGCTATAAGTCGGCTGAATTCATTGTCATTCTAACTCAGGAGAAAACATGGACCTGCTACAAGTTAACGGAAATCAAGTGATTACCGCCAATGGCCAGCCCATCTATCTGCGGGGAGTATGCATAGGCGGCTGGATGAATATGGAAGAATTCATCAACGGCTACCCGGGTTCTGAGCATGGCGTGCGCGCCAGCCTGGCTAAGAAATTCGGTGCAGAGACGGCGCGGTTCTTCTTCGACCGTATGCTGGATTACTTCTTCGCCGAGGACGACGTCATCTATCTCAAATCTCTGGGATGCACGGTAGTACGCCTGCCGTTGAACTACCGCCACTTTGAAACCGATACGAAGCCGTTTGAATACCTGGAGTCTGGCTTTGCCCGCCTGGACCAGGCGCTCGGCTGGTGCGAAAAGCACGGCGTGCATGTCATCCTGGACATGCACGCTGTCCCCGGCTGGCAGAACACCGACTGGCATAGCGACAATTCCACCCGTCACACTTTCTTCTGGCAGCAGGCTCACTATCAGGATCGCTTTGTGGCGCTGTGGGAGGAGTTTGCCCGGCGCTACAAAGGTCGCGCAGTGATCGCCGGATACAACGTGATGAATGAGCCAGTGACCAATGCTCCCTACGGGCGCTTCAGCAACCAGTACGAGCCGGACTGGGATGCGATTAACCGCGTCTACCGCCGCGTCACCACGGCGATCCGCGCCATCGATCCCGACCACATCATCTTTCTGGAAGGCGATTACTTTTCCTCCCAGTTCGACGGGTTCGAGCCTCCCTTCGCCCCCAATCTGGTCTATAGCAGCCACAACTACACCACCGGCGGCTTCGGTCCCGGTCCCTATCCCGGCTTGATCCGGGGCGAGGAGTGGAACTACCAGAAGCAGGAGCAAGTCTTCCTGAACCACAGCGGGACGCGCTTCACCCGGAAGTATAACGTCCCCTTGTGGGTGGGCGAATTCGGCGCGGCTTACAACGGTCCCGCCCAGGAAATCCCCGACCGTCTGCGCGCTCTCGACGATCAGCTTGCCATCTTCAACAAGCATGGCGCGCACTGGACGATGTGGACCTACAAGGATATCCATGTTATGGGCTGGGTGCAGCTTGCCCCCGAGTCGCCCTACGTGCAGGCCATCCGCCACATCCTGGAAGCGAAGCGCGACCTTTCCACCGATTTCTGGATGGGCTGGATCGCTCCGACCCCTGCCAAGGAAAAAGTCTTCGAACTGGCAGAGTTGATCGAGAAAACGCTGGAAGACGAAACGATCGACTCAAAAGCAAACCGCCATTTCCTGGCTCAGGCCGCCTTGTCCGGCTACACTGCCGCGCTGATGCAGCCCCTCTACGCCCGCTCCTTCGAAGGCATGAGCCAGACCCAACTCGATCAGATTCTGCAGTCCTTTGCCTTCAGGCAGTGCCGTCCGCATTCTGGGCTGATTGATGTCATTCGGAAACATCTGGCCGCCTGACAGTTTGTTATAAAAGTTAACCGTTGGTCGAGTAGGCAGACTCGCGCTGAACGAAGTGAGCGTATGACGGATTGCTAAAAATCTCTATGCTAACTATTTCCCACTTGACCTGTGAATATCGAACCAATCCTCTTGGGATCGATGTGCTCCAGCCTCGTTTGAGCTGGCAGATGCAAAGCGACCGCCGCGGCGCACGCCAGACAGCCTATCAGATCATTGCTGCTCCATCGGAGGCAAGTTTGGATGGCAGCATAGGCATTTTATGGGATGGCGGAAAAATCGAATCGGACCAATCCATTCATGTACCTTATCGCGGTCCGGCACTTGCCTCCAGTCAGCGCGTTTATTGGAAGGTCCGCGTGTGGGATGAATCCGGAAGCAAAGTTGAAAGCTCATCCGCCTGGTGGGAAATGGGTCTGCTGGAGCGCGCCGATTGGCAGGCACAGTGGATCGGCGCTCCATTTTGGGGTGGACCGCGAACGTCCAGTCCTGCTCCCTATCTGCGTCAGGAATTCACACTTCAAAAAGGATTCGTTACTGCCAGGCTGTATGCAACTGCGATTGGTCTTTATGAATGTTACTTAAACGGCGTCCAAGTCGGAGATGCACTTTTCACCCCTGGCTGGACGGATTATTTCCGGCGCATTCAATACCAGGCGTACGATGTAACTGAACTCCTGCGATCGGGAACGAATGCATTCGGAGCGATCCTCGGCGACGGCTGGGGCGTGGGGCATATTGCCTGGCTGGGCCGTCAGCACTATGCCGACCGCCCTCGATTCCTGGCACAAATCGTTCTTACCTATCCTGATGGCAGTAAAGAAATCATCTCAACCGATAAGAATTGGAAAGTAACCCAGGGTCCCATCCTGGAGTCGGACATGCTGATGGGAGAAAGCTACGATGCGCGGCGAGAATTAACGGGTTGGTCGGAGCCAGGCTGCAATGACGCCTCCTGGTGGCCCGTGGAAGTTTTTGCAGATAACGATGCAGCCCTGGTGGCCACAAATGGTCCTACAGTCAGACGCCAGGAAGAATTGCAGCCAGTGTCCATACATAAAGTTCCTGCCCTGCGGCCGCGCTGGATCTTCGACCTGGGGCAGAACATGGTCGGCTGGGTGCGATTGCGCGTCCGAGGAGAGAAAGGCACGACCATCACCATTCGCTATGCAGAAGCGCTTAACTCCGATGGGACTTTGTATACAACGAACCTGCGCACTGCTCGGGGCACCGATCATTACACGTTGAAAGGGGACGCGCAGGAAGCCTGGGAACCGCGTTTTACCTTCCACGGTTTCCGCTATGTGGAACTATCCGGCTTCCCCGGCACTCCAACCGAAGAAACGGTAACGGGGATTGTTGTCCATTCTGAGATACCCTCAATTGCTGCATTTGAATGTTCTGATCCATTGATCAACCAACTGCAGCACAATATCGTCTGGGGGCAAAAGGGCAACTTCCTGGATGTGCCCACCGACTGTCCCCAGCGGGATGAGCGGCTGGGCTGGACCGGAGATGCCCAGGTCTTTGTCCGCACTGCCGCCTTCAACCGGAACGTCGCCGGTTTCTTTACGAAGTGGACGCGCGACCTGGAAGATGCCCAATCTCCTGAGGGAGCCTACCCGCCGGTCGCGCCCAACCCAGCCTGGTCCATCGGAAAAGACGGCGGACCGGCCTGGGCCGATGCTGGCCTGATCTGTCCCTGGGCGATTTACCAGTCCTACAGCGATGTCCGTCTGCTCGAAGAACGTTACGCCTCGATGCAGCGTTACATCGAATTTCTGTCCCGGACCAGCCGGGATGGAATCCGCTGTTATGCCGAATATACAGGCTGGCGTGGTTTTGGTGACTGGCTCGCCCTGGATGGCAGCGATCGACGTGAAGGTGGAACTTCCAAGGAGTTGATCGGGACGGCCTTTTTTGCATATAGTTCCGATTTGCTGGCAAAGGTCGCCCGCGTTTTGAGCCAGGAGGAAGATGCGCTACATTACGAAGCTCTGTCCAATGAAGCGCGGGAGGCATTTATCAAACGCTTTGTCCTTGCGGATGGAACGATCGAGGGCGGGACGCAAACCTCCTATGTGCTGGCCCTGGAATTCGATTTACTTCCCGAGGAACTTCGTCCCGTAGCCGCGTCCGAACTGGTGCGCGATATTCGAGAGCGAGAGGATCATCTTAGCACGGGTTTTGTGGGTACACCGTATATCAATTGGGTTTTGAGTAAGACAGGCCATCTGGAGACTGCCTATGCCCTGCTCAAACAGACTACCTGGCCCTCCTGGTTGTACTCCGTCACGCAGGGGGCGACCACGATCTGGGAACGCTGGGATGGCTGGACTCACGACAAGGGTTTTCAGGATCCGAAGATGAACTCTTTCAACCATTACGCGTACGGCGCCATTGGTGCCTGGATGTATGCAGTCATCGGCGGGATCGATCTCGATCCGAATCAACCCGGCTATAAGCATATCGTCATGCATCCGCGTCCGGGAGGTGGATTGACCTACGCCGCCGCCGAACTGCATTCGATGTATGGAACCATTCGAAGCGCCTGGACTCAGAAGAACGATCGTTTTGATTGGAAGATTACGGTTCCGCCAAATACAGCCGCTACCATTTACATCCCTGCGAAAGATGTGTCGTATGTGACGGAAAGCCGGCAACCATTGGAAAGTGCAAACGGGGTGACTTTTCTGCGCATGAAAGACGGTTTCGCGGTGGTTTGCCTTGCGTCAGGTACGTACAATTTTTCCAGTCACGTGGAATAAATCAGGTTATGGACTCACCAGCCTAAAAGTGATTGCCTCAAATTTGAAGAGCGCCTAATTCACCACGGAGCACACGGAGAAGACCTTTTTTAAATCTCCGTGAACTCCGTGTTCTCAGTGGTGAAAATCGTTTGGACTCACTCTTGTGGACATTTCCCAATTTGGCGGGTCTTGAAAGATGAATTGCACCCGGGCCAAATAGTACACATAAAGAAGTGCAAATCCTTCTCGCGGGAGTGAGAAATATTCCAGTAGGGGGCAAAAGAAGGAACAAGACATGTGTCCACATTTTGACAAGAAAAGAAGTACATGTTATTATCTGTATTATACATTACACGTGTAATACTGTAAGTGACAGTTTGCACCCCCCAGACACCCGTTTCGCCGATTTTCTTCCGATATTTGATCGACTCTACTGAAAAAAACTATGAAACGACCATCTCAAGCTGATGTCGCTCGATTAGCAGGGGTTTCAAGGGTGACGGTTTCTTATGTGGTGAATAACCAAACGGATGGGTGGATACACATTTCTGAAGAGACTCGCCAGCGGGTGCAGGATGCCATCGCAAAGCTGGGCTATGTGCCAGATGCCAGCGCCCGGGCGCTGCGGTCGGGCAGCACAAAAACGATCGGTCTCATCATACCGGACATTCATAATCCCCATTTTTGGCAGGTTGCCGATGGCGTAGAACAGGAAGCCGACGCGGCCGGTTACCACATTCTGCTCTCCAGCATTCCCCCCGAAAACAAATTTGCCGAGGATATTTTCAAGAGCCTGTCAAACCGACGCATTGATGGGCTGGTGATGATACCGAGTTTTATTTACCAATCGGATGAAGCCCAGAAAACACTGGCGCATCTGCTCGAGCGGCGCTTCCCAATTGTGGGAATGATGGCCGAGCGCGGGGATATGTTTCGCAATATCGATCGGGTAATATCGGATTATCGAGACATAACAGTGGATGCAATGACGCACTTGCTGTCATTGGGGCACCAGCGCATCGGATTCATCTTTGGTATCGCCGTGCCCAATTTGGGGACAGATCGCCTGTTCGCCTACCAGGACAGTTTACGAGCTGCAGGATTGCCGGTCGATCCCGGCTTGGTTGTTGAATGCGGACCAACCATCGAAGATAGTTATCAGGCTGCCCTGCAATTGCTTGAATTGCCTTCTCGCCCGACAGCCTTGCTGGCGATTAATGATTTGCTGGCCGTTGGCGCGCTGCGGGCAATCAAAGATCTAGGACTGGATGTGCCTCGAGATGTTTCTTTGTTTGGCTATGATGATATGCCTATGTCAAAATATCTCGTCCCTCGGTTAAGTACTGCTTCTAAAGATGGGGAAAAAATGGGACGGGAAGCAGTCCGGCTATTGTTAGCCCGCTTGCAAGACCCTGACCGGCCGCCCCAGCAAGTCAAGCTTCCAGCACGCTTGATCCTTCGTGAGTCCACCGGACCAGCCCCTTTTTGACAATATCGGTATGAGCAGCATTGAATGCGCTAAGGAGATGCGGATGGTTTGATCTTGTGGACGGTAGTTTCCAAAAGAGCGTTTCGCACAAGGCACGCGCTTGAAAGAGAGATTATTGCCGATTTAACTGAAAAGCCCTCTACGATAGCAAACCGCGTATGTCCTGGTATGCACGGATACGGCCTGAAGTGGTCCTCTCCTGGCAGGAAATCCAAAGGTGCGCGCTGCGAGCATTGAAGCCATGACCAAGACATCGACCAGATTATTCACGGGAAGCAATTTCTTTATGAGCAAAATGTCGGGTATCGTCAAGTTTATCAGGCGTAACGGCGCTGCCTATTTGTTCATCACGCCGTGGCTCCTGGGTTTCTTCGTACTTACGGTGTACCCGATGGTGTACTCGCTGTGGCTTGGTTTCACGGATTATGACTTCACCAAGCCCGATGCGACGCAATGGATCTGGTTTGGGAATTATCTAAAAATGTTTGGGGCAGTGTTCAATCTGTCCCAGTTCACCGCCTCCACGGGCGAGGTGATGCGCGTGGACCCGTACTACCTGAAATCGCTGTCCGTGACGTTTATCTATGTATTCGTGTCTGTGCCGCTGAAGCTGATCTTCGCCCTCGCGGTGGCAATGCTGCTGAATCAGAAACTGCGGGGGGTGCCGTTCTACCGCGCCGTGTACTATATCCCCACCCTCCTCGGCGGCTCGGTGGCCATCGCAGTGCTGTGGAGGAAGCTGTTCGAGAAAGACGGCCTGGTAAACCTCGTACTGGGAGCCATTGGCTTCACTGACCTCCCCGGCTGGATCACCAACCCCAGGTACGCGCTCTGGACACTCGTTTTGCTGACGGTTTGGCAGTTCGGCTCGTCGATGATCATCTTCCTCGCGGGGCTGAAGCAGATCCCGCAGGAGTATTACGAGGCGGCAAGCGTGGACGGCGCGACCCCGGTACGACGGTTCTTCTTCATCACCATTCCCTTGCTCTCGCCGGTGATTCTGTTCAACCTGGTCATGCAGATGATCGGCGCGTTCCAGACGTTCACCCAGGCATACATCATCGGCGGCGGCAGAGGCGGCGTGCTCAACTCCACACTGTTCTACACTCTCCATCTGTACATTCAGGGATGGACATATCACGAGATGGGCTACGCCTCCGCGATGGCGTGGGTGCTACTGCTCATTATCGGGGTGCTCACAGTGCTTGTCTTCAGATCATCGAGTTTTTGGGTGTCCTATGGAACGGGAGAATAACATGGCAGCCAGAACGGTTGTAAGCCATACCTGGATGCATCGGTTCGTAAAAATCAGAACAGCTGTAAGCCATAGCCTGACACATTTGTTCATCATTGCTCTGGGGCTGGTTATGCTCTATCCGGTTGTCTGGATGGTGATCAGCTCATTCAAGCCCAACAACATGATCTTCAGCGACCCGGGGCTCATACCGAAAGCTGTGACCATTGAAAACTACATCAGCGGCTGGAAAGGCTACGCGGGGACGACCTTCGGGAGGTTCTTTGCCAACTCGCTTGTTCTGTGTATCGTGGCAATCGTCGGGAACCTGATATCCTGCTCGATGGCGGCGTACGCGTTCGCGCGCCTCAAATTCGCCGGCAGGGATTTCTGGTTCGCGGTGATGCTGGTAACGCTTATGCTCCCGGCTCAGGTCACGCTCGTGCCGCGCTATATCCTCTTCAACACTTTCGGGTGGGTGGGCACTTACCTCCCGCTGCTCGTGCCCAGATTTATGGCGGTGGACGCGTTCTTCATCTTTCTACTCGTGCAGTTCATACGCAGTCTGCCGAAAGAACTCGATGAGGCGGCGATCATCGACGGATGCGGGAAATGGGGCGTATTCTTTCGCATCATCCTGCCGCTCGCGAGTCCCGCCCTGGTGACGACCGCGCTGTTCACGTTCCTGTGGACGTGGGACGACTTTTTCAATCACCTGCTGTACCTCACAACGCCGGAAACGTTCACTGTATCGAGGGCATTGCGCACGTTCGTCGGCGACGCGGGCGCGGTGTCCAACTGGGGCGGGGCATTGGCGATGGCCGCCCTCTCTATGGTCCCCACCTTTATCCTGTTCTTCGCCCTGCAGAAATACTTCGTACAGGGGATCTCGACCACCGGCATAAAGGGTTAGCACTATCACAGGAGGTCTTGCATATGAAATTATGACAGATGGCATATTTCGGGTTTGTTCGCTGAAACGATACAGAAAGCTGAAACTATACAGAAAGAGGAGAATTCAAAGATGAGAAATTTCCGTACAATCACATTCGCAGTACTGCTCGCGGCGCTGCTCGCGTCGTGCGCCCAGGCCCCGGCGACACCCCAGATTGTTGTCCAGACCCAGATTGTCGAGAAAGAAGTTGTAAAAGAGGTCACCGCCGCCCCGTCCCGCTCCGACGGACTCCCCGCTTACACGGGCGGTCCCGCCGAGATCCGTGTCGCCTGGTGGGGCAACGACGACCGCGCCGCCAGGACTCTACAAGTCATCGAACTGTTCCAGGCGGCGTATCCCGAGATCAAAGTGATCGGTGAGCCCAACGGCGGCACATCTGATCACTTCCAAATCGTCGATACACAACTGGCAGCCAACGACGCCCCCGATATTTTCCAGCTCGGCGGGAACTGGCCCGATTACCAGCAGTATCTCGAACCGCTCAATGGCTATTTCGGCAAACAGCTCCTGATCGACACCCCCGAGCAGTTTGACCAGACTGCATTCATCCCCGCGTCGGATGCTGAGGGCAACCTCTATGCCGTAAGCCTCGGCACGAATACCCTCATCCTCGCCTACAACAAGACGATGATCGAAACAGCAGGGTCGGCACTCCCGAAGGACAACTTGACCTGGGACGAAATGATCGCCTACGGCAAGGAACTCAAGGCGAAACTCCCCGAGGGCGTCGCACCCTTCGTGGACAACAGCACGAACACGGCGAATTACCTCAGCTATTTCTATACTCAGGAGGGTACCCAGTTATGGACTCTTGACGAAGGCGGCAAATCCTACGCGACGGTTGAGTCGGCCAGGAAATGGCTTCAGCTGTGGGCAGATATGCGCGCCGAAGGGCTGATCCCCGATGCGGACACCACCGCGACCTACGCCGAAAGCGGGGCAGACAGCTCGGCGCTCGTGGCGGGCAAGGCGGCGATCGGGTTGATTTGGAGCAACCAGTTAGCGGGTTATCAGGCGGCCATGACCGACCAACTCGGCGCGACGACACTTCCTGTGGGCGGCGAAGATTCGTACGTTATCCAGATGAGCCAGTACCTGGGCATCAACAAGGACAGCCAAAACAAGGAGGCGGCGGCACTATTCGTCAACTTCTTCGTCACCAGCCCCGCGGCGGGCGCGGTACTCCAAACCAATCGAGGCGTGCCTTCCTCACCGGTTGTCCGTCAAGCGACTGGCGTTGGGGCATCCAAGACCGATGCGGAAGTTTACAGGATCTACGATGCGGTCGCCGACCGCACGATCCCGCAGGGCCCCAACCTCCCGAACGACCAGGAGTTTGTGAACGAGCTCCAGTTGATCGGTCAGAAGGTGGCATTTGGAGAGATCACGGTTGACGAGGGCGCTGAGGAATTGCAGGCATTGATCGAGCGTCTGGCAGTCAAGTAACTTCCAGCAAAAGTGGCAGTTTCTAAAGGCGCGGGGTCTTGCGACCCCGCGCCTTTCCATGCCCCGATCTGGTATCGCGTTTCAAAGGTGCCTAATGGAAGGCATCAGCACGACGGGACGCAATGGATAAATCGGAACTGCCACATAGGAGATCAGGCGCTTTGCAATCGCGTTGCGGGCAGATAGTTGCGGTTCACATCCAGCATCCTGTTGAAAAGCTCCCAGGCGACGTCGATAGCCAGGTGATTGGTCGGGTCATTGAAGAAGGCCTGGAAGGCGAGATCCTTTTTCCCGGTCAGTGCGGCTTCGATGATCAGTTCCTGATCGGCAATATGCTGGTTGATCAGCGGCGCAACGCCTGCCGGGAGCGCACCCGCCCACAAGGGCCGGACGCTCGCACGACTGAAATACGCATTGGTCTCCACCACAGCGTGCAACGGCGCGCTGGAGACCTGCCCAACATTTTCCATGTTGACATTCGTCACCAGATCCCCAAGACCCAGCAGGGCTCGGATCATGCCGACTCCTTCTTCGCCGGACGGCTCCAGGACAAGCGGCGTGATACCGCCCAGCAGGTCACGGGTCTTTTGCGGAGCCGTGCGCCAGCGTTCGAGGCGCCAGGCAACCGGCGTGCGGATGACCCCCCATTTGAATAAGATCTCCGGGGAATGAACGAAGCCTGGTAAAAATTCCACAAGATGACGGTCGCCCGCCGCAGCCAGGATCCCGAAGCGCTGGAACAAGGTGAACTTGACTTGTTCCGCACTGTGGAACCAGTCGTTCCAGCTTTCCACTTCCGCCTGGGTGTATGTGCGCAGCGTTCCCGGTTGTTCCAGATGATGGGTCAGGACATCCAGCAGGTCATAGCCCTGATAGTTCGCCCGGTCTACCCAGGTGAAATGGTTGATCCCCAGCACATTGACTTTGATCTCGCTGCGAGGCGGGATTTCCGTATCCAGGTATTGCGACGCAAGCTGCGCCAGCATGCGCTGGGTCGAAAAGACTTCGTGGCAGCACCCAAAGACCTTGAGCTCGGGCGCGATCCGCGTCAGGGTCCGCGTGCAGATGGACATCGGGTTGGTGTAGTTGATGATCCAGGCCTTCGGGCAGAAGGTTGCCAGGGCTTCGGCAAAGTCCCTGTAAATGGCAGCCGACCGCAGCCCGCGATTCAGACCGGGCGCACCCGTTGTATCGCCGACCGGGAAGAAGAGTCCATACTCCTCCGCCAGGGCGATCTCTTCCGCCATCAGTTCCAGCGGACCCGGCTGGATCGAGATGATGACGAAATCCGCATTCTGTAAGGCCTCCCGCAGGGTGGGTACGGCAAGATAGCGCCAGTGCGATACGACGCCTGCCTGGCCCTGGATCCAATCGCCCAACTGTTCGTTGCGGCGCGCCGAATCCATGTCAATGTCGTAGAGCGCAACCTCGCCTGTCAGGTCGGGACAGAGCGCCAGGTCGGTCATCAACTTGCGCGCCCAGTCGCGGCTCCCGCCGCCAATGTACGCAATTTTGAGTGGGATGGGATTCATGGCAAACCTTCCTTTACCGTAAAAATGCTTTATGCAAACCACCGTCCACGCTGATGATCTGGCCGGTTGTTTTGCTGAACTTGCTGCCGCTCAACAGACAGGCATTGCCAACGCGGTCAGGTTGCGTTACTTCGTTGAGGCAAACTGGAGCAGGCCGATTTTCGATGTGTTCTGGTACGACTGGCCGGTTGGGTCCTGCCAGATGGCAACACTGTCACGCACGCCATCGCCATCTTCATCATTGTTGACCTGGAAGTCAAACCCGATCCGCACACCGTCCGCGGGCTGTACCGCATCCAGCTTGATCGCCAGTTCGACGATATAACCGCCAGGGATGACCTTCGTTGCGCTGGTGATCAACTCTGCCTTTGCGCCGCCATTAAAGCTCTGCTCATTGTCGAAATTGACACGGTACTGAGCATCATCCGGCTGGTAGGTGGTGGTCTTGGCGTTGTTCTGATCCAGGAACACCTCGATCGAGTCCTGCTCCCAGGTATTGGCGCTGGCTTTGCTCAGCTGGCCGTCGATCACGACGGCAAAAACATAGAGATACTGGCTATCCCAGAGTGTCTTCACCTTCGCCGTCGCACCCTGGCTTCCCACAACCCAGACGTCTGTGGAAATCTCATTGGCTGTGGCCCACACGGGGTCTTCGACAGCATCGATGACAGGTGTACCCTCGACAGCGATGGTCAGCCTGACCGCTTCAGCGAGCAGGATGGTTCCGAAGTTGGCTGTGGTCGTATCCTGGCTGTCCGTCAGGTCGTTCCACATGATCGGAACATTGGGAACACTGCCGTCAGTGATGCGGATATCGAATCCGATCTGCCGGCCGACGGAGGCTGCCTCGCTCAGCTTGAGCGCTGCTTCCACCCGATAGCCCACTGCGGTGGCTTGCACTGCGTATTGTATATCCTCAGAGGGTGTGCATGTGCCATCCCGGCAGGTAAAGTGCAGGTCATCGTCCTCGTAGCTCCCGCTTTTGGTGTTGTCCTGGTCGAGGAAGATCTCGACGATATCCTGCGGGTCTTGCGTCGCGTCCTTCACGTCCAGCAGCAGGTACAGATTCTGCTCATCCCAGAGGACCTTGAAGTCTGCTGAGAGCGTTTCGGATGCCTGCAGGCTTGTCCATGCCTGCATTTCCCAGAGGTCATCGGGCTGTCCATCGACAGTGGGTGTCCCTTCAGAGGCGGCTGCCTGCTGGATGAGGACCGGCAGCTGCGACGGGTCGACGATCCCCCAGTAGGCAGGTTTGGCTTGCAGCTGCTCATCAAAGAGCAGGGGCAGATTGAGCCGTGTCGTCGGGAAGGTCTTGAGCCAGGTATGATCGTCAGCCATGCCCCAGAACGTCACCGAGCCGATACTATCGGCGTGACGCTTGAGGACCTCGAAGATGTCCTTGTAGCGGTGTCCCTGCCGGACCAGGAGCTCGTCCGGGATGGCTGCATAGGAACTCGTATCATCGGTGTAGAGGCTCACGTCCAGTTCGGTGATGTGGACTTTCACGCCGAGAGAGGCGAACAACTCGATCGATCCCTCGATCGCCTCCACGGATGGATTCTCGATGTTGACATGCATCTGCGTACCGATCCCATCCACAGGCACGCCCTGATCGAGCAGGTCCTGTACGAAATCGTACATGCAGGTGCGTCTGTCCGGCTGCTCCAGACCATAGTCATTGATGAGCAGCGCGGCATCCGGCGCAAGCTCGTGCGCGACGTTGAATGCCGTCACGATGTAGTCTGTCCCGGTCAGTTCGTACCACCTGCTTCGACGCATACAATCTTCTTCAGCCGGATCGATCACCTCGTTAACCACATCCCAGACATTGACATCATCTTTGTAGCGCCCAACGACCGCGCGGATGTGAGTCTCCAGGCGTTCGAGGATCAGTTCCCTGTTTTCGGGCGTCGGCTCGAGCGGTTTGCCGGAACTATCCTCGAACATCCACTCTGCGCCCTGGGAATGCCAGACCAGGGTATGTCCGTGCACAGCCAGGTTGTTTTCTTTGGCGAACGCCACCAGCTTGTCGGGTCCTGCCCACTGGAAGTTCCCTTCCGTAGGTTGGATGGGTCCGGGCTTCATATTGTTTTCGGCTGTGACGCTGTTGAAATGGCGCGTCAACAGCCTGACATGCTCTTCGCTGTCGAGCTGATCAGACTCGAGCGCGGCGCCGACCGGGAAGTAGTCGGCGAGTGTTTGATACAAGGAAGGGATGTCGGTCTGCACAGAGGGCTTGAGCCTGGCTTGACCCGAAATCGTGATATCGTCGATGTAAAAATCGACCAGTTCCTCGTCGGAGCTTTCCACATACAGGAGCAGTTCGGTAACCTCGCCGCTGAACGAATACTCTCCCTTCAACTCGACCCAGTCGGCATCTGTGACACCGTCTTCCGCGCTGGGGGCGATCCATTCGTATTTGGTCTCGCCGCTGGTCGGAGTCCGCTGCATCGTGATGACCACCCTGCTTGCAGGCGCTCCCTCAGCCAGTTTCACGAACCCGCTGATCTCATACGTGGTGTCCGGCTGCAGCATACTCATCACGTCGATGGTTGCACCGTTCCAATTGGCGGTCCGGCCCGTAACCAGCAGGCTGCCGGATCCCGAATGGGCGACATCGCTCACGACGCTGACGTTTGCATCCCCGCGCGGACCCCAGCCCTGCGCGGTACCATCCTCGAAGTCGTAGACGAGCGACTCTCCATCCGATGGGGCGGGCTCGCTGCTTTCTTCCGTGGGTATCGCTGTCGGCGGTTCCGTTTCTTCGACAGTGGGTTCCGGTGTCGGCGTGCCTGCGGCAGGGCCGCAAGCTGCCAGGACAAACCCGGCAACAAGCATCAGGCACAGGATGCGGAAAAGATTCCCTCTCCTTCTCGCGGACGGTTCCTTCAATGACATGCTGGACTCCTTTTTGATTTCAAGCCATGTGATAACTAAATTTGGCTCAATCATGGAAAAGTTGAGCCGGTGTCTAGTCGCCTTCACATACATGCGCAATGCAGATTACAGCAGGTTTTTGGGTCTGTCAAGTAGCTTTTGCGAACGTGTTATTGAAAATTCAAAAGTGAACTCGGCTCGGCGCTGGACTCCTGTCCACGCGGAGAAGTGACCGCAGGTCTAAACCTCGGAGACCTTCGGTCGGGATGCAGCGGGGTCAGAAGACCACCGCCAAACTTGAGCCCATACAGGGTGCTTCGCGAAGACCCTCGCCGTGTCACATATCAAGGCCAGATCACCATAGCTAGTTCATGTTGGAAAATTCAATTTGAACCTTAAAAACTAAGGCTATGAAAGGGCCACCGAAGGGTGTAGATTTTGTATTGC
>JAFGCG010000159.1 GCA_016932715.1 Anaerolineales bacterium
AAAAAAGCGACTGAAGTCGCCACTACGCTGTTATGCAATTATGGTTAACCTGAATAGTATGCGGTCCTACAATGCGTGGTTTATGGACATTGTTTGTCGTGTTCTTGACTTGCGTTTTTGGAAGTGATAATATCCCTTGTGGCATCGCGGATATGATCCATGTTATGGGTTCTTCAATTACTGTGTCTTAGAAAAGGATAAATGATGACCACGAATCAAAATCCGCCAGCGTACACGGGGGATATTGCTCCCCTGGGGCAGCAGATCGATCCGGCGCGCGAATATTCTGCTGAAAGTCAGGAGATCGTTTTCTCCGCTGAACAACATGGGATTTGGGCGGACCTGTACGCAGGTGTTTACCAGCCTTACCTGCTGGAACACATTTGCCAGGAATTCAAGGATGGGCTGGCGCTGCTGGGGCTGGATTCGCGTCGGATCCCTACCGTAGCCCAGCTTAACGATCACATTACGCCTCGGACGGGCTGGCACATCGAGCGCACGGCCGTGCGTTACACCCTGGCGGATGACTGGTACAAAAAATTCGCGCAGCGCATTTTCCTGATCACCGACTATCTGCGGACCCGCGACCAGATCGAGTTCACGCCCGAGCCGGATATGTTCCATGACATTTTCGGGCACCTGCCCTACCTGACCATGGAATTCTATGCGCGTATCGAGGATAAATTCGCTCCCGCCTACCTGAAAGCCACGCCTGAGGAGAGGGAAGTGATCAAGCGTCTTGCCTGGTACAGCACCGAATTCGGGCTGGTGATCCAGGACAATCGCTTCAAGGTTTTTGGGGCGGGGATCATTTCCGGGCTCGCCGAGTTCGCGAATACCATCATGGAGTTTTACCGGCTCGGGCGCGATACGGTCATTGATTACACCGGGAATGTGTTCGAGCAGCTGAGCGAGCAGTTCCTCATCTACAAGAATGACGTTCACCGGATCATCGCTGGTGTCAATGAGCTGCACCGGCAGGGTCAGATGTCGTCGCAGGATCAGGGCTGGAACGTTGTGCACTCGCTTTACGAGACACTGGGGATCGATCGCGAGGGATACTTTGGGGGCGAGGTGATCCTGATGCCGTTTGACATAGAAACGATCGCGCATATCCCCAAAACGGTTTATGCTTTCAACCCGATGTTCTTTGTCTGTGAGTCTTTCGAACAGATGGATGCCCTGCTCGATTCCTATTTGCAGCCGATTGCGCTTCGAAACTAGGCGGATGTCCTGTCGACAAAAATATCCGTCTCTTCCTATGGGAGAGGCGGATTCCGTTTAATTTGCCTTTGCGACCCTTCGAAGCGACTCGCTTGCAAACAGCGCGGCAGCCAATGCAATCCACGCCAGGATCTGTGCCAGCCGCAGCCCTCCGAAAACCAATATGCTGTCCCCGCGGAAGGCTTCGAGGAAAAGGCGCGCGGCGGCAGTCAGCGCGGTAAAAGTGAGGAAAGCAGCCCCGGGGGGAGAGTCTGCTTTTCGAAACCAGATCCAGCCAAAGATCAGGAGAGCAGCGAGCAGTTCATAGAGCTGCGCCGGATGGCGTGCTGCGTTCCACATCTCGATCCCCCAGGGTAAATTTGTCGGGCTTCCAAAGGCTGTCCCTGCCGCCAGATGGGAAAGGGACAACCCGATGGCAAGGATGGCGAAGAACGGCGTCAGCGCGTCCAGCGTGTGCCAGAACGCAAGTTTCTGCCGGGAGCCATAAACGAGCCCGACAAGGAAAGCAACTGCGAGGGCAGCCAGCGGGTCGAACAAGTCAAGGTTGAGAGAGAAGAGACTACGCGGGCTTTGCACGAATATGGAAAAATTCGACAGCGCGTACAGCAGGCGCCCGCCCAGGATATAGCCGAACAGGCTGTAGTAAATAAGGTTGTTGAGCGCTTCTTTGGAGACGCCTTGCCGCTCGGACCGTTTCTCGGCGAGTGCCAGGCCGATCCACAGCGCGGCAACGAGCAAAATCAGATGACGCGGCGGGGCAAAGAGGGAGCGGAAGAGAGTGATCATTTCAAAATATCCTCGATCCGCGTCCGCAGCAGCGCCTCGGACATGGGTCCGCCGATCACGACCTCGTTGATCACCCCATCCCGCCGGATGAAGTAGGAGGAGGGGAGTGACTGCAATTGATAGGCATTCGCCACTTCGCCGCTTTCGTCCAAAAGGATGGGGAAGGTGAGGCCCTGCTCCTGCACAAAGGGCATCACGGCAAGCGCGTCATCCTGGCGGGTCATATTGACCGCCAGGATGGTGAAACCTTCATCCTTGTACTCCCGATAGACCTTTTCAATGGACTGCATCTCGGCGCGGCAGGGCGGGCACCAGGTTGCCCACAAATTGACCAGCACAGCCTGCCCGCGCAGATCCGATAGTTTGACCGATTCGCCGGTCGTCGTCTCCAGCTCGAAGTCGGGCGCGAGGAAGCCCTGCTGCGGCGCAGGGATCTTCCCGGACGTGGAAACCCCGGACCTGTCTGCGCTGGCGAATATCCAGGCGAATCCAGCGAGCAGAGCGATCAAATAAACGATTCGGCGCTGAGGCTGTTGCATTACGGTCTCATTTGGGCTACACTATGATTGAACGTTTCTACGAGAGGAATTTTACGATGCCGTCTGATCATATCATGTTTGCCGGTGTGGAACTTTCCTCCGGGCGCAGGCCGGTCGTTTTTGCCGCCCTGGACAACGATCTGAACGTCCTGCCTCCGCAAAACTGGGCGATCGCCGAGGCTCTCGCATGTCTGAAGGAATACAAGAATATATGGCTTTGCATCAATTTGCATTCTCTCCAGCGTGAACAGGAGTTCTATGCAGAGTTCAAAAAGAAAATCAGCCAGGCGGGATTCAAGCCTCATACCAGGAAGGGCAGCCCAAAACAGTGGCTCGAGACGAACGCCCAGGATTGCTTTCGCGCTCTGATCGGTCAGACGCCGCTGCACCGGCGGACCCTGGAAGGTCGTCTCCAGCGCAGTGCGATCTTATACGAGCAGGGATTGCAGATCCGTGATCCGGTGGAAATCTTCGAAGAGATTACGCGCTACAAGCTGATGCAGGGGATTCTTCCGCTTGACGATATTTACTCCTCCAAGGAGTTGGATTCCCTGGTCGCCGCGTATGTCGCATGGATGGCGGTCAACTCCCCGGGCCAGGTGGTGAGGACGGGTGAGTTTGTCCTGCCAGCGCCAGAGTAAAGCTTTCCCTCCTATGACCTGTGAAAATCTGCCTGTGACGCCGGATGTGCCAGCGCCCAGTACATTGCTCTGCCATCCCTGGTCTGGATTATGGCTGTGACACCGGCCTCTCAGCGTTGCTCTGTGTGAAGGATACGTGTCAGATCAACTGCGAGATCCAGGGCACGGGAAGAATTCGAAGCAGGTCGTCTTCCAAAGCTCGTTCTTGCGGATGGGCCGCGCCGAGGGTGGTGGCAGAAAAACATCCCCGATTTTCCCGGCGAGGGAGTATTGCAAAGCCAGTACTCCGTTTTGCCGCGCAATCGTCCCTGTGATAGTGATCTCCGGGAGGTTCGGAGTGGGAAAGGGAATCAGCGAGAAGGATTGCTCAGTCATCATGCGGCTGAGCTGTGAAACACGGCCGTGCAAATCATTGATATGAAGGATAGTAAGCTGGATCATGGCGCTGATTGTACAAGATGCTTGTTCATTTCGGGGAGTGGCTAACCAGAGGCAGACTCACAGCGAAGTGGACAAAACGAGTAGGAAAAACCTCTCGATAAGTCTGTGGAGATTGCGTCTGTTTGGTAAAATGGAGGATAATCTCTTTCTTAGGAATCCATAATGACAACAAATGATCTTCAAACTCGTGCGATCAATACCATCCGCTTTCTTTCCGCGGATGCAGTTCAGAAAGCCAACTCCGGTCATCCGGGGCTGCCAATGGGCGGGGCAGCCATGGCGTTCACGCTGTGGACGCGCCACCTGCGCCACAATCCGCAGAACCCCAAATGGGCCGGACGCGACCGCTTCATTCTTTCGGGCGGACATGGTTCCATGCTGCTGTATTCCCTGCTGCATCTGACGGGCTACGATCTCTCACTCGAAGAGCTCAGGAACTTCCGTCAATTCGAAAGCCGGACGCCGGGACACCCGGAGTTCGGCTTGACTCCCGGGGTGGAAACAACCACCGGTCCGCTCGGGCAGGGATTCGGTCAGGGCGTGGGTATGGCGATCGCCGCGACACATCTGGCGGCAGAGTTCAACCAGCCGGGGCACGAAATCATCCAATCATATATTTACGGCATCGTCACAGACGGCGATTTGATGGAGGGCGTTGCCAGCGAAGCCGCTTCGCTCGCGGGCCATTTGCAGCTCGGCCGGATCATCTATCTCTACGATGACAATCACATCTCGATCGACGGTTCCACCGACCTGGCGTTCACCGAAGATCGGGGAGCACGTTTCGAAGCTTATGGTTGGCATGTGCAAACCGTTGGGGACGGGAACGATGTGGAAGCGATCGACGTCGCGCTCAAAGCCGCAAAAGCCGACCCGCGCCCCTCGCTGATCGCGGTCCGCACGACGATTGGGTTTGGGGCGCCGAAGAAACAGGGCACTTCCAAAGCCCACGGCGAACCGCTTGGCGACGAGGAACTGAACGCGGCAAAGGAAAACTTAGGCTGGCCCCTTGAACCGCGTTTCCTGATCCCCGGCGATGTGCTGGAGTTCTATCGTGAAGCCGTGGAGCGCGGGCGCCAAATGGAAACGGACTGGACGAAGCGTTTCGAGGCGTACAAAAAAGCCTATCCTGAACTGGGTGTCGAATTGCAGCGGCGTCTGAATCGGGAACTTCCCAGGGATTGGGACGCCGACCTGCCGACATTCCCTGCCGACGCGAAAGGGATGGCAACGCGTGTCTCTTCAGGAAAAACGATCAATGCGCTGGCTCTAAAACTCCCGGAACTGGTAGGCGGCTCTGCAGATCTGACTCCCTCGAACAATACCCTGTTCGAGAAGGCCGGCGATTTCCAGAAGGACAGCCCGGCCGGGCGGTACGTCCGCTTTGGCGTGCGCGAGCACGGCATGGGCGCGGCATTGAACGGAATGAATCTCTTCGGCGGAGTCATTGCCTACGGCGGGACGTTCATGGTCTTTTCCGATTATATGAAGCCAGCCATCCGCATCGCAGCGATATCGGGCATTCCGTCCATTTTCGTGTTTACACACGACAGCGTCGGCCTGGGCGAAGACGGTCCCACGCACCAGCCGATCGAGCATCTGGCGGCTCTGCGCGCGGTCCCCAACCTGACCGTGATCCGCCCGGCGGACGCGAACGAGGTTGTCGAAGCGTGGAAGGTAGCTCTTACCAATAAAAATCGACCCACGGCACTGGCGCTCACACGGCAAGCTGTGCCGACATTGGAAGGGACGAACCGTGGAATGTTGAGCAAAGGCGCGTATGTGCTCAAGGACTTTGGCGATAACCCACAATTGATCCTGATGGCGTCCGGCTCGGAAGTGAGCCTGATCTATGGAGCCGCGGAAAAGCTGTTCGCAGAAGGAATCGCGGTGCGCGTCGTGTCCTTCCCAAGCTGGGATTTGTTCGAGAGACAGGATCAAGCCTATCGTGAGTCTGTGCTGCCGAAGAAGGTCGCGCGGCGACTCGCCGTCGAAGCCGGAGCAACTCTCGGCTGGGAACGCTACGCAGCGTCCGTGATCGGACTCGATCACTACGGCGCCTCCGCTCCCTACAAAGTCATCTTTGATAAGTTTGGATTCACAGTCGAGAACGTGGTCGCGAAGGCAAAAGACCTCACAGGTCTTTAAGATCTGAGGTTTCCATGAAAATTGCGGTTGGATTTGATCATGCCGGTTTTCCATTGAAGCAGGCCGTGCTCGAGGCGGTCCGCGCGGCGGGACACGAACCCATCGATCTCGGAACGAATAGCGCCGAACCTGTGGACTTCCCGGATTACAGTGAAAAGGTTGGACGCGCCGTTCAACGCGGTGAGGCAGAGCGCGGGATTCTGGTCTGCGGCTCGGGGGTGGGCGCGTGCATTGCCGCGAACAAATTGAAAGGCGTGTTTGCGGGGCTGTGTCACGATACCTATTCTGCCGCCCAGGGTGTTGCCCATGATGACATGAATGTGCTGTGCCTCGGCGCCCGGGTGATCGGTCCTGCACTTGCGATCGAATTGATCAAGGCATTTTTGTCAGCGCGCTATATTGGAAATGAACCTGGCGGCGAGAGGCTCGCCAGGCGAGTCGCCAAGATCAGGAAACTTGAACAGGCTGGATAGCCGCGTATCTGCCGTTATCAAAAATATGAGTAACTGACGTTGCGCAAGCAGGGTACCTTCACCACGGACGCTTTGCGCACGGAGTCCACACACTTGCTCCGGCGCAAGTGCCGGGGGAGATTTTTAAATGGTTTCTCCGTGTTCTTCGCGAAGCACACTCGAAGAGTGCCGTGCGCTCCGTGGTGAAACTGCGTAAGGTGAATGAGTAAGAGAGTAATTTTAAGTCAAAATTCATCACAGAGAAACACAGGTCCTTTTTGACAAAAGTTTCAGAATAGTTTTACATTTCTTCTATCTGTGTTTATCTGTGGTTAAAATCTCAAACCAATTTCTGAGGAACTATGAACGCGATTGAAAAAATTACACAACTCGGACAATCCCTCTGGTATGACAACATCCAGCGGAAACTGTTGGAAAACGGCGAATTCGCCGCCATGATCAAACGCGGTGACATCCGCGGCATGACGTCCAACCCGACGATTTTCAACAATGCCATTGCAAAGTCGAATGATTATGACTCTGCTCTCCTGCCGCTTGCCTGGGCGGGCTGGGATGCGGAAAAGATCTTCTGGCAGCTTGCTATCGAGGATATTCGCGCCGCGTGCGATTTGTTCCACCCTCTGTATGAGGAAACCAACGGCGGCGATGGCTATGTCAGTATCGAGGTCAGCCCGGACCTGGCGCATGACACCGAGGCAACCATTCGCCAGGTGGAGCAGCTCTGGGCGCGCGTCCGCCGGCCGAATCTCATGGTCAAGATTCCAGCCACAAAGGCAGGCGTGCCTGCCATTCGCAAAGCTATCTCCGTTGGCATCAACGTCAATGTCACCCTCATTTTTTCACTCACGCGCTATGCCGAAGTGATGGAGGCGTATCTCAGCGGGTTGGAAGACCATCTCGCGGCGGGACATTCCGTGGAGCACATTGCATCCGTGGCTTCGTTCTTTGTCTCGCGCGTGGACACGAAGATCGATCCCCGGCTGCCTGAAGGCAGCCCCTTGCGCGGGAAGGCTGCTGTTGCGAATGCAAAGCTTGCGTACGACGAATATCAGAAAACATTTACCAGCCATCGTTGGGCGAAGCTCAAGACGCAAGGTGCGCGCGTCCAGCGTCCGTTGTGGGCAAGCACCAGCACGAAGAACCCTGCCTATCCCGACACGATTTACGTGGACAACCTGATCGGTCCCGAAACGGTCAACACCGTTCCGCCCGCTACCCTCGAGGCTGTTCGCGACCACGGCATTGCCGAGGTGACCCTCACACAGGATCTCGACCAGGCGCGGGATGCGCTCAGTCAATTGGAAGCCGCGGGCATCTCGATGGATGTGGTCACGCAGGAGCTGGAAGATGAGGGCGTCAAAGCCTTTATCGATGCGTTCACGCAGCTGCTTAAAACGATTGATGAGCGCAGGAAGAACGCCGTCTCTGCGCTTGGACCTCTGGCTGCTTCCGTTTCCAAACGCATCTCACAGCTCGAAACGGATTCCGTACCCGCGCGCCTGTGGGGTCACGACCCCACATTATGGACCGCGGATCCTGAAGGTCAGGCGGAAGTCCGGAAGCGCATGGGCTGGCTGGACTCGCCGGAGAAAGCGCGCGCCCGCCTGCAGGAGTATCGATCCTTTGCGCAGGAAATCCTCGAAAAAGCAAAGATCGATCGCGTCCTCGTGCTGGGTATGGGCGGCTCTTCCCTGACGGCTGAAGTATTCGCCTCCCTGCTGGATGGCGAGAAGATCGACACGCCCATCTGCCTGGGTATTCTTGATTCCACGGACCCGGAAGAAGTGGCAAAGGCTGGCGAGCAATATCCGGCTGATAAAAGCCTTTACATCGTTGCCAGCAAGTCGGGCGGCACGGCAGAGACGATCGCCGGGTTCAATTACTTCTGGAAGAAGAGCAGGAAAGATGGATCGCATTTTATTGCCACAACTGACTCGGGTTCGTCTTTGGAAGCGCTGGCGAAGAAACGCAACTTCAGAAAGGTCTTTTGCGCGGACCCAAGTGTTGGCGGCCGGTATTCCGCGTTGACAGACTTTGGTATGGTCCCTGCTGCGCTGCTGAGCATGGACTTGAACCGCCTGCTCGACCGCGCGGACTGGATGAAGAGTCAGTGCGGAGAGCATGTCCCCGCGGCGCGCAACCCCGGGTTGGCGCTGGGAGCTGTCATCGCCGAAGCCGCTTTGAAGGGCCGCGACAAGCTGACGATCCTGAGCGACCCGTCTTTGTCCGCCTTCGCGTTCTGGATCGAACAGATCGTCGCCGAGTCCAGCGGCAAGGATGGGAAAGGCATCCTGCCTGTGCCGCTCGAACCCCTGGGCAATGTGAAGGAATATGGCAAGGACAGACTGTTTGTCTATCTGCGGCAGACCGGCGTGTTCGATGAGCGCCTGAAGACCCTGCGCGAGGCCGGGCATCCCGTGGTGGAACTTAGACTCCCGGGTGTGTATGATGTTGTCGCGGAAATGTATCGCTGGGAGATCGCGACTGCCATTGCATGTTCGATCCTGGGCGTGAACGCGTTCGACCAGCCGGATGTGGAAACCAGCAAGAAGATTACGAAACAGAAGATTGCCGATTATCAAAAGAGAGGCAAATTGAAGGAAGGCAAACCTGCCTGGAAGAAGGACGGTGTGAAGGTCTTCGCTTCTGCGAGCGTCAGTGGCGCCACGTTGAAAACCATTTTGAATGGTTTCCTGAAGAAAGCAAAACCGGGCGGCTATGTCGCCATCAATGCTTATCTGCCGCGCAATAGCGAAATGATCGAGGCGCTGCAAGCCATGCGCGCCGCCATCCGCCTCAGGACGGGCAATGCCGTGACCGCTGGATTTGGTCCGCGCTTCCAGCATTCGACGGGCCAATTCCACAAGGGCGGACCGAAGAACGCGCTGTTTATCCAGATCACGGCCGACCCTGAAGCCGACCTGGATATCCCGACCGAAGGCTTGAGCTTTGGGACTCTGATCCGCGCCCAGGCGCTGGGCGATTACGAAGCGCTGGTCGAGGCGGGGAGGAAAGTGCTGCGTGTCCATCTTTCAAGTGCCAGGGATGTCCAGCAAATTGTCAGCGCCCTGATGTGAGAAGGAATAGTGGGACTAGACCCTAACATATTGGTGAGAGTCGGCGGAATCTACAATTTAGGTTTCGCCGTCTTTCACCTCTTTTTCTGGAAACTCTTCCGTTGGGAGGAAGACCTGGCATCGCTTACCCACATCAATCGGGCAGTGATGCAGATTCTCAATCTGTGCCTGACGTTCGTGTTCCTGCTTTTTGGTTATTTGTCTCTTTTTCATACACAGGAATTGCTGGCAGGCGGTTTAGGAAAAGCCATCCTAATTGGCGTCGCGATCTTCTGGTTCCTGCGGATGATCGAGCAGGTTATCTTCTTTGGTCTGCGAAATAAAGTTTCCGTTGTCTTTACGATTATATTTTTATTTGGTAGTTTGTTGTATATTTTGGCAATACTTTAGAAAGGAAGTGTGCTGTGATCAATTTGGCTGCTGGAAAATGTGTGGCTTGCCGCGGTGATGAGCCGACTCTCTCGAATGCCGAGATCGAGGATTTGTTACTTCACGTCCACCAATGGCAGGTGAAGGAAGTCGGTGGAATGAAGCGCCTGGAGAAGTCCTTCAAATTCAGGAACTTTGCCCAGGCATTGGAGTTTACGAACAAGATCGGCGCCATCGCGGAAGAGGAAAATCACCATCCTTTGGTCATTACCGAGTGGGGAAGAGTCACTGTCAACTGGTGGACCCATAAGATCGGCGGCTTGCACAAAAACGATTTCATCATGGCTGCAAAGACAGACGAAGTGTTTGGTTCATAGCTTATGAGCTTTGGCTTCTTCACGAACCCCAATGGGTTTAAAGTTGAAACTGTGCGACTGGAGCTGGCAAGGCTTCCGCGTCCATTTTCCGGTTTTCGGATTGCTCAGATCAGCGACATTCACATGGGCGGCTGGATGAACCTTGCCCGCTTTCAGCATGTGGCGGATCGGGTCCTTGCCCAGGAACCCGATGTATTGCTGCTCACAGGGGATTTTCTGATCGGCCATGGTTTCACAGAGATTTCAAAGCAGTGGATCGGCGACTTGAGAAAAGTATTATCCCCTCTGGCGGCATCGATCCCTTCGTTCGCGGTGCTTGGCAATCATGACTATTGGACGAACCCGGAAGCGATCCGTGAAATGTTGCGTTCATCCGGGGTCACGGATCTAACGAACGCCGTTTTTACGCTGACCCGTGAAGGTGAAAGCCTGCACCTGTGTGGAGTAGATGACATCAAGGAGGGTGACGTCCGCCTGGAGGAGGTGGTTGCTCAACTGGGGGAGAATAGCGCCGCGATCCTGCTGGTCCACGAGCCGGATTTTGCTGACACGAGTGCGGGGACTGGGAAATTCGACCTGCAAGTCTCGGGTCACAGCCACGGCGGGCAAATCGTCATTCCCTTTTATGGACCTCCGGTCCTGCCTCGGACGGGGCGAAAATATCCCAGTGGACTCTACAAAGTCGGGGATATGTTTCAATACACAAATCGCGGCGTGGGAGTGGACCGATTCCCCATCCGGTTCAATTGCCCGCCGGAAATCACGCTTCTTGAGCTTAGGAGCCCTGAATAAAATTACTCTTCGTTTCTTAATCCCTTCTTGCGTCGTTGCAGTGCCAGGTCGTCGATCCGCTTGAGGATCTTGAATGCCAGCAGCTGATTTCCCAGCCAGCTGACCAGCGCTGCCTGGATCCTGGCGAGTCCAGTTGCCGGGGTGGGTAAAGAAAGCGCGGGAGCGAAGTCCACGACATGATCGTCGATCTGGAATCTTGAGCGGTCCAGGCGTTGTACCTTGGCAGTACAGTCCAGGAACCTGCGCAGGGATTCTCGCTGGGCGGGGGTCATCCATTGTGGCAGGTCGGAAGTAGCTTTGAACCTGCAGACATGGGCAAGGTCCTGCAAGAGCTGTTTCTGCTCGGAGGACAGGGAGTTTTCTCTTTCCACAAAATAGACGACGTCGGGATCGGTCATGACCAGCGGCTGGAGCCACAGGCGATTTACGGTTGTGCGGATGGCGTTTCTGGTCCCCGGGGTGGTGAAGTTGTAGAGCATGACCGCGTCGCGCGGGTCTTCCCATTTGCCGGAAACATCCGGTCCCACGCGCAGCGCGTCGCACAAGCCCAGCGAGGGAATGATCGGCGCGCCGCAGGTCAGGAAGAACGCGTCGAGCCCCATCGCTTCGCGCAGGACTTTCAGTCCCTGGCGATAGGCAGCCTCACGCGGCATGTCCACGCGACGTTTGCCGGGCAATGCACCCGCGTAGAGGAAGTCCAATTTCAGATAGTCGAAGCCCCAGAGGCGTACCTGTTTCATCAGCGTAGCAAGCCATTCCAGGCCGGCGGGATGGGTGGTGTCCAGGGCAAAGAGCCGTTCGCCCCAGTTGAATCCTGCAGAGACAAACTTTCCCTTGACGTCGCGCAGGAACCAGTCGCGATGCTCGCGAAAGAGTTGCGAGGATTCCGCGGCGATCAATGGTGCGAGCCAAAGCCCTGCCGTGCGTCCCGTCGCTTTGATCCTCTCTGCCAGGGCTCTCATACCTGAGGGGAACTTCGTGTTTGCTTCCCAGTCCCCGATGGAGATCTGCCAGCCATCGTCCACCTGCAGGACGTCGAAGGGCAGATCGCCCAAGCTATCGAAGGCGCAGTGTAATGTCGCTTCGTCGATGGCGGTGTACAGGCTGTACCAGGAACACCAGACGCGCGGCGCGGGACGTTCTGGCTTTTTGCCAAATCGTCTGCCGAGTTCATCCGTGTATCTGGCAAAGACAAATGTCTCATCCCCGCGCGCCAGGAGCCATTCACCCTCGCCCGCGTCATACTGACCCTGTAACTGATCGCCATTCAATTTGATATGCGCGTCGAGCCCCAGCGCGCCCAGCAAAAGGATGTCGGTCTCTGCCAGCTCGACAGCGGCGACCCATGAGCTGTGCGGAGATCTCTCATCGGCATGGACGGGGTCGACCTGCATAGGATGCAGGAGTTTGGGGCGCTGAACAGGCAGGACAATGGGATCGGTCCAGGCGGCAAGGGACCAGGATTGCCATCCGTGGCGGAAAAAGCGCCTCGCAGGCTGAGGCAGGCTCAGGCGCAGAGAAGAGGCGCTGACAATTCGTGAGTCAGAGGCCGGGGGCAGGGAATTCAGATGGAGGGGTGAAGTCGGCATGGATGGGATTATCCTGCAAGTATGGCGGATTGGCAATCCGACTTACACTCTTGTTGACGGTCAAATTGAAATGTGGCATAATCCGCAACACAAAAGGCAGTGAAGAGAAAGAGTAGATTTGCCAAAACTGTCAGCGAGTGTGGGAGTAGTGGAAGCCACATCAGGGCAGCAAGTCGAAAATCATCTCGGAGCCGTGAGCTGAAATTAGTCAAGTAGTTCGATAGTTCAGTAGTTTCGTAGTTGGCTAAGAGTAAGCGAGCCGAAGTTGTTCTTCGTTACCAGGACAGGACGATGGTTGTCGTCCACCAAGCGCCCCGCCCTCGGCGGGGAATCAGAGTGGTACCGCGAGAATTTCCTCGTCTCTGTTGAGACGAGATTTTTGTTTAACTACAAGACTATTTGACTGAGAACTATGAAACTACGGAACTACCTGACTAGGAGACTAACCATGTTCAAACCTGTATCGCCAAAACTCAACGTCACTGCGATGGAAGAGAATGTGCTGAAGTTTTGGAAGCAAGCCGAGATTTTCAAGAAGACTGTTGAGCAGCGCCAGGGTGCGCCGGAGTATGTCTTTTACGAGGGACCTCCGACCGCGAATGGAAAGCCGGGCGTGCACCACGTGCTGGCGCGTGCCTTCAAGGATATGTTCCCGCGCTACAAGATCATGCGCGGCTTTCATTGCTCGCGGCGCGGCGGCTGGGACACCCATGGCTTGCCGGTTGAGATCGAGGTGGAAAAGCAGCTCGGTTTCAAGAACAAGCAGCAGATCGAAGAATACGGCATCGATAAATTCAACGAACTTTGCAGGAAGTCCGTTTTTACCTATATCCAGGACTGGGAGAGACTCACCGACCGCATCGCCTTCTGGGTCGATCTCGAAGACGCCTATGTGACCTATACCAACGACTACATCGAGTCGGTCTGGTGGATCCTGAAGAACTTCTGGGACAAGGACCTGCTGTTCAAGGGCTATAAAGTTGTGCCGTATTGCCCGCGCTGCGGCACGCCTCTTTCGGATCATGAAGTGCATTATCCGGACGCGATCCAGGATACGGATGATCCGTCAGTCTTTGTGCGCCTGCCGCTGGTCGATCAGCCGGAGGTTTCGCTGCTGGTCTGGACGACGACGCCCTGGACCCTGCCAGGGAACGTCGCGGTCGCCGCGCACCCCGACGTGGATTACGTTATCGTGCAACGCGACAATAACGGCACCCCGGAAAAACTGATCCTTGCCAAGTCGCTGGTCGAAAAAGTCTTCAAGGACGAGGAAGTATCGATCCTTGAGACTTTCAAAGGCAAAAAGTTGAAGGGTGTGAAATATCACCCGCTTTTCACGTTCCTGCCACCCGACAAGCCCGCGCATTACGTTGCGCTTGCAGACTATGTGACGACAGAAGATGGAACGGGTCTGGTTCATATCGCTCCGGCTTTCGGTGCGGAGGATATGGATGTTGGCAGGGAATACAACCTGCCTGTGCTCATGACAGTCGCGCCGGATGGCAAGTTCGTCCCTGAAGTGAAGCCCTGGCGGGGGCGGTACATCAAAGATGCCGATCCACTGATCGTCGAGGATTTGCGGGCACGCGGCTTGCTGTTCCGCGTGGAAATGTACACGCACGCCTATCCGTTCTGCTGGCGCTGTAAAACGCCTCTCATGTATTACGCGCGTGAGTCGTGGTACATCCGCACGAGCGCGTTCCGCGACCAGTTGGTGGGGTTGAACAACACCATCAACTGGGTTCCGGAACATGTCAAGGAGGGTCGTTTCGGAAACTGGTTAGCCAACAACGTCGACTGGGCATTGAGCCGCGAGCGTTACTGGGGCACGCCTTTGCCTATCTGGGAATGCGTGGGCTGCAAACATCGCGAGGCGGTCGGTTCCGTCAAGGAACTTTCCGAGAAGGCTGGGCGCGACCTGGGCGAACTCGATCTGCATCGCCCATACGTCGACCAGGTCCATTGGGATTGTCCCGACTGCGGCAACAAGATGACGCGTGTGCCCGATCTCATCGACGTCTGGTTCGACTCTGGTTCCATGCCGGTTGCGCAGTGGCACTATCCGTTCGAGAATAAAGAGAAGTTCGAGGAGCAATTTCCCGCGGATTACATCTGCGAAGCCGTGGACCAAACGCGCGGCTGGTTCTATTCGCTGCATGCCATTAGCACCTTGTTGTTCGATAAAGTGTCTTTCAAGAACGTGATCTGCCTGGGTCTGATCCAGGATGCCGAAGGGCAGAAGATGTCCAAGTCCAAGGGCAACATCGTTGTCCCATGGGACGTGCTGAGCGCGCACGGCGCAGATGCTTTCCGCTGGTATCTTTACACGGCGACACCGCCAGGGAACGAGCGCCGCTTCTCTTCGGAGTTGGTGGGCGAGGTCATCCGCAGTTTCACGCTCACGTTGTGGAACGTCTATTCGTTCTTCGTGACCTATGCGAATCTCGATAAACCCACCGTCACCACCATGCCGATAGCAACGAGCGATCTGGATCGCTGGCTGCTATCGGAGCTGAATGTGCTTGTCCGTGACGTGACGGCAGCCTACGAAAGCTATGATGTGCCGAACGCGACGCGGCCCATCGAGGCATTCGTGGAAAAGATGTCCACCTGGTACCTGCGACGTTCGCGCCGCCGCTTCTGGAAGTCCGAATCGGATTTCGATAAACAAGCCGCCTACTCCACCCTGTACACGGCGCTTGTCACCGTCGCGAAGTTGCTGGCGCCCTCGATGCCTTTCCTCGCTGACGAGCTGTACCTGAACCTCGTCCGCTCGGTGGACGAGGCGGCGCCTGAGTCCGTTCATCTCGCCGAATGGCCCGCGACCCTGCCGGAGATGATCGACGAGTCTCTCAACCGCGATATGGCGCTGGTGATGCGGCTCGTCTCGCTTGGACATTCGGCGCGGCAGAAAGCCAATCGCAAAGTCCGCCAGCCATTGGCGGAGGCAGCCTTCTCCGTGGGGAACGCCTCCGAGCGCGCGGCAGTGGAGACCTACGCCGATCTGTTCATGGATGAGTTGAACGTCAAGCGGGTCCGTTTGCTGGATTCGGCAACGGAAGCCTTGTTGCATACGGTCAAACCATTGCCGAAGCAGTTAGGACAGAAGTACGGAAATAAGTTCCCTGCCATCCAAAAGGCGATCCTGGCGATGAACGCCGAAGAAGCCGCGCATACACTGCTGGAAGAAAATTCTTTGAAGGTGCAAGCCAATGGCGAGTCGTATGATGTCCTGCCTGATGAAGTGGAAGTGAAGACGCTTGCGAAGGAAGGGTTTGCCGTGGCGGAGGAAGGCGCCTATGTGGCAGCACTCGTCACGGAACTGACGCCGGAACTGGTCCAGGAAGGGCTGGCGCGTGAGTTCGTCCGCCGGGTGCAGGACCTGCGCAAGACTGCCGACCTGGATGTGGCAGACCGGATCGAATTGTTCGTCGAAGCCTCAAAAGGACTCAAATCCGCGATCAAGGCGCACAAGGAGTACATCACTGCTGAGACCCTGACTACCAATCTCGCGTTCAGGAGTCCGCCCAAAGGTGCAGCGGTCGTCGAAGACGGATTCGAGGGTGAAACAGTGACCGTCGGTCTGGTCAAACAATAAACTTGATGCCTTTTGTGCCGACTGTACAATATAAATGCCCAGCGACGAAGGCTGGGCATTTGTTTATTCATAGACTCTGATTGCCTTACACAATGGTTTCGGGACGCAGACAAACGCTGATTTTC
>JAFGCG010000160.1 GCA_016932715.1 Anaerolineales bacterium
TCCACACACCTGCCCTGGCGGGTGGTGCCAGGGGAGATTTTTAAAGGGTTTTCTCCGTGTTCTTCGCGAAGCACACTCGAAGAGTGCTGTGCGCTCCGTGGTGAAACTGCGTAAGGTGAGTTAACCCATCGGATACCTCAGCCTCTGTCCCCCGATCAGATGCAAATGCAGGTGAAAAATGGTCTGGCCACCGTTGGGACCCGTGTTTGTGATCAGGCGATAGCCTCCCGTGGCAATCCCTTCGTCCTCAGCCAGTTTGCGCGCAACCGTGAAAAGATGTCCCATGAGTTGCTCGTCCTGCGCTTCCAGGGCGGCAATCGATTCGATGTGTTTGTTCGGCACGATCAGGATGTGGGTCGGTGCAACGGGACGGGTATCCCGAAAGGCAGTGACCTGTTCATCGCGGTAAACCATTGCGGCTTGCGCTTCGTTCGCAACGATCTTGCAGAAAACGCAGGAATTCGTCATTTTTGATCTTATCCTGGAAAGGTGGGAGTGGAGGTGGATTGCGAAAGCCTTCAGCATGAATACACTCAGGAATGCCCGGCTGTAATTTTACTCATAATGTAAACATCCTACATGATTACGCAAAGTGATTGAACCACGGAGACACGGAGAGCTTTGTTTTCATCTCCCATGTCGCCGTGCCTTTATTATTCCCGTAAGGGGACAGTGGTTAGTTCTGTACCAGGAAATCAATCACATTTTACCCCCAGTATATGAAGGATATTAGAAAAACCTTACTTTCGCTGTCCTCCCTTCAAAAAAGGATATAATGCTCGCGTCGAGCACGGACGAAACGCTCGCGAAAAGGTAAAAGTATGAACGAAACGATTTTAACCTGGCTGATATTTATCCTGGCTTTCGGCGGCATGGTGTTGGTCCATGAATTTGGGCATTTTATTGCTGCGCGCTTGTCCAGGGTCGAAGTGGAGGAGTTTGGCGTCGGATTGCCCACGCCCGGAGCCCTGACCCTCTGGAGCAACAAAGGTTTCCTGCTTCTGAAAAGCGGCAAAAGAATAGAGATCCCTTTTAATTTCCGAATGCCCTTAAACTGGAACTATCTGATCGAAAGAGAAGTAAAGATCACGGTGGACCAGGTCAGGGACCATCTGGTCATGCGCTCCATCGAGGTGGACATCGTGGAGGAGCAGGAGCGCCCCGCCGCACGGTCTCAGGAACTGAACCACGTTTATGTGGATCGAAATGGGAAGGTGATTCCGGCACAAGAGACGGAAGCCGAGACGTCCCATAAAACAATACGAGCCGGCAAAACAAGCGGCGCGATGGAACTGACGGATACGGTGCGTGAAGTGCATCCCGGCACCCGCTTCACGTTGAACTGGCTCCCGTTCGGCGGCTTTGTCCGCCCCAAGGGGGAAAACGACCCGAACGTCCCCGGCGGCTTGGCTGCTGCCAGTCCATGGAAACGGCTGTTTGTTCTGTCTGCCGGTCCCCTGATGAATTTGCTCACGGCGGTTTTGATCTACAGTTTTATTGTTACGCGCGCCGGCGTCCCCACTCCTGAGCATATTGCCATTACGGATATCGTTGAAAATAGCCCCGCGGCTGAAGCGGGTATTCAAGTAGGCGACATCCTTCTCGAGGGGAATGGGCAAACCATCCGAGGCTATGAGGATCTGCGAGGCATCATCGACCCCAGTGAGGGCACCCCTGTCGTCTTTCTCGTCGACCGTAACAGTGAACAGATCGAATTGACGGTGATCCCCAGAAGAAGTGAAACTGACCAGCGCGTGGTCATTGGCGTATATTTTGCGGAACAATATATCTACCAGCCTGTCGCTTCACCGATCCAGGCAGTTCAATTTGGCACAAGGGCAACATATAACAGCATGCGTGCATTAATCGCATTGCCTGCACAATTGCTGCGCGGATCTCTTCCCGCAGAACAGAGCCGGCTCATTGGTCTAAAAGGCATTTATGATATTATGAAACAAACAGTTGCCAAAGACGTTGAAGCCAGCAGGCTGCCTGCTCCCCCCAATCCCTTCGATCAAATGCGCACGCTCGGCATCGTCGCCTCGCTTTCCATCAGCCTGGGGCTGTTCAATCTGTTTCCCTTCCCGGCTCTCGACGGTGGGCGGATCATATTTATCCTGCCGGAGTTGATCTTCCGTCGGCGCGTCTCCCCGCAGCTTGAGAATATGGTCCATGCAGCAGGTATGGCTTTCCTGCTTCTGCTCATGATCTATATCAATGTCATGGATTTTATTAATCCCATCAATATAACCATTCCATAAATGATGAACGCCACGCCTGCCTCCTTCCAAAGTGTATTGGATGCTTTGCTCTCCGATCGCAAAGACTTCCCGCGCATCTATCTGCAGGAATTCTCGGATATCGGGGCGCCGGAGCTGAAGACTCTCTTGGAGGTCTGGCCCCGGGTCAAACCCAGCCGAAAATTGACTCTGCTCGAGGAGCTGGATGCCCTGGCGGAGGTGGATACGCTCGTCTCCTTCGACGATGTCGCCCGCGCCCTGCTCACGGATCCCGAGCCCGATGTGCGGACGCGTGCCATCCGCCTGCTCGATGAATGCGAAGACACGAAACTCATTCCCTCGTATCTCGACATGCTCAGGAACGATCCGAATGTCGGTGTTCGCATGGAAGCTGCCAGCGCCCTGAACCTGTTTGTGGACCTGGGTGAGTTGGACGAGATCCCCGAGGATCTCTATCATCAGGTGGAAGATGCGCTGCTGGCAACCGCCGCCAGCGAAGATGATGTCCGTGTGCGCCGCGCCGCGCTCGAATCGCTCGGCTATTCCGGGCGCCCTGAAGTTGTCACGCTGATCGAATCCGCCTTCCATCGCCAGGACCCCAACTGGCAGACGAGTGCCCTGGTTGCCATGGGGCGCTCCGCCGACGAGCGCTGGGATGACGAAGTAACCCGCTCGCTGGTCCATGTGGATGATCGCATCCGGAAAGCAGCTGTGCAGGCGGCCGGGGAACTGTCGCTGCAGTCTGCGCGCCCGATTTTGCTCAAAATGCTTGGCGAGGAGGAAGATGCCCTCATCCTCAGCGCGGTGATCTGGTCGCTTTCCCAGATCGGCGGCGAAGACGTGCGGACCTATCTCGAGAATATCCTCGATCAGCTCGAAGACGGCGATGATGACCAGATCGCATTCCTCGAGGAGGCGCTCGATAACCTGGCTTTTACAGAAGATCTGGAACGCTTCGACCTGCTGGCTGTCGACCCGGATGATGACCTCAGTGAACTTGCCGAGGCGGATGACAAGGATGAGTGAACAGGTCGGGCATTTCGCCTGACGTCACTCTACAACCTCCCTACACCTGCTCATGGCGAAGTCACGGAGAAGTTATAATCTCCGTGACTTTTTGATTGGGTCACTCTTATGTCTTTTTCAGTCCTCGCTTCTACATTTGCCAACAATATCTTGCCCATCATCCTGCTCAGCGGAGCAGGCTTCGCGCTTGGAAAACTGCTGCACGTCGACCCGCGCAGTCTGGGACGCGTCGTATTTTACGTTTTCAGCCCGGTATTGATTTTCGACCTGCTCATCCACAACCGGCTCGAGCTTGCTGAAGCTGCTATTGTGATCACATTTGCGCTTTGTTTTATTCTCACAATGGGCATCCTGACCCTGCTTGTGGGAACTTTCCTAAAGTTGGAGCGCCCGGCCCTGGTTTCCATTTTGATTACGACCATGTTTGCCAACACAGGGAACTATGGTCTGCCTCTGGTCTCGTTTGCATTTGGTGAACAGGCTTTGTCTTATGCAGGCGTCTACTTTATCACGACGACCCTGTTGTTCTATACATTTGGTGTACTCGTGGCATCGCTGGGGCATATGGATTTCAAGCAGGCGCTCCTGGGGCTGTTCAAGGTCCCGGCGTTGTATGGTGTTCTGCTTGCCATTCTGATCAACATCTGGAGAGTTGAGATGCCCGTACCTGTTGCGCGCGCCGTGGAACTGGCGGCTGACGGCACCATCCCACTGATGCTGATCCTGCTCGGGGTGCAGTTAACCCATGTGGAATTTTCAAAAAACCAGCGTGCGATGCAATTAAGCGTTTCGCTCCGATTGCTCATTGCGCCACTGATTGCGTTATTGTTCGCGGCATTATTCGGGCTGCAGGGCTTTTCCCGCCAGGCAAGTGTGACCGAAGCCTCTATGCCAAGCATGGTGAGTGCAACGGTCCTGGCAACCGAATACAACCTGGATTCCAGGCTTGTGACAGCAGTGGTCTTCATCAGCACGCTGCTCAGTCCATTCACCCTGACACCATTGCTCGTCTTTTTAGGGCGGTGATTCATGAAATCTACTTTCTACTTTCCACTTTTAGCTCTTTTTGTGATGGCCGTCTCGGCTCCATTTAACGCGCGGCCGGTGCAGGCGCAGTCGGGAATCGAGCTGGAAAATGTTGGGGCTTCGCATCGCTTCGGGGAAGGGATCACGTTCATCGCCACGATCAGGGCTTCGATCCCCATCCAAAGTGTTGCGATCGTCATTTCAGATGAGACGCAAGGCATAAATCACGTCGAGACGCTGGCTGTCCAGGCGGATGGCCGTACGGAGTTTCATCTGGATACAAGCCGGAGCAGCCTGCGCCCGTTCAGCCTGCTGAAATGGAATTATCAAATTACGCTCGCGGATGGAAGTGTGGCTCAGAGCGAATCAGCCTTTATTCGCTATACGGATAACCGTTTCGACTGGCAGACCCTTGAGTCTGGTACGCTGCGCGTCAACTGGTATAACGCGGATACGAATTTTGGACAGGCTGTGTTGAATGCGGCGCAGGCAGGCTTGGGCTCGATCAGTCAGTTGATGGCAGTCGATCTGGCGCAGCCCATCGAGATTTTTGTCTACAACAGCACAGATGATTTGCGCGGTACGCTGGCGCTCGGCGGCGCAGGCTGGGTCGCGGGCCATGCTGACCCGGCGCTCGGCGTCCTGATGGTCGTGGTCGAGCCAGGCCCACAGCAGGGCATTACGATGGAACAGCGCATCCCGCATGAACTCATGCATGTGATGATCTATCGTGCGGTCGGCACGGGATATCCCAACATCCCGGCCTGGCTGCGTGAAGGCATGGCAACCCTGGCCGAAACGTACCCGAACGCAGATTACGACCGCGTCCTCGCCGATGCCTCCGCGGGCAATCGCTTGATCCCGCTCAGGGATCTATGCGTCTCCTTCCCAGCCGACGCGGGCCAGGCGTTTCTGGCCTATGCCGAAGCCCGGTCGTTCACCAACTACCTGTACCGCACCTACGGCTCGACAGGTTTACTGAGCCTGATTGCTTCGTACGCCAGCGGCGTGGACTGTGAACACGGCACCGAACGTGCCTTTGGCATGCCTCTTGCGAACCTCGAAATGAATTGGCGCGCCTCAGTGTTGGGCCAAAACACGTTCCTGCCTGCCCTGCAAAACATTTCACCCTATCTGGTGTTACTGTGTTTGATCTTGATCATTCCATTCATCGGTATCTTGATCACGCTGAGAAAAAAAGGAAGCGACAATGAGCCAGAATCCCATACCTGAAGGCAATCAAAAGGTACGCGCCCATGTCTGGGTGAAGGGACGCGTGCAGGGCGTTGGCTTTCGCGCCTATGTGGAATACTGCGCGCGGCAACTCGGCGGGCTGGCCGGCTGGGTGCGGAACGTCGGCTATGACACGGTGGAAGCCGTGGCGGAGGGGGAGCGTTCCCAGGTGGAACTCTTCATCCGGATGATGAAGGACGGACCCGGCGCCGCGCGGGTGGACGAGTCAACGGTGGAGTGGGAAACTCCAACGGGAGAGTTTCCGCAGTTTGGGGTGCGACGAAGTATATAGTTATCGAGCCGGCACCCACCAGATGTTCTGCAGTTTTGCATAGCGAGGCTCCATCCAAATGAAGAAAGATCGTCCACGTGCCTCGCGCGTGGACGAGTCAAAGATTGAATGGCAAACTCAACGGGAAGTTTATGCGGTTTGATGCGAGGAGCAGTATGAGCTCAGTCGTCAGTCAGTATCACTTTTGACGGCAGACCACTCCACTGCTACTTTGCCTGCACATCCGGCGGTCTGGGTATAGATGAAGGTCCCGGAGGCAGTCTCCTCTGAATCAAACCTGCCATTGATGGAAAATTCACCCTGATAGACGTCGATGGTGTCGTCGAAAGCCCCCTCCTCAATTGGCGCGTTTAATTTAAGTGTGCCCCAAAAGTTGATTCTACAGTCGCTCTTCACCAGGTCGACCTCCATCTTAAAGGATACTACTGTATTATTCTCGACGGTCAGGATTACCGCGTAGTCCTGTACAGAGGTACCCTTCCACACGCCATTATAGTCAGGGATGGGTGTGGGCGTTGGAGTCGGTACGGGGGTGGCGGTCGCGGTCGCGGTGGCAGTGGGCAGAGGGGTATTGGTCGGCGGCACCGCTGTGGGAGTCGGAGGAGCAAATATGGCGTTGCATGCAATACTGAACAGAAGAATCAGACCTATGCCTGCATAACGCGTAGTCAGAGGGTCTCTTTTCATGGTGGTTTCCTCCTGGGCGATGTGAGTTGTCTTGAAGCCATTCTAGGCAGAATGGAAGATAAGCCCACAAGGGGAACTTGTCAATGGTCTTTTATTCGTACGCCATGGCTTTCTCAACATCCAGATTGGGGACCTTCTGTACACGGATACTTCGACAGGCTCAGTACAGGTTTCACGGAACGGACGGAGTTTTTCCGTCATTTTACGGAGGAAACCGTGCTGTCCGTGGGTTCCGTGTACAAAAAGCAGATTTTGTCAAGCGATAATGAGAAAACCATTATTCGTACGCCAGCACTTCACGAACTGTCAGGCGGGAGGCGTTGCGGGCCGGGATGAAGCTGGCAACCGCGCTCAAGAGGAGGACGACCACCAGCCACAGCCAGAGCCCCGGCAGCGAGTAGGAATATGTCAATGGCGTGCCCATTGTCGCGCCGCCAAGCGCCGCGTTCAATCCCTGGGTCATCGGGATGGCTAGCAGAGAACCCATGCACCAGCTCAACAGCCCGATGGTGATCCCTTCCAAGATAAAGACCTGTGCCACCCCCCGGTTGGGCGCACCGATGGCGCGCAGGACGCCGATCTCGCGCGTCCGCTCCAGTACGTTGATGCTCATCGTGCCCATCAGCCCCAGTCCGCCCACGAGCGCCAGCAGGATCGCCATGACCAGCAGCAGGGCGACGATCGCGTCGAAAATGGCTTCCGCGTCCGCCCGTTCCCTTGGGAGCGTGCTGATCATGCTGACGCGCAGCCCCATACGTTCAAAGTGCTCTTCCAAGGCTTTGCTCTCTGCCTCCACCGAGGCAGCATCGTGCGCCCGCGTCGTGACCAGGAGTGCATCTGCCTCACCAACCCGGTTGGTCGCCTGGGTAAGATAATCATAGTCTGCAAAGATCATCGCGGCGAAAGAACTGCCCACAAACGTCCCGACGATCCTGAACGACTGCTCCTTGCCATAGATCTTCAGCACGATCTCCTTGCCCAAGCCAAGCTCCGGTTCATCCTGCAGCAGAGCGGAAGGCACCACCACGGCATTATCGTCTTCCGGTATCAGCCAGCGGCCCTCGGAGATGGCAGGTGAACGAATCAGGGCATCGTCACCGATACGAGGGGCAAACATGTACATCATGCCGCTTTCGCTCCCATCGGAGCGCACCATGCGGGCGGGCAGCTGGATCCATACATCGGTTTGTGTTATCCCGGGCACATTCAGCGCCTCCTGCTGGATCTTGTCTGCACGGTAGGACCGGTCGAAGGTCAGCATGATATCGAAGTTGAACCACTCGATCATATCGTCCACGGTGCTGCTGAGAGAAGACCGTACATTGAAGACGCTGACGAAGGTGGCGGATGCCAGCGTGAGTGTGATCAGGGTCAATGCCAGGCGTCCCTTGCTGCGAAAGGTGTTTCGTATCGAAAGCAGAAGCGGCCGGATGGAAAGCTTACGGGTGAACCACAGGTTCGGACCGGAGAGCAGCCGGTCGATCCAATTCCTGCCGAAGCGGCCCTTCCCGATTGTATACGCGCTCATCGCCTCTGCCGCGCTGATCCGCAGGTTGACGAGAAACGGAAAGAGCGAAGCCAATACCGGCAGGACCAAGCCAATAACGATCTGGGTCAGCATGGTCTGCGGTGGGATCTCCATCGTGCCCAGGTTAAAGTTGAACATGGTCGCCAGCATCTGGCTCAGCGCGCGTGCGCCCAGCGTGCCAAGCGGAATGGCGATTAACAGTGCCAGAATCCCATAGGAAATGACCATCACCAGATACATGCCCAGGATCTGCAGGCTGCCACCGCCGATGGCTTTCATCACCGCGATCTGGCGTTTCTGCTGCGCCAGCAGTGCGGAAACCGTATTGATGACCAAAAAGACGCTCAGGAACAATGACAGTATGCCGAGGGAGCCCATCAGCAAGAGCAGCCCTTGCAGGATGTCGTCCATGGGCAGTTGACCTGGTTCAGCCGTCATGCTCAGCGGAATCGTATAGCCGGATCTTTCGGCTCTGTCCTTGACGAGGTTCACCACGTGCTGCGCCCAAACTTTATCTTCGGGATGGGTGGCGATCACTTGCAACTCGTTGAATCCATAGGGTTCACCCAGCCACTCCAGGGTCTTGAAGGAGATATATCCATACGGCGTGCTATCGAATTGGGCGGGTAACTGGGCAGGGTCGTATGCCAGGCCGGCGATGCGCATTTCCCGCTGAGTATCGCTGGGCATCTTGATGCGCACCACATCGCCAACATTCGAACCGAGGACCGGCAGCGCGGCGCGCTCGATCAGGATTTCACGTTCCGGTGGAGGCCAGGCTCCGCTTTCTGAGGTCACCTTGTTCACCCGAATATCGTTGTAATCCGCGATCACAAACAGGGTAATGTTCTTCCATTCTCCCGGTGCAACCTCCACGCGTGCGGAGATATTTCGACGTGCATCCGCCTCCTGTACCTCCGGCATGGAGCGCACAGCCTGCAGAAAATCTTCATCGAAAGGCTCGAGTGTTCTGACTGTGCCGCTCGACGGCTGGATGGCTGCAAAACTGCTCGCCAGCCCTTCGGACAAAATCGTGCGGGCACTGAGGATGATCCCGATGGCGAACAGCCCCACAGCCATAGACAGCACGATCAGCAATGTGCGCGTCTTGTTGCCAAACAGATCATTGATGACTTTATACCAGCGCGGCTTAAGCATGTGTGCCTTCCCTTTCCTCTACGCCGATCACTTCCCCGTCTGCGAGGGTGACGGTCCGCGACCCGCGTTTGGCTACATCCTTGTCATGTGTGACCAGCAGGATCGTGCGACCCTGGCGGACCAGGTCTACGAACAGATCGATGACCGCGGTCGCCGTCGCCGAATCCAGGCTGCCGGTGGGCTCATCCGCCACCAGGATCGTCGGGTCGTTCGCCATGGCGCGCGCGACCGCCAGTCGTTGCTGCTGGCCTCCGGAGAGGGCAGTCGGCAGTTTCCTGGCGTGCTCGGCGATGTCCACCTGTTCGAGCAGCTGCATGGCGCGCTGACGCTGTTCCCGCAGGGAGTAGCGCCGCGCGAAGTCCATGGGGAGCATCACGTTTTGAAGCACTGTCAGTGTCGGCAGAAGCTCGAAGGACTGGAAAACCACCCCCATCGTTTTGCCGCGCAATTTGGCTGCTTTTTCCATGCTGAAGTTGTGCAGAGGGGAACCGGCAACCCAGATCTCTCCGGAGGTGGAGCGATCCAGCCCGGTGACCATGTTCACGAGGGTGGTCTTTCCGCTGCCGGATTTTCCGGTCACAACCAGAAACTCCCCGGCATAGACTTGCAGGTCAATGCCTTGCAGGGCAGTCACTGAGCCCGCCAGGCTGTTGTAGATCTTGACCACATTTCGTACATCGATCAGCGGGTGCGTCTCGCCTGTCCGCACTGCTGCCTTGCAGCGTGCTTCGCGTGTATTTGAATGAATGTTTTGTTCGATCATTTGCAGCTCCGCAGGCTAACGGTTCGTAAACTCATCGACGATCTTGCCGTCGGCAAGCCTGATCGTGCGCTGGGCACGTGCAGCCAGTTCATTGTCGTGAGTGACCATGAGGATCGTTTTTCCGGCTCGCGCCAGATTCTCGAAAAGGTGGAAAACCATCTCGGCTGATTTCGAATCGAGGTTGCCGGTGGGTTCATCCGCGGTGAGCAGGACCGGATCATTTGCCAGCGCCCGCGCAATCGCCACACATTGTTGCTGCCCGCCGGAGAGTGAATTCGGGAGGCGGTGCGCCCGGTCTGCCATGCCCACCAGCTCGAGCAGGTGCATGGCTCGTTCGGGCCGCTCGGCGGCCGGATATTCTGCACCGTAATCCATGGCAAGCAGGATGTTTTCAACAGCAGTGAGAGTGGGCAGGAGCTGGAAGAATTGGAAGATCACGCCGATCGAGCGCCCGCGCCAGATCGCGATCTGCTCTTCGTTGAGCGCGTGGACGCGCACCTCATCGACGATCACCTCGCCCGAGGTGGGGCGGTCGATCCCGGTGATCACGTTGATGAGCGTGGACTTCCCGCTGCCAGATTTGCCGATGATCGAGACGAAGGCGCCCGATTCGACCTGCAAGTCCACTCCTTTGAGGGCGGTGAACGTGCCGGCCGTACCCTGGTACGTTTTCATCACCTCCCGCAGGTCGACCAGACGTCCATCAAGATTGACGCTTTTTTGCGTTTCCGCTTGATATGAGTTTGAATAAGATCCTGATCTCATCATAGTAACCTTCGCATACTCCATTTCGATGACGCTGAAGTGATCCTAAATAAAAATTTAGTCTATCCTAAATATTTTACACCTCTGTCTATTCGAGAGTCAAGGTGGCTGCTGCACACAAAGAAAAAGACCACCAACAACGGGCGTTGCGGTGGTCTCGCTGAAGTACTTATGGTAGCCGAGAGCCAGGGTTGGAGCCAGGGCTCTGTCATGACGACTATCCACTGGCGCGGGGTTTCTTGCAAAGCGCCACAGCTACTCCCCATCGAACAAGAAAAAGTATACGACTTGTAATAAGCCTTGTCAATATTTGGAGGTTTGTTTAGCGAACCAACAAGACTCTACTTTAATTACGAGTGATCGAGCGGGTTGGTTGCAGTTAGTTCGTCGTATTTCCTGCGGACTTCGCGAATATCCTCCCACATGAGCGCTTTGGGAGAGCCAGGGTCCCTGGCAGGGTTACGCAGCAGGTAGGATGGATGGAAGATCGGCATGATCCAACGCTCTCCGGCCTGGGTCCAGTTCCCGCGCAGGCTGGTGATGCCGGTCTTTCCGAGGACGGATTGACAGGCTACATTCCCTGTCAACAGGATGACACGCGGATCGATCAGACGGATGATCTCAAAGACATACGGACGATAATATTCGATTTCCTCGGTGGTGGGTTTTCGAAAAGCTTTCCCGTCCTCGCCCGGCGGCATTCGAAACACGGAATTCGTAATGTAAACATCCTTCTCCGGGTCGAAGTTTGCCGCCTCAAGGATCTTGTCGAGCATCTGACCGGCGCGCCCGACAAACGGCTTCCCCTTGATATTTTCCTCCGGTCCCGGCGCTTCGCCGATGATCAGCAGTTTGGCATTCGGGTTCCCGCGGCTGATGACCACATTCGTGCCCGCCCCGGCAAGCGGATCGTTCTTCATGCGCTTCAACACATCGATCACTTCTTCAAGGGATTCGAATTTGTTTGCGCCCTGGCTGAACATGTCAAATTGAGTCATGCGCGGCTCCTCCCGAAGTCTTTGGAATGAAAGAAATTTTACCCCAGGCTTATCTGCAATCAACAAATGAACACGCACTTTCTCACTAGAAAATATTTGCTTGGGATATCACGGTGGCTCGACTTCTCCCCAACCAAAAAACTCAAAACCCTTTATGCGTGCTATCCGACCCGTCGCGCGTTCTAGGACTACTGTTTCACTGGCATAGCTCATATCAGGCGGTTCATAGATAGTCCATGCCAGGAAACGATTATCTGCCGAAGCAGAGATAAAGTAATCAGATACTTTTTGCCTATCTCCTGTTTTCGCTCTATCCAAATTGTAGTCATAAAGAATTGAATGTCGCAAATCAAGAATGATAAACTTGGACGGTGGAGATTCTCTTCGATCAATAATCAAGTCCACATCCGATTCGACCATATCAAAGCCAATTAATCCATCATCTAACGACCACCATGGGAAGGAATTATTAAGAATCGTATTTGAAGATGGTAACAACAATTTGTTCCACTGGCCATTGATATCCGACGCAGATGATGGTTGTAAATCAATAGCGAAATCAACACTATCATGGTTGGGCAATGCCAAAGTTATTCCGCTTGGCAACCATCGAATATATCTTGGCCAAAGTTTGCTGGCCTCTGATTGTGATAACCATGGGAATACCCTTTGTTTCGCTCCAGTATTGAAATCAAAAATGTTCCAGGTCCATGTGCCCTCTTCATAATAAATCGTTTTTGTGCCGTCAGGATTAGTACTCAGTGGAAACACGCACTGTGGTATCGGAGAAGAGGGTGCTTCAGGTGGAACAACAGTTTCCCTGGAAAATGGATTTAGGATGGCGATCCTTTTGGGGCAATTGTATCTGGATTGATAATGCCATAGTTCAATTTGCTCATTTGTAACCCACTCCGCATACATGCCACTACTCACTCCGGGGGCAATGATCCACTGGTTTTTACCATTGATGGAACTGATCCAATAATCGTGATATACGAGATCGTCTTTTACTTCCTTGAAAGTATAGTAAGTAAACCATTTATGGTCAGGGCTAATATGGCGGAGGTTGATCCGAGTAAAATTTGCTCCTGGATCAATGTTTGGTATTTTTTGGGGAGTAACATCTTTACCCGATATTATTCTGAGACTGTTACTTGGTTGATAGTAAAGAAGTAGACTCGTCGAATCATTCAGCCCTAATTCTGCAAGTTTAACCTCACGCCTATTTGGAGAGACAATTTGGATTTCTGGCTTTATAGGAGTATATGATACAAGCGGAGTAGTAAAAACTGCTGGAGAAACAGTAACTTCAGAGGTTGAACCAGGATAGATTGTTGTGGAATTTGTAGGTGTAATACTGGTAGTAAGCGGCCCCACTACAGGCGAGTGTGAACAAGCCAACAAAGCTGTGGATGCAAAGAAGACACCGAGACAGAAAACTTGTTTACGCAAATCCCAAGCCTCTCTCCTTCAGCGATACCCACTTCCCCTGACCGATCACCAAATGATCGAGCACTTCCAGGTCCAATAACTTGCCGGCCTGGACAATCGCCCGCGTCACCGCGACGTCGTCGGGGCTGGGAGTCGGGTCGCCGCTGGGGTGGTTGTGGATCACGATCACTGCCGAAGCGTTATGGCGAATGGCTTCCTTGAACACTTCCCCAATCCTGACCTGCGAGGAATTGACAGAGCCTTTATAGACCTCCACTGTCTCCATCACGCGGTTTCTGCGATCCAGAAGAATTACGCGCAGATGCTCCTGCTCCAGCGCGGACATTTCGTACTGCACCAGCGCAGCCGCGTCCGCGGGGGAGTTGATCGCGGCGCGCTCCTCCGGGGATTCGAGAGGCAGGCGCCGGCCCAGTTCGATCGCGGCTTTGATCTGGGAGGCTTTCGCTTCGCCGAGTCCGTGCTGGTCCACCAGTTCCTTGAACGGGGCGCGATGCAGCCCGCTCAAGCCGCCGAACTTGTTGAGCAGCCGCTGACCGACGGCGACGGCACTCTCGCCCCTCACGCCGACGCGCAGCAGAATGGCGATCAACTCGGCGTTGGACAAGGCTTGCGGTCCCAGCGAGGCGAGGCGCTCGCGCGGACGGTCTGACTGGTGTAAATCCATAATGCGGTAGAGTGGCTGGATTTCAGCATTCATTGTATCGGTCTCCCTGAATGATTTCTCCAACTATACAACAAATGGCAGAGCCCGGGCAGGGTAAATCGCGCGCAAAATAGTGCAAATGTGCTACCCGGATATTTGGACATAGAGGCTCTTATTATGGTATGCTTTTTGTAAAAGTGAGGTGACAGATGTTCTCTTCTCGTCGATTGCGCAGACTTGGCTGGCTTTTTTTCGCTCTGATGTGGATCCCATTTACGGGGATTTTCATCGGGATGGCAAAAATGCCTGGCGGTTCCTATGATTGGATAGAACTACCGTTGCTTACCAGGGGATCCATGCTGGGTACAGGTGCACTGATGGTCCTGGCGCTCCTTTTCCTCTCTGGTTCCGCGGTGATAGGCGCCGCACAAAACCGTTCTCTGCTTGCCCATGGACAACTTGCAAGTGCCACCATCAAAGGGATCGAGCCTACAGGTCAGACGGTCAACAATTACTATGTCGGCATGAGTTTTTTATTGGATGTACGCCCGGCGACAGAACCATCCTTCCAGGCGCGGGCTGAGAAAATGCTCCCCATGCATATGATCCCTCGATATACGCTTGGCAGTTCCGTACAGGTTCGATTCGACCCGCATAGTAAAGCGGTCGCGATTGTGGAGGAAAACCCTTCCTAGCATCATTGCAACGAAAGCGGCTTTTGCTTGACATCCCCTATTGCCTCAAGTAGAATGTCATTCGCTTTGTTGATGGGCCTGTAGCGCAGTTGGGAGCGCGCCTCAATCGCACTGAGGAGGTCAGGGGTTCGAATCCCCTCAGGTCCACAGATTTACGATTTATGATTTTTGATTGGCGAGTGTTCAGGTACAATCCAAATCGTAAATCGAAAATCCAAAATCGAAAATCATCCTGGGCCCATAGCGCAGTTGGGAGCGCGTCTCAATGGCATTGAGAAGGTCGGGGGTTCGAATCCCCCTGGGTCCACAATGTAAGGGTGGGTCTTGCATCCGCCCGACTAAAAGTCACGACAGGAGTAGTAGGTCATCCCGTCAGCGAGAAGGGAAAGTGAGGTGGAAGCCCTTCAGCGGCATCTAACGGGAATGCCAATGAACAAAGACTGAACTCGCCTGTTTCTCGAAAGAGGACTCTGCTGGTGAAATGCAGCCAAACTGCGGGTAGTCAGCGGCGGGCAAGCCCGTTACAGCCAAAAGAGAGGTGTTAGTTTAGGTAGTTAGATAGTTGCGTAGTTGGTTTGGACACTATCGAACTATAAAACTATTGAACTGCAAAACTAACGCAATCCGGGTGGTACCGCGGAGGCTTTCCTTCGTCCCTGATGTGGATGAAGGAATTTTTGTTTGTCGGACCGTGGACGATAGACGATTGACCATAACAGATCATTAAAGGTCTATGGTCAAAACCTGAAAGGAGGCACGAATGAAGAGCGTAATTCGAATCAGCTATGTCTTTTGGAAAGAAGGCCCTCTTCTTCCGCGCCTCCTCGTTTGTGAATAACGACCCACCTGCGACGTGGGACTTGGAACCTGAAACTTATATCGATGAGGAACGAATGCCAGAAACAAAGAAAAAGAAAACAACGAAAAAACCGGCTGTGAAAAAGACAACGACAAAGAAGTCCACAACGACCGTGAAGAAGGCACAGCCCAAGAAGACGACGAAAGCCACGAGCTCTTCTCCAAAAGGAAACAAAGCAGGTGCAGCCAAAAAGCCTGCTACTAAAAAAACTGCGACAAGGACTACTGCCAAAAAGGCGGTGAAACCTGTCAGGAAGATGGCAGTGACCGTTGTAAAAGAAACTACGAAAGCGGTTGTGCCTGTGAAAGATGAGCTGAAAGCGGTGATCCCTGCACCGAAAGTCGAGCGAGCTTTAACACAGGTGAAGTCCGGACCTGTCAAGTCGGAAACACCCGCTCGCAAGGACAATGCTTTTCATTCGCTGGCAATGGAGCGTAAATGGCAAGCCAAATGGGAAGCGGATAAGCTGTATCGTGCCGTGATCGACGAGACCCGCCCCAAGCATTACGCCCTGACGATGCTGCCGTACACCTCCGGCGACCTGCACTTCGGTCACTGGTATCCGATGGCGCCGTCGGACGCGCGGGCGCGCTACAAGCGTATGAACGGCTACAACGTGTTGTACCCGATCGGCTTTGACGCGTTCGGCCTGCCCGGGGAGAACGCGGCGATCAAGCGCGGCATCCATCCCAAGGAATGGACCTACAAGAACATCGATAACATGCGCCGGCAGTTGAAGACTATGGGCACGATGTTCGACTGGGAACGCGAAGCCATCACCGCTGACCCTGAGTACTACAAGTGGACCGAGTGGTTCTTCATCCAGCTGTTCAAGGCTGGACTGGCATACCGCAAGATGTCGCCCGTGGACTGGTGCCCCAACTGCAACACCACCCTGGCGCGCGAACAGGTCTGGGGTGAGGACCGTCACTGCGAACGCTGCGGCACCCCCGTCATCAAGAAGGACCTGGAACAGTGGTTCTTCAAATCAACGCAGTATGCTGATGAACTGCTGCGCTTTGATGAGATCGACTGGCCCGAGCGCGTCAAGACCCTGCAGACGAATTGGATTGGACGCAGCGAAGGCGCCTCGGTCATCTTCAAGACCGAAATGGGTGATGACATCGAGATCTTCACAACCCGCCCCGACACGTTGTGGGGCGCGACCTTCATGGTCTTTTCGCCGGAACATCCGCTGGTGGATAAGATCACCGCGCCCGAACAAAAGGACGAAGTCGAAGCCTACAAACAGCAGGCCGCGCGTCAGTCCGATATCGAGCGCGAGGCGGTTGACAAGGAGAAGACCGGTGTCTTCACCGGCGCGTATGCCATCAACCCGGTCAATAACGAGCGCATCCCCATCTGGATCGCGGATTACGTCCTGATGTCCTACGGCACGGGCGCGATCATGGCTGTCCCCGCGCACGACGAACGCGACTTCGCGTTCGCGCGGAAGTACAACCTGCCGATCATTCCCGTGATCCAGCCCGAGGGCGTCGAACTGAACGGCGACACGATGGAAGTCGCTCACGCAGGCGAGGGCGTCATGATCAACAGCAGTCCTTTCAACGGAACGCCTGCGACAAGCGACAAGGGTATGAAGAATCCTGCCATCCGTGCTGTGACCGAATGGCTGGAGCAAAAGAGGATCGGCAAGCGCGCGGTGAATTATCGCTACCGCGATTGGCTGATCAGCCGTCAGCGCTACTGGGGTTCGCCAATTCCCATGATCTATTGCAATGTGCATGGCTGGAATCCCGTGCCGGAAGATCAACTGCCCGTGCTGTTGCCCGACGACGTCGAGTGGAAGCCGACGGGCGAGTCGCCTTTGAAGCTGCACCCCACCTGGAAGAACACAACCTGCCCGATCTGCGGTGAGCCGGCCACGCGCGAAACCGACACGATGGACACATTCATGTGCTCATCCTGGTACCACCTGCGCTACTTGTCGCCGGACTACGACAAGGGTCCTTTCGACGAAGCCGAGTACAACTACTGGATGCCCGTGGATATCTACACGGGCGGCATCGAGCATGCCACCATGCATTTGCTGTACACCCGTTTCTTCCACAAAGCAATGCGCGATGCAGGGATCGTCGAGGGCAATGAGCCCATGCTGCAGCTGCGCAATCAGGGCATCATTTTGGGCGGAGACAACGAGAAGATGTCGAAGAGCCGCGGCAACGTGGTGTCGCCCGATGAACTGGTCGCGCAGTACGGCACCGACGCGCTGCGCACGTACCTGATGTTCGCCTATCGCTGGCAGGAGGGCGGCCCGTGGAACAGCAGCGGGATCGAAGGGACCGCGCGCTGGCTGCGCCGCGTCTGGACGTTGTTTACCGATCCGACTCAGCCGGGGACTGCCTCCGCGGAAACCAGGCGGACCCTGCGCCGGCGCGTCCACCAGACCCTGCGCCGAGTGACCAATGACTTCGAGGATTTTGAGTTCAATACGATCATCTCCGGCTTGATGGAACTGCTGAACGAAATGTACAAGGCGCGCGAAGAAGGCGCGGCTGGCAGCCCGGAATGGGAGGAAGCGACTGAACTCTACTTAAAGATGCTGGCGCCTGTCGCTCCGCACATTGCCGAGGAACTGTGGACGAATCAGCTGGGCAAGCCATACTCGATCCATGAACAGAAATGGCCCAAAGTTGACGAAGCCGCCGCGCAGGAAGATACCCTCGAACTGCCAGTTCAGATCAACGGCAAGGTGCGCGACCGGATCATTGTCGCAGCCGATGCGAGCGAGGCAGAAATCAAATCTGCTGCGCTGGCAAGTGCTGCGGTGCAGAAGTATTTGGAAGGCAGGGAGCCGAAAAAGGTGATCGTGGCGAACAGGAGATTAGTGAGCCTCGTGATCTAGTCACGCGTTACCGTACAGGAAAGAAAGGCAGCAGGCTGTTTGAGAGCCTGCTGCCTTTTTGATTCCGCCTCACCCAAAAGTACTGATTCAAGCGCAATCCTTTTGCAACATCGCGGCAACCCTCCTGTAACGTACCAGGTGACCACAGAGTCATACAATAAAAAAGATATTCTGCCCGAATAATCGAAGTTCGACCTTGAGAGTATAGCCTGTGTGCTTGATAAGGATGGTGCCTTTAACTGTATGTCCATCCATGTGTAACCGGGAGGCAAGGCAAGCTTATTGGTGGTGTGTTGAGTCCGTAAAAGCCTGAATCTAATTCGGCTTCATAAAAACCATGTTCGATCAGGAGAATGTGACATGAGATCCAAACGTCTTTTTCAAATCTTTGTCCTGCTTGCGATGCTGTTGAGCTCTGTTGGAAGTGTTCAACATGCAAGCGCCAGCACCGGCCCGGCTCCCGCATTGGATGCCGTGGTGATCGATCGTAATCTAAACTATTGGGATGCCAACTACTTCGGCTTCGTAAGTTCCGGTATTTACGAAAACTGGAAGTTCGAGTTCACTGAGTCTCACAATTTCGTTGTGACGGTGACGAAAGTTACCGGTGATGTGGTTCCCCTGGTGATCCTGCTGGATTCAAATGACATTGAACTCGCGCGTGGCACGGGCTCATTGACCAGCACCCAGCCTGCCGGAAGTTATTCATTCCAGGTTCAGCCGGAAAGCGGCATGGGTCTCTACATGCTTACGCTGCGGGAAGTGGCTGCCCCAAGCCAGCCATCTGCATCGACAGTCGTCACCCCGGCGAGCATCTATGTGGGTGAGACGGCTACAGTCACGGTCGATCTGAATGATGTCCCGGCGGAAGGTTATACCAGCGCTGAATTCACCTGTACCTATGATGCAAATTTGATTCAAGTAGGTGCGATCAGCCTCACCGACCTCTTTGGCATGGACCCGGTGATGGCAGCCACCACCCCGCAGGATGGCAGTTTCATCCTTGCAGTTGCAGCCAGCAATGGCAGGAAAGCCCTGGGAAGCGGAGTTGCCTTTGTCTTCATTGTGGAAGGCTTGCAGGCGGGTCAAACGGCAATCGAATGTGCAGCGCGCATTTCCAAAGGCGACGCTGTATTGACGGCGCTTCCCTCTACCCCTGCCAGCCTGAACGTCCTGGCTCTCGAGGAAACACCCACACCGGTCGAAACACTCACGCCGACGCTCACGCCCACCCCTGTTACGGAAGAGCCGACTGCCACCCCTGTGACGGAAGAACCGACCCCCACGCCGGTTACGGAAGAGCCGACTGCCACCCCTGTGACGGAAGAGCCGACCCCCACGCCGGTTACGGAAGAGCCAACCTCCACGCCGGTTACAGAAGAGCCGACCTCCACGCCGGTGACGGAAGAGCCGACCTCCACGCCGGTTACAGAAGAGCCGACCCCCACGCCGGTGACGGAAGAACCGACCCCTACGCCGGTCGAATCACCTACGCCCACTGCTACACCCGTCCCTGTCGATGGAACGCTGACCGGGCAGGTGCTGGCGGGCAAAGCGGTGACGGTCAGTCTGTACGATGCGGAGGATATGCTTGTTACATCGGTAACTGCCAATACCGATGGGACCTTCAGCCTCACCGCTCCTGCCGGAATGTATACCGTGCGTGCCACCGCCAGCGGATTCCTGAGCGCGGAGGGCAGTGTGACTCTTACGGCTGGTGAAACCAGCACGAAGCCGGCAATTACCCTGCTGGCAGGCGATATCGTCAACAACGATGTGATCGATCAATTTGACGCCATGACAATCGGGATGAGCTACAACACAGCTATTCCGGCTGCGGCAGACTTGAACAACGATGGGATTATCAACGTGCTGGATCTGGAACTCCTGGCTCGCAACTATCGAGCAGCCGGTCCACTTGAATGGTAAGAACGCTATAAGCAGGGGGGCGCATGGATCCATGCGCCCCCTGCCTTTGGAGTTGCGATGAAACCTATTACTGTATTACTCCTTGCAACTATCTTGACCTTTGCTGTTGTGATGAATGCCAATGCTCAGACGGCCGAGGGCATTTGGCTTACAGCGAATATGACCTCCTTTAAGACGGGAGAAACGGTTAAGGTTGTCGTCAATGCTGCCTCTGCAACACCCGTCCAGGGATTTACGTTTCAAATCCGCTACGACCCGAATTGTCTGCGGCCGGTCAATGCTGCCAGTCCCATTCCCGGGATGAATGGCTTGCCTCTGCCCCAACTCACCGGCCTGGTGGATGGTTCCTATGCCAGCACTGTGCCTCAAGCCATAAATGGCGTGCTCGCTGAGGTGAGGTTCGTAACGCTGGGAGCCTGCCAGACGGACCTCACGCTGGAGAGCGCCGCGCTTGCCATCCGTAATGAATCAGGCTTTGCGGCTCCCCTGGCTGGCGTGACCATTGGTCAAAAGAATATTGCGCTGAACATCGACAAAGAGGTGATTGCCTCTCAACCGGACCAGCCCCTGTCGGGGGCGATTCTGCCACTCGACCCGCCACCCGCCTCCAGTCAGAACGTGACCGGCTGGTTAATAGCATTATTTGCAACGCTGCTGGTCGTCGCTGCGATGTTCGTTGTTTTCAAAAGGCTTCGCCTTGGATCAACGACCACCCCAAAAGTGCCGGCATCGGCTCAGGCGCCCATTCTGCAAATCAGGCACGGTCCGCATGCGGGGAAAAGTTTTGCACTGCAGAGACTGCCCTGTTATATCGGACGCGACACTGTGAACGAAATTTGTCTCAATGACCCGCATGTCATCAGCCAGCACGCCAAGATTTTTACGAAAGACAATCGTTATTACCTGATGGATTTGGGCGGTGAGACCTTCGTCAATGGCCGGGCAATTCGAAAAAGCTCTGCCGCTTTAAAGCCGGGTGACGTCGTGCGGCTGGGAAAGAGCGCCTTATTTGTGTTCGGGTCGTAGCAGCACAGACATGAGCGTGAACCGGCCAATCAATTTAAGATGAGAAACCAAAACGGATTCTTTTTATGGCCCATTTGAAAGACACGAGGAGTAAGCTACCATGAAAACTAAACATTTGCTTCGGGCTGTTAGTCTATTGGTGTTGTTGGTTTCGTTCTTCCCAGCCCAGACTGCCGGCGCTCTTGACTCAACCAGTCTTCCGCCAGTCGATCTGTTTCAATTGCCCTGGGACCAGGGGGTTGCCTGGATGGCGATCGATGGACTGGATAACGGCACCAAACGACCTTTAGACAGCTCACATCACTATACTGTTGGCGGCGCCATTGATTTTGCTCCGCATAAGGATATGAGCGTCGGGGAGAACACCTCCAGTTTTTGGGTCACCGCTGCAGCTGCCGGACTGGTGACCGAAAAATCCTTTTGCCATTTGAAGATCAGCCATGAGGGCGGCTGGGTCACGGAATACCAGTTCCTTGCCAATGTCCAGGTGAACCAGGGCGATATCGTTTATCGCAACCAGCGTCTGGGAGTCATTGCCAACGGCTCGACGCAAAAGTTTTGCCCGGGCAGCAAGGAGATCAATATTCCACATCTGCATTTCATGCTGCGCCCCACGCTGCGTAATGCAACTTTTGCAGGCTGGGAGATTGGCTATGTTCCGCTCCTCAACAAAACAAGCTTTACAAAAAATGACGAAACGCTGGGTCTTTTCCAGCTTCTCATGAATTCCCTCGACCTTCAAATTGTATTGCGTGGTCCCATCACGTGGGATACGATTTATACCGGCAGCCTGGACACCTATCGTTACGAGAAATGGTCGTTCGTGCTCAGTGAGACGAACACATTTACGCTGACGGCGACCTCGGTGACCAGCGGCCTGGTTCCCCTGCTCATTCTGCTGGACGCAGAGGGAAATGAAATTACGCACGGCGCGGAGACATTGACAAGCACTCAACCTGCGGGCAGTTATTTTGTCCAGGTTCAGCCGCAAACAGGGAATGGTTTCTATGGTTTGCTTTTGGAGAAGAACGATGTGCCTGTGCCCACCGATCCGTATGCCGCGGTTGTGGTCGCCCCGTCGAATGTGAATGTGGGTGAGACGGCTGTCGCTACGGTCAGTTTGAATAACATACCCACAGAAGGGTATACAAGCACTGAATTTACCTGCACCTACGATGCAAGTGTGGTCGAAGCGAGCAACATTACAGTTGCCAGCCTGTTTGGCGCCGATCCAGCCGTGGCGATCAGTGGTCCGCAGAATGGAAGTTTCATCATTGCAGTTGCGGGCAGTAGTGGAAATAAAGCGACTACGGGTGGAACTGCATTTACCTTCGATGCCAGAGGTCTGGCAGTAGGGCAGAGTCCCATCGAGTGCAGCGCGCGCGTCTCCAAGGGAGACAGCGTTCTCACGCAGATTGAGTCGCTCGGAGCCAGCCTGACGGTTGGTACGCCGCCCGCTACACAGACGCCTGTGCCGGTCGAATCTCCCACCCCGACGCTTACACCGGAGGCATCTCCTACACCTACGGCCACGTCAACCTCCACCTTGCCTGCAAGCGATTGGCTGACCTTCACCAATGCTGCCTACAACTTCCAATTCCAATATCCACAGGAAGCCCAAATCCTTGAGGGTCGCACAGACAACTACGCCCGCATTAACTTGCCCTTTGTACCGGGCACGAATCTGAGTGAAAAATATCTGGAGGTCATCGTCAATGAGGGTGCTATTCCCTGTCATAGTCCGTTGGCAGTCAGTTCGATACTGGAGACATCAGAAACGGTTGTCATCAATGACATCACTTTCCTCAAGGAGACCGGACAGGATGGCACGGCTGGACATATCAATAAATGGACAGCCTACTCCACCTTGCGTGATAACGCGTGTGTCAGCCTCGACTTCGTTCTGCGCGCCGCCAACCCCGATGTATTTGCCACTCCTATTCCACTCTACGACGAAGCGGCTGAGACGACCGTCTTTGGGCAGATCGTTTCCACGTATGCCTGGCTGACGTCACCGACTCCCACAGCGACACCCGACGAATCAGCCACCCCGACCGCTACGCCGACATCCACGCCGGTTGAATCTCCTACACCGACGTCAACGCCCGTTACTTCAGTCGGGACAGTTACCGGACAAGTGCTGGCAGGCAAACCAGTGACGGTCAGTCTACTCAATGCAGATAGCACAGTGGCTGCTTCCGGGACAGTCAATGCCGATGGGACCTTCGGTTTCACGGTTCCCAGCGGGACGTATACTGTGTATGCCACAGCCCCCGGCTTCCTCAGCGCTCAGAGTACTGTCACACTTACGACTGGAGCCATCGACTCGCTGCCGACAATCACCCTGCTGGCAGGTGACATTGATAACAACAATGTCATCGATCAATTCGATGCCATGACGATCGGGATGAGCTATAACACAACTACTCCGGCTGCAGCAGATTTGAACAACGATGGGATCATCAACGTGCTCGATCTGGAGCTCCTTGCCAGGAACTATCGAGCGACCGGTCCCGCTGCCTGGGAGTAAGCCGCGCGGGAGTCTGATCACCGCAAAAGAAGCTGGTGAACAAAGACATGTAGCCAAAATTTCGAGAGGAAAAGCCCCTGATGGTCCGATACGATCAGGGGCTTTTTTCTATTGCTAATTCCTGTTTCTACGGCAGGCGATAAGTGCTATAATTTGGACGGGACAGGTCCTAATTAGAAGCGGCAATCTACATGGCAGCGGTCATAACTTCCGTTCCCTGCTTTGGAGCCAGGATCCCTCATCCTTCCGTGCCATAATAATTTATTGTAATTGGAAATGAATTTGTACAAGAATTATATTTTCGCTCAGGGCCTGGACTCGGCCTGGCGGTTCTTCGGCGGCAGCTGCAATGGAAGCTGATATCACTTTATTGGATGCTGCCAGGATCATGAATCAGGATGCGCTGATAAAGATCTTCGATCTTTATTCATCCCCACTGTACAATTATGCGCTGCGTTTGTGCAACGATCCTCTGGAGGCAGACCAGGTTGTGGGGGATGTGTTTGCAAAACTGCTGGAGCAATTGTCCGCTGGGAATGGACCGAGTACCAACCTGCGTTCATACCTCTATGAAATGACGTATCACCTGATCGTTGATAGATCACGTTATTCCCGTCGCGAAGCTCCACTGGAAGCGGTTGATTTTTTGCGACAGGACGGATCTTCCCCTCTGATGGGCCTGGAGGATCGAATGCTCTTCGAGGCCGTGATCCTGGCAATCAAGAACCATTTGACAGAAGATCAACGGCATGTGATTATTTTGCGTTTTCTGGAAGGTTTTAGCCTGCGGGAGACGGCTGAGATTATTGGTAAGGAAGTCTATAACATAAAAGTAATTCAGAATCGCGGAGTCGCGAAATTAAGGAAGGCTCTGGCTTACAAGGTAGCTTAATGAAACCAATTCCTTCTCCACATGATCAAGGGTGGAACGAGGAAATCGTCAAAATCCTGAGGCACCTGGGAACTCTGCAGGCAGAGTATCCTGCTGAATTATTCGCGGCCAGACGCGCTGTCTTCATTCTGCAAGTGGAACAGCAGGCTAAAAGCCGGGCTGGGAATGGCTTGCCCTCAAATGGGCAATTTCTCCGGCACTTGGAGAGTTTGAAATCCATCGCTATGGACTATCCTCTGGCGTTACGTGCTGCCAGACGTGCGGCTTTTATTGATCAGATTGAGCATTACAAGCGGGCGAGGATTACGGAAGAACTACATTCGGAAGATCAAGAAATTATCAAGCTCTTGAAGAGTCTGAAATCTGTTGAGGCAGAATATCCTCCAAACTTGATGGCTGCCAGACGCGCGGCTTTTAAACGCCAGCTTGCGCTAGGGGGGAGGGTCAGTGTGTTGGATGCACTGCGCGCCTCCGTACGAAACTTGTTCCCATACAAGCTAAAGATGCCGTCCATGCCGACAATGAACACGGTGCGTACATCGCTGGTGGTCATTGGTTTGATGCTGGCTGCGTTTATGGGATCCTTGTTGAGAAACCCTGTCCAATCACTCAATCCATCTTCCACGCAAGGCGGGTTTTCCCAGCCCGGCCACGGCTTGGCAGCAACGAGTACGAGTGAAGTCGCGCAGGTAATCTGTAAGCCCGGTTATCTGCCGCCGTTGTGCCTGGCAGGGGAGTTTGGCGGAAAGGATTTGACGTACCAGGGAAATGGATCGGCGCGGCCCGCAGTGGCTAAAGACACACTTCCTGGTTATCATGGAATTCACAAGGCTGCATATGTGAATGACGGTCTATATGGTCCGGGTGCAAGCTGGGTCAGTAACAGCGCCTACAGCTGGGTCAAGATAGACCTCGGTAAAAGCACAACCATTAACATGATTGCGTTTGGCAGAGATCGCCTCGGCAAATTTAATGACCGTGACCCAGGCCAGTTCGTTATTGCGGTGGCGCTCTCCGATGATGCGTACGCGGATGGGAACAGCAGCAACGATTACATTGAATATACAGAGGTCTATAATTCAGAACAGACTGGTTTCACTGGCATCGTTTCGGGTCCGGAAACAATCCGGGCACAATTTGGACCGGTGACGGTTAGGTTTATCAAGATCACCTTTGCAAATCCGGGAACTGCTGTGGACGAGGTGGAAGCTTTTCTGATCCAGCCACCCGTGCTGGTGGACGATCCGCCCAGAAAGCCCAGGGAAGATTCACCAGGTATTACTTCGACTTCCATCCCTGCCAGGCCTACCAGCACAGTCGTACCCACAGATACAGCAACGCCCGTTCCTACGAATACGCCGGCGTCAACGCATACACCGATACCGGCTCCTACGAACACGCCGGCGCCAACGCATACACCGATACCGGCTCCTACGGACACGAAGGTACCAACGCATACACCGATACCGGCTCCTACGGACACGAAGGTACCA
>JAFGCG010000161.1 GCA_016932715.1 Anaerolineales bacterium
ATCTTGGTACCGGGCTTGGACATTGGCTTTGGTCTCCTTGGTCGGAACCAAGTTAACCATGTTCAAGCCCTTTCGTGAACTACTGATAATAAAAGCAGAAAGAAGTGAATATGGCAACGATTATTTCCCGGCTTGGGCTTACTCCTGAAGATTTACGCGGGAAAACGGTCATCGTGACCGGCGCTGGCAGGATCAAGCGGAAGCGCTCGCAAAGGTAATTTGAAACGTGAAAACCTCAAAACGATGATTCGCTCTTCCGCGACTCATCGGTCTCCAAATCGTAAGAACTCGATAAGGAAATCTCATGAAATTAGTCATCATCATTACCGCCCTCCTTGTCCTCATCGGCCTGCTGGGCTGGCTGGGATTACAGGTCCAGCCCGGATCATTTGTTGCCTACCCGGAAAAAACACCTGAATTGGAAACAATCCCGCTGCCGGCAGGATTGCCCGCTCCAGTCGAACGGTTCTATCGAACCGTGTACGGCGACGAGGTCCCGGTCATTGAAACGGCTGTGATGAAAGGCCGCGCGGTGATGAGCCCGTTCGGGGTCAAGCTGCCGGCGCGCTTTGTCTTCGTCCATAACGCGGGCCGGGATTATCGCCACTACATCGAAGCAACCTGGTTCGGGATACCGTTCCTGAAAGTCGATGAAGGCTATCTGGGCGGGGAAAGCTTCTTCGAGAGTCCAATGGGCTCGTTTTACGACGATCCCAATACCAATCAGGGTGCGAATCTGGCAGTCTGGGCGGAGGCAGGCTGGTTCCCCTCCATCTGGCTGACCGATAACCGTGTCCACTGGGCGCCTGTGGACGAACATACGGCATTGTTGTACGTGCCTTTCGAAGACCAGGAAGAGAATTTCGTCGTGCGCTTCGACCCCGAAACCGGTCTGATCGATCTGATGGAAGCCATGCGCTTTCGCGAAGCGGGGGAAGGCGGCAGAAAAGTTCTGTGGATCACAAAAAATGAACCGGGACCAACCATCGCAGGGACAAAGCTCGGCGCAGCGGGCTCCGCCACCTGGCTGGATCAGGGCAAACCCTGGGCAGTCTTCACACTGGAGGAGTTGAACTATAACGTGGACGTAAGCAAATATATCCGACAAAGAGGTCCGTAATTAACCTATCCACTTGACCAATGGGAAACTCCTCCACTGGTTGAGGAGTTTTCCTTCGAACCTCGTATAATTAACATTGAGGAAAATCGCGGAGTCACAAATTATGAAACAAAAATTACTTATCACTCTTGTAGGGCTGAGTTTGCTGTTTACAGCCTGCTCTGCTCCAGGCAGCGCAGCGACGGCCACCCCGGAGGTCATCCCGCCGGTCATCGCGGACAATACGATCATTGCCGAAGGCCGGGTCGAGCCGGTCCGCTACGCCGAAATTGCCTTCACTGCCGGCGGCATCGTCAGTGAAGTGCTGGTGGCAGAGGGTCAGTCCGTCAAACAGGGGCAGGAATTGATCCGGCTGGGTGGCGAATCGGACACCCAATATGCCGCTGCCAGGCTCGAGCTGGTCAGCGCGCGGAAGGAATTGAACGATCTGCTCAACATCTCAGACGAGGACTTTGCGCAGGCGGTCATCGACCTGAAGCAGGCAAAGGAAGACCATTCTGACGCAGTTCAGTACTTGAACTATCTCAGGAATTCGCCGAAAGTACCCATATCGGAAACGTTCGTGTATTACATCCACAACCAAAAAGAGACACAGACCCGCATTCGGACCAAACATTCCAAAGGTCCCGCGCCCGAGGTTTGGATTATTGAAGCCGAGAATAACGTGGCGCTGAAACAGGCGGAGGTGGACAAAGCCCAGCGCAGGTATGACCGCATGAAGGACGGTGGAGTGGATCGCGACCAGCTGGCTGTGCTGGAAGCGCGGCTGACGAAAGCCCAGGCCGCCCTGGCAGCCTTCTCGGTCACCGCGCCCTTCGACGGCGTAGTGGCGGAGATCTATGCCAAAGAGGGCAACTCGATCAACCCACGTGAAATCGCGGTGACCGTAGCCGATTTTTCCACCTGGCTGATCGAGACCACCGACTTGACCGAGATCGATGTCGTGAAACTGGCTGAGGATCAGCCGGTCAGCGTGAAACTGGATGCCCTCCCCGACGTGGAACTCAAAGGCACGATCCTTTCGATCGGGCAGACCTACGCGGAGAATCAAGGGGATGTGGTATACAAGGTCACCATTCTGCTGACAGACGTCCATCCCGCCATGCGTTGGGGCATGACCGCCAGCGTAACCTTCGAGGGCAAAGACTAGCGGCCGGCTCTTTCTCCTTCACAGGCTCGATTCACAAAACTTATCCGATCAGCCTGTCCACTTGACCAGTAGAAGACTCCCCCATTGGTAGGGGAGTCTTTTTCGAGCAGGATGTATGATAGGGACACCAGAAACCAAACCTGTACTTTTTCGTACAATATAGCAATGAACACTACAGCCTCACAACTCAGATTAGCTTCCTCCATTACCAAAGCCGCCAGCCAGCAGACGTACTACACGATCCGTTTTCTGGTCGACCGCGAACGCATTGCAGATGCTTACCGTGCATACGCCTATTTTCGATGGGTGGATGATACTCTCGATGCAGAACCAGGCTCCTCGCTGCGTGAAGTCAAAGCGCAGCAGCGAATGGCTTTCCTCGAGCGGCAAAAATGCCTGCTCGAGAAATGCTACCGGGGCGAATCAGTTCCCGATGCAACCGCCGAAGAGAACATGCTGATCGAATTGGTCGCACATGATCATGAGAAGAACAGCGGATTGCAATCCTATCTGCGCAGCATGATGCAGGTGATGGACTTCGATGCGAAACGGCGCGGCCGGTTGATCTCACAGGCTGAGTTGAACGATTACACGCGCTGGCTTGCCAGCGCCGTGACCGAGGCAATGCATTATTTCATCGGACATGGCAGTTATGCGCCGCACGACGAAACCCGCTACCTGGCGGTGACAGCTGCCCATATCACACACATGTTGAGGGACACATACGATGATGTGCAGGCTGGTTATTACAACATCCCGCGTGAGGTGCTGGATGCCGCTCACATGGGACCGCAGCATATCCATCACCAGGGATACCGGCGCTGGGTGCAAAGCCGCATCCAGCTGGCGCGCGAATATTTTCGTGCGGGCTGCAAGTATCTCGCCCGCCTCGAAGAGCCGCGCTGCCGGCTGGCGGGCCTGGCATATACCGCGCGCTTCGAATGGATCCTGGATACCATCGAACAGGAAAATTATTCCCTGCGCCCTGAATACAACGAGCGGAAGGGTCTTGGGGCTGGATTGCAGATGGGATTGCTTACGCTTTCGTCGCTGTTGAATTTGCGGGAACTGGAAGCTGCGCCTCAAGCCGTCGTCTCGCAACCGTTCAGGAAATTTTGATCGTAGGCGCGTGCCGCGGTTCACGGCGCAGGAAACAATCTGTAAAGGAAATTATGAAATCGAAATCTATTCTTGTGATCGGTGCGGGGATCGGCGGAATTGTCGCTGCGACCCATCTTGCCAAACGCGGCATGAAAGTGACCGTTCTGGAGAAAAACTCACGCCCGGGCGGGCGCTGCGACCGCTTCAGCCGCGACGGGCACCACTTCGATGTGGGTCCCACCCTGCTGGTCATGCCCCTGTTGTATGAAGCGGAGTTCGCCGCGCTGGGCGCGGAAGCGTCCATGCGCGAAATGCTGGAACTGCAGCGCGTCGACCCGACCTATCATCTGGCATTCGACAACGGCAGCAAACTGGCGCTGACCTCCGACATGGAATCCATGCGGCAGCAACTGGAAGCTTTCGAGCCGGGCAGTTTTCAAAGCCTTCTGCGCTACATCGATGAGGGGGATCGCCACTACCATTTGGGCATGGAGAAAATGGTCAACCGCGATTTCCGCAAAGCGACTGATTTCTTCAACCTCGGCAACGTGCCGCTGGCCTTCCGCATGAAGCCGTTTGCCAATCACTACCGCAACATGTCGGCTTATTTCGATGACCCGCGCTTGAAGGCCGCTTTTACATTTCAGGATGTGTACATGGGGTTGAGCCCCTTCGAGGCGCCCGCCACCTTTTCGATGATGCCCTACACCGAGCTGGCGCACGGCGTCTGGTATCCCCAGGGCGGGATGTATTCCATCGTGGAGGCGCTCGTGCAGCTGGCTGCCCGCGCGGGCGTGGAGTTCGAGTTCGAGGCCGCGGTGGAGCGAATCGACGTGAACCGGAATCATGCCCACGGCGTCGTCATGGACGATGGTCGTCATCTCAGGGCGGATGTGGTCCTCGCGAACGCCGACCTGCCGTACGTCTACAAAAATCTGCTGCCTCAGGATGGCGTCTCAAAGCGACTGGAGCGCAAACGCTTCTCCTGCTCGGTCGTCAGTTTCTTCTGGGGAGTGGATAAACCCTACAAGCAACTGCCACCCCACACGCTCTTCCTCGCCGATGATTACCGCGACAATTTCAAGAGCATCATTCGGGACCTCGACCTGCCCGCCAACCCCAGTCTTTATATCCACGCCCCGGCGCGGCTCGATCCAGCCATGGCGCCCGAAGGCCAGGATACGGTGATCGCAATTGCCCCGGTGGGGCACATGAGCGAAAACGGAGAACAGGATTGGGCTGAGATCCGCGACCGGGCACGCGAGCACGTCTTTCGTCGCCTGAGGACAATCGGCATCGATGATCTGCAGGATCATCTGAAATTCGAAGTGAACTTTACGCCGCTCTCCTGGCTGAAACGCTACAATCTGATGAAGGGCTCCACGCACGGGCTTTGTCACAACCTGATGCAGTTGGGATACTTCCGTCCGAGCAACAAGCATGCGCGCTATCACAATCTTTACTTCACCGGCGCGAGCACGCGTCCCGGGACAGGCATGCCGACCGCGATGGTATCGGGACGCCTGGCTGCGCAGCGAATCATGGACGAGATGATTTACGACTGACGATTTACGATTTATGATTGGCGACGGCTGCCATTTACATTGATCTTTGCAACCACGTATCTTTGTTGCTGGCCTCAGCAAGAAGGTAACATCATAAAAGAAAACCCATTAACTCACCTTACGCAGTTTCACCACGGAGCGCACGGCACTCTTCGAGTGTGCTTCGCGAAGAACACGGAGAAAACCCTTTAAAAATCTCCCCTGGCACCACCCGCCAGGGCAGGTGTGTGGA
>JAFGCG010000162.1 GCA_016932715.1 Anaerolineales bacterium
GATGGCTTCGTCCCTACTTGGTCTTGCTCCCGGCGGGGGTTACCTGGCCATCCACATTACTGCAGATGCCGGTGGTCTTTTACACCACCTTTTCACCATCACCTGCCCCTCCCAGCTCTTCCCCAAATTGGGGGAGGGTTTGGGTGGGGGCGGCTGTTTGTTTCTGTGGCCCTTGTCCGGCAGGTTAGCTCCTCACGGAGGGTTCCCCGCCCCGGGTGCTATCCGACGCCGTGCTCTATGGAGTGCGGACTTTCCTCGACCCCGACAACGCAGAGCCGCGATCGCCCAACCGACCTGAGGCAGGATGATCATACACGCAAGGAAACGGGACGTCAACGGCAGCCGGGCAGATTCAAACAAGATTCTGAAACTCCAAACTTGATCTTCTGACACTCCGCACCGCAAATACAGGTCGAAAAGGCTGTCCACCCACACTTCTGTAACATTTGGCAGTTTCGAAAACTGCCAAATAGCATTGGAGTTTTGAGGAAAAGACATTAAAATAAGGCGAGAGAATATTACAGAGTACCGCATAAATAACGAAGCTTGTGGTTTCGTTATTTATGAGACCAGCGGTGAACTGAAAACAACGGAGTCTCTGTGAGCAATTGGCCCGGGAAATACGTCATTGGCTTGACTGGAAATATTGCAACCGGCAAAAGCGTCGTACGCCGCATGCTGGAACATCTCGGCGCGTACACGATCGACGCCGATGCGTTGTCTCATCGAGTGATCACAAAAGGTGCGCCGGGCTACGGACCCGTCCTGGAAACGTTCGGTAAATGGCTGCTCGACAAGGAAGGCCAGATCGACCGCGACAAGCTGGGCCGCCTTGTGTTTGCAGATCCGGAAGCGCTGAAGCAACTGGAGGGGATCGTCCACCCCTACGTCAGACAGGCGATCGACATCCTGATCAAACGCGCCAGGCAGACAGTAGTTGTGGTCGAAGCGATCAAGCTGCTGGAGGGAGGCTTGAGCAAGCTATGTGATGTCGTCTGGGTCGCGGATGCGCCGCAGGAGGTCCAGGTCGAACGCCTGATGCGCAAACGCGGCCTGAGCCGGGAGGATGCGCTGCAGCGCGTTCGCTCGCAGTCCCCCCAACAGGACAAGCTCAAGGCAGCCGATGTTATCGTCCGCAATCATGGATCGTATGAGGAGTTGTGGAAACAGGTCAGTGAGATGTGGAAGATCATCTCCCCGGAACCTGCTCCTGCCACCCAGATCCTGACCAAGCCTGCTGCCGGGGCGTTCTCCCTGCAGCGCGGCAAACCGCGCGATGCCCAGAAGATCGCGGACCTGGTCACCCGCTTGAGCAAGGGCAAACGCACGATGAGCCAGGATGAAGTCATGGAAGCCTTTGGCGATAAAGCGTTCCTGCTGCTGCAAATGGATAACGACCTCGTCGGCCTGACGGGCTGGCAGGTGGAAAACCTGGTGGCGCGGACCACCGATCTTTTCCTCGACCATCGCGTCGCGGCCGATCAGGCGCTGCCGCTCATGATCAACGAGGTGGAACGCGCCTCCAGCGACCTGCAGTGTGAAGCCGCGCTGGTCTTTCCACCCATCGATCTGATTGGCTTCGACAGCGTCTGGAAACAACTTGGCTATGAAAGACGAACCCCTGACGAACTGGGCGTCCAGGCCTGGGAGGACGCCGCGCTCGAATCCATGCCAACGGGTGCGGCTCTCTTCTTCAAACAACTTCGCACCGACCGCGTTCTGAGACCGATATAATTAACAAGGATGAAGGCAGAAGGATGAAGGATGAAAAAAGTGTTTTCTTCATCCTTCACAATTCACGCAAAGCGTTCATCCTTGATCTAACAGGGTGGGAAGTTGTACTACACTGTGCTGGATATCGTCAGCGATTTGACACTTGCACCGAACGCACACTTGCCCCGGGTGCAAGTGCCAGGGAGTGCGGTGTGTTCTAAGCCCAGATTCAGCCAGCGATACTATACTGCCTGACGTGTGCACCACGCGCAGCAGTCCTGCGGACGAATGGCAAATTTTCTTAATAACATCCTTTTTGTTTTTCAACGCCTCAATTGGCTGAGCGTTCTCGATATTCTATTGGTAACGCTGATCTTCTTCGTATTGCTTTATTTCCTGCGCGATACACAGGCAATGGTGCTCCTGCGAGGCATGATCTTCATCATCGTTGCCCTGGTCCTGCTGACAACCCTGGTCGAACTCCCAGCCTTCTCCTGGCTGATCCAAAGTATATTGCCGGTGCTGCTGCTCGCCATCCCGGTGATCTTCGCGCCCGAGATCCGGCGGGCACTGGAACGGCTGGGTCGCGCCGGAACCGTCACCTTTGTTCAGTCTGCGAACCATGCAACCGATGAAGAGGCGCACGAGGCGATCCATGCCGTGGTGGAAGCCTCCGCCCGGCTTTCGGCACGCCAGCATGGCGCCCTGATCGTGATCCAGAGACTGGACAGCCTCGAACAGTATATCGAGACCGGCGTGCAAATGCGTGCGCATGTCACGCCTGAACTACTGCTGCAGATCTTCTATCCGGATACGCCTCTGCACGATGGCGCGGTCGTCATCGCCCGGGGCCGGATCGTCGCGGCAGCCTGCGTGATGCCGCTCTCTGCCAGCGGAATCCTCAACCGCACACCGGAGCGTCAAATGGGTCTGCGCCATCGCGCCGCCCTGGGCATCTCGGAGGTCAGCGACGCGATCGCCGTTGTCGTTTCGGAGCAGAGCGGCTCCATTTCCATTGCGCACGCGGGCCGCATGATCCGCCGCATCGATCCTGAACGGCTGGAGAATATCCTGATCGCATTCTTCCGCCCCGAAGCCGTCACACCGCAGCGCGTCTGGCTGCAGCGGTTTTTCCCATACCTCTTCCGCAGGGACGAATAATATGCGCCTGCTTGCAAAGAACATCCGCACATTCCTCCTCGCTCTCGTTCTTGGCCTTTCCGTCTGGGTATCGGCCGTCAGCGCCGCCGACCCCAATGAGGTCCATACCTATCCGAGACCCATTCCGATCGAACCCGTTGGACAGGATCCCTCGCTCGTACTCATCAATGAAATCCCGGAAACCATGGAGGTCTCCCTGCGTACACCGCGTTCTGTTTGGGAGGTCCTGACTGCCAGGGAAGATGCTGTGCGCGCCACCCTCGATCTGACGGGGCTCAGTGCGGGCGAACACACCGTGGAGATTCAGGTCGCGGTTGCCATGCGGCCCTATCAGATCGTTCTCGCGGACCCGGCAGTCGTCACCGTTGATTTGGAATCGCTCTCCACCAAAACGTTTCCTCTTGCCCTCTCGCTCAGCGGCCAGCCTGCGGCTGGCTATCAGGCGGGTGAGGCGACCATGGAAATAAATGAAGTTGCTGTCGCGGGACCCGAGTCACTTGTTCGGCAAGCCACGCGGGCGCGCGTCCCCGTCAGCCTGGATGGTGTACGCGAGACCATCGATGAGTCCGTTCCGATCCAGATGCTGGATGGACAGAATAAAGTCCTGAAAGGATTAACGATCGACCCTGAAACGGTCCGGGTGAATGTGCCGATCAGCCAGCAGGGCGGATACCGTGACGTGGCAGTCAAAGTGATTGTCCAGGGCCAGGTTGCAGCCGGATACCGTCTCGAGAATATCAGGGTCTTTCCACCTGTGATCACGGTCTCCGCCTCCGACCCGGAGTCGGTCGACCAGCTGCCGGGTGTGGTGGAAACACAGCCGCTCGACCTGCAGGATCGGAAGGAAGATATCACGACCCGTCTTGCCCTGGATCTGCCCGCGGACATCACCATTGTGGGAGCACAAACCGTACAGGTGCAAGTGAGCATCTCCCCCATTCAAACCAGTCTCACGCTCCTGAACCAGCCGATCAATGTGAACGGATTGTCCGAGGGGCTGGCTGCCGAGGTCTTCCCGCAAACCGTGGATGTGATCTTCTCGGGTCCCTTGCCCGTCCTGGATGCATTGACCTCGCAAAATATTACTGTCTCGGTAGACGCTACCGACCTGGAGGCCGGCACCTATCAATTGACGCCGGGAGTAAAAGTGTCGGTGGAGAATGTGCTGGTAGAATCGATCCTGCCGGGCACAGTGGAAGTGGTGATCTCCGTGCCCGTCACACCGACGCCCACAGCGTTTCCGCAATAAATCGCAAATCGTATGAAACCAATCGTCGCACTTGTTGGCAGACCCAACGTAGGAAAAAGCACGTTATTCAATCGCCTGGTCGGGGAACGTCTTGCCATCGTAGACGAGACACCCGGCACTACGCGCGACCGTCTCTTCGGCGAAGCCGAATGGAACGGTCGCGCCTTCCACATTGTGGATACAGGCGGCATCGACCCCACCCACGGCGGCAGGACGCCGCTCTCGATTGGCTCTGCAGATTTCATTGGTGAGATCAAACAGCAGGCGAAGGTCGCGATCGATGAAGCGGATGTAGTTCTCTTTGTCAATGACGGCGAAACAGGTGTTACAGCCGCTGATCTTGAAGTCGCGGATATCCTGCGGCGCTCGCAAAAGAAATTACCCGACGGGACGTTCTGGCCCCCGATCTTTGTCGTTGCCAATAAAACGGAATCAAAAGAGCGCCGCGATATGGCGCCTCAATTCTACGAGTTGGGGCTGGGTGACCCGTATCCTGTCTCTGCGGTGCATGGGACCGGGACCGGCGACCTGCTCGATGCGCTGGTCGCCTCTTTCCCGGAGCAGACCGAGGCAGAGGAAGATGACAGCATCAAGATCGCCATCGTGGGGAAACCAAACGCGGGCAAGTCCAGCCTGTTGAACAAGCTGGTCGGCGAAGAGCGCGCCATCGTGAGCCCGATCCCAGGCACGACGCGCGACGCCACCGACACGAAAATCGAGTTCAACGGTTTGCCGGTCACGCTGATCGATACAGCCGGCATCCGCAAACGCGGCAAGATCGAACATGGCGTGGAACAATACAGCGTGTTACGTTCTTTCAAAGCCATCGAACGGGCGGACGTGGCGCTGCTGCTGATCGACGCGACGACCGGCATCACAGCGCAGGACGCGCACATCGCGGGGTTTATCCTGGACGAGTGGAAGTCGTGCGTGGTGATCGTCAACAAGTGGGACGCGATCGAAAAAGATTCCTCCAGCATGGAAGAATACACGCGCAAGATCCGCAGCGATCTGAACTTCATGGACTATGTCCCGCTGCTGTTCATTTCCGCCAAGACGGGCCAGCGTGTGGACCAGGTCCTGCCGATGGCGCTGCGCGTCCAGGAGGAGCGGCTGGCGCGCCTGACGACTTCCAAGATCAACGCGGTGATCCACAATGCCCAGGACGCGCACCCACACCCCTCTCACGCGGGCCGGCAGTTGAAGATGTTCTACGGCACCCAGGTCCGCTCCGACCCGCCGACGTTCATGATCTACGTCAACGACCCGAAGCTGATGCACTTCACTTACTTGCGCTATCTCGAGAACCAGATCCGGGCGGAGTATGGGTTTCTGGGAACGCCGATTCGGATTGTGACAAAGGGGAGGAGAGAATAGTGAGAAGTAAAAAGTGGAAAGTATGATGGTTGTATAATGTGGGAGGCGAACAACATGAAGAACACGGAATTCGAATGGGACGATGACAAAGCAAAGAAGAATCTCAAAAAGCACGGTGTAAGTTTTGAAGAAGCTGCCACGATATTTAATGACCCAAAGATCGCGACCATTTTCGATCCCGATCATTCAGAAAAAGAAGAACGATTTGTTTCGCTTGGCATGTCATTCATACAAAGACTGTTATCAGTTGTCCATATGGAACGTGCTGAAAGGATAAGGTTGATCAGTGCCAGAAAAGCGACGAAAACAGAAAGAAAGACCTATGAAAACGACTAAAACGAAAAAGAAAAAAGGCGACAATATGCGCGCCGAGTACGATTTCAGCAAGGCCGAACGCGGAAAATTCCATCGCCCACTGGACAAGGGCTACAGCGTCCATGTCAAACAAAGCGACGATACAGAAGTGGTTAAACACTATGTCCTTGCAGAAGGAACCATCTTATTGGAACCGGATGTGCGTGAATATTTTCCCGACTCTCAATCTGTAAATGAAGCGCTGCGTTCTCTGATCCAATTGATAGAACAAGTTCCGATACAGAAGTATGACCTTCCGAAATCGGGTACCCGGCAAGTAGCGGAAAAGTAGGACATGGTTTTCAACGAGCGGTCAGCGATTACTGAATTTTAGATAAATAATTTCCGCATTATTTCCAAGACAAATCAGAAGCGGATAAGCAGGATTGAAGACGAGATTGTGA
>JAFGCG010000018.1 GCA_016932715.1 Anaerolineales bacterium
CAGTCGTGCGATTGAACGTTTGTCCGGCACGACTGAGGTTACTCAACTTCAACCTTGTTTTCCGCTTTCGTGAAGTACTGATAATAAAGTGGTCGCCAAAGTGCAATGCGGCGGGATCTATCGCTGGATGGTGCGCGCCGAAGATGGCGCCGGAAACATCAGCAATTGGTCCGCGCCTGCTAATTTCGCGATCAACATTGACTAGGCAGGGGCAGGAGGAAAACCATGAAAACCAGACAATACTCACAAGATGTTACCCTCGTTTCGCGCCGGAGCGCGGCAGGCAAAGGCAAACTGTTCTCTCTCCCCACTTGCCTGATATCACTGACGCTGTGCGTCGTCCTCAGCGCTGCGGCGTTTGGAGGTTATTACCTGCTATCCCCCCGTAAACAGGCCGGTCCACTGGTATTGATCCATGCGCCTCATAACGGGGAACAGCTTGTCGCAGGCCAGCCGGCCACGGTGCAGGCTGTTGCCAGTGACTCGCGCAAGATCGTGCGCGTCGAGTTGTGGGTGAACGGCCAGCTGCTCGAATCACAAAGCAGCAATGTCGCCGGGGGAATTGCCTCCTTTCCGCTGCTGGCAAACTGGCAGCCGGCTTCAGCCGGCGCCCATATGATCCTGGTCAGGGCATTCAACACGCTCGGCGCGCGTGCGCATTCGACGATCAATGTCAATGTGATCGCGGACCGGGATAGCGATGGCACGGCAGATGACGCGGATGTCTGTCCAGACCAGCCGGGGCCCGACATTTCCAGGGGCTGCCCGGACCGTGATCTGGATGGCACTCCTGATTCCGCTGACGCGTGTCCGGATGTCGCCGGGCTGCCCGAAGCTGGCGGTTGTGCCGCAGCGACGGAAGGGGATCGCGATGGCGATGGCTCCCCCGACGCTGTGGATGCCTGCCCGGATGCACCCGGTTCGTCGCTGCTCGAGGGCTGTCCCGACGCGGACGGCGACATGGTGGCTGATAGCCACGATGCCTGTCCTGCAGAGCCGGGCGCGGGCGGGAGCGATGGCTGCCCCGCTCCCGCAGGGGATGTCGATGGCGACGGCGTTCCAGATGGCACGGATGTCTGTCCCAGTGAATGGGGCTTGCCCGAACACGGCGGCTGCCCGGAGGTGGCTGGCGATGGAGCTGTCCTGGGGGGCGGTACAAGCGACAGTGATGGCGATGGCGCCTCGGATGATGTCGATCCCTGTCCGATGGAAGCCGGTTTGCCTGAGAATGCCTTTTGCCCTCCCCCAGGTGACTCCCCCCCTTCCGAGGGCGGCGCGGGATTGGATGACTTATTTGCTGAAGAGGTAACCGCCTCCATCCTGGTGGAGTTCGAAGCCCTGCACTTCGAAGTTACCGCGGACTACGGCGAGGTCTGGTGCTATGCCCAGCTTGCTGAGGGGGATATGGAACGGTATGACTTCGCGCCGGGCGACGCACGGCAATGGGATATCGCCGCGGTTCTCGGCGGAGAAAACAGTGTGCAGCTGGCGCTCGAAGAAGGCGCGCCGGCAGGTGTCTTCGTAGAGTGTTTTGGGATGGTCGATCCTGCCGAAAGACCTCGCTATCTGGGCTCCGTGACACGCCAGCATGTTGCCGAGGAGTGGGACGGTCATGTAATTGTGATGGACTCTCTTGGAGGCGAGGGCGGACATTCCTTCCAGGTCCGCTATCACCTTTGCGCTACCTCGTGCGAAGCGACGGCGCTGCAGCCCCCTGTGATCACGAGCTACTTCACCAACCCGGAGCGAATCCATATCAACTGGGACTGGGAAGGAGACCAGCTCGCGATCGATGGCTTCAAACTATACCTGAACGGGAATCTCGTCCAGGCCTTCCCGCGCGACGCCAGGCATGGGACCTGGTGGCCTGCTCATATGACTTGTGTCGACACTTGGGAGTTCCATGTGACCGCCTTTGGCGGCCCGGTCGTGGAAGAAGCCGACATCGAATCCCCGCCGAGCAATCCCGTTGTCTGGGAGGGATTGCCCTGTCAGGAACGAGTCCGGGTCACTTTTGAAAGCCTGAACCTCCACACGGCTCCCCCGGATGAGGGTGGGCGGCGTGACCAGGGCCCGATCGCCGGTATTTTCAGCGTAACGACAGGGGCAGACATGGAGAGCGTGGGCTTTGATGCAGCCCACTGCATGACCTTGCCCTGGCCCATCGGAGAAATGTGTTTCGGCTTGAGGCTTAATGAAGGTGAAACCAGCATCCAGGGCCTTTTCGACGAAATTCGCGCCTCGCCGGACGCATGCGCGGGAGGATGTCCTTTCGACGCTTCTGCATCCGATACCGTCACAGTCTCGGCAAATCCTGGGGATGACCTCACGATCGCAGCCCTCATCATGGATGCCGATGAAGGCAACCCGGACGATGTCCTCTTCAACGAACATATCACCATAAACATCGACGATCTGTTGCCCGACTCGACATTGACACTTACCGTCCCTGGGACACGTGTTAACCTGGTCGTTTTGATCGACCTGTACCCCTTTGGTCCATAAACCTGGAGTTTGAGTGTAACTTTCGTTTATTCAAAGACAAGCCGCGTTCCTCACGCGGCTTGTCTACTTTCTACTCTCTATTCTCTACTCTCTATTCTCTCAATCCAACTTCCCCGTCAGCGACGTCATCTTCAACTCCCCAATTGCCTTCGTGATCTGGATGTCGCGCGGGCAGGCCATCGTGCAGTTAAAGATGGTATGACAACGTGCCAGGCCGGATGTCTCACTGACAATGTGCATGCGTTCGGCGGCCGCTTCATCGCGGCTATCGTAAATGAAGCGATGTGCCGTCACCAGCGCGGCGGGACCGAGGTAATCATCATGCGCCCAAAAGGAGGGACAGGAGGTCGTACAAGCCGCGCACAAAATACATTTGGTCGTATCGTCGAAGCGGGCGCGTTCTTCCGGGGACTGGAGCCGCTCGCGTCCGTCTGCGGGGAGCGGGCTGTCGTTGATGAAATAGGGCAGCACTTTCTTGTAGTTGTCGAAGAACGGCTCCATGTCCACGATCAGATCTTTTTGGACCTTCAAGCCGAGCAGTGGTTCCACTGTGATGTGGTCGCCCACGTCGCGCACCAGCGTCTTGCAGGCCAGCGCGTTCTTTCCATTAATGCGCATCGCATCGGATCCGCATATGCCGTGCGCGCACGAACGCCGGAACGAAAGCGTGCCATCATGATAGCCTTTCACGTGCTCGAGCAGGTCAAGGATGCGGTCGGTCTCGTCGGACTCAAGGGTATACGTTTCGTAGTGGAATGTGGCATCCACTTCTGGGTTGTAACGGAAGATTTTTAGATTTACCTGCATGGCTTCCTCGCTAATAGACTCTCGCCTTGGGTTGGTATTTTGTGATCGTGACAGGCTTGTAGTCGATCACAACTTTTCCATCTTTCTTCCATGCCAGCGTGTGTTTTAGCCAGTTCTTGTCATCGCGCTGTGGGTAATCCTCGCGTGAATGTCCACCGCGCGATTCCTGTCTGTTCAACGCGGATTCGGTGATGACTTCCGCGACTTCGAGCATGTTGCCGAGTTCCCAGGCGCTCAACAACTCGGTGTTGAAGATCTTGCCTGTATCGGTCACTTTGACATGTTTGAAGCGCTCCTGCAACGCCCACACTTTTTCAAGCGCCTCTTTCATCCCCTTTTCGGTGCGGTAGACGCCGACGTCATCGAACATGATCGTCTTCATCTCGGCGTTGATCTCGAATGCATTCTCTTGACCTGACCCGGTCCTCAATGCTTCCACCTGGAACAGCGCGCCTGCTTCCGGGTTGCTGGGCAGCTTCTGGTAGTCAGCCTGTTGTGCAAACTCCGCAGCTTTGAGACCCGCGTGCTTGCCGAAGACAACCAGGTCCAGCAGCGAGTTCGTGCCAAGACGATTTGCGCCATGCACAGAAACGCACGCGCATTCGCCGGCCGCATAAAGCCCGGGGAAGGGCGTGTTGTTGCTGTCGATCACAACTTCGCCAAACTTATTCGTCGGAATCCCGCCCATCGAATAGTGTGCCGTCGGCTGGATCGGCATCATCTGTGTAACCGGATCCACGCCGAGGTACACCCGGCAGAAATCAATGATATCAGGTAGTTTTGCAAGGAGTTGTGTGCCTGTGATCGTATATGCAGAGCCATCCAGGTTCGTACGCCCGTCTATCGCCGCATATTTATTCACGCTCTCGGGACGTACATCCAGATGAATATAATTCTTTCCATTCACACCGCGCCCTTCGCGGATCTCGGTATAGATCGCGCGCGAGACTACATCGCGTGAGGCCAGGTCTTTCACACTCGGTGCGTACTTTGTCATGAAACGATCGCCGACGCCGTTGATCAGCACGCCGCCTTCGCCGCGCACACCTTCCGTGATCAGAATGCCAAGCTTGAAGATGCCCGTCGGATGGAATTGGAAAAACTCCATATCTTCGAGAGGGATGCCCTGGCGCAGCAGGACCGCCAATCCATCTCCCGTATACGCGTAGCAGTTGGAGGTCACTTCGAAGATGCGCCCGTGTCCTCCGGTAGCGAAGATCACCGCTTTGGCATGGAAGGTGTGTAATTCGCCGGTGGCAAGCTCCACCGCGACGACGCCCGCGGTTTTGCCGTCTGTAACTAAAAAGTCAAGTATCTGAAACTCATCGAAGAAGTTGACCTTGTTCTTCAAACACTGCTGGTACAGCGTTTGCAGGATCATGTGACCCGTGCGGTCTGCAGCATGTGCTGCGCGGCGTACAGGCTTGCCTGTTTCGTTGTTGGTGTGCCCGCCGAAGGGTCGCTGTGCGATCCTGCCTTCTGGTGTGCGGTCGAATGGCAGCCCCATGTGTTCGAGCTCGATCACAGCCTCGATTGCCTCTTCACACATGAACTCGATGGCGTCCTGGTCCCCCAGATAATCGGAGCCTTTGACGGTGTCGTAGGTGTGCCATTCCGGTTTGTCTTCTTCATAGTTGCCGAGCGCCGCGCTGATCCCGCCCTGTGCCGTGCCCGTGTGGGAACGCGTCGGATACAGCTTGCTGATCACCGCCGTTTTGGCGCCGCGCGAGGCATACAGGGCTGCCATCAGTCCCGCGCCCCCCGCACCGACGACCACTACTTCGAATTGATGAACATTTGCCATAATACTCCTGCTTCAACCACAAAGGGACACGAAGTTTTAAATCCCTTTGTGACCCTTCGTGTTCTTCCCCGGCACCGAACCACCGGGACGGTGTGTGGTGAAAAGATTTACAAAGTCCAAATCACATAGATCCCGATCACACTCATGGAGATCACCAGCGCGATGCTGAGCCAGCGGACCGTTAGCCGTCCGCGCGGGGTGACGATATAATCATCCATGATCACGACCAGCCCATGCACGCCGTGCGCGACTGCCAGCAGCAGAAGCGCGCTGGCAGTTAATCCCCAAAATGGAGTCGCCCACGCCTCTGCGTTCTCCAGTGGTATGCTTTGTACATGACTGGAATTGGGCATGAACCCCCAGCGCAGCACATCCGCAAGATTCATCTGTTCGCGGGCACCCATCACCAGGGCCCCGATGACCGCGACGAGGATCAACGCGTACATCCCCAGGGCAGAGAGACGTGTGAAGAGCCACATCAACATTTCAAAGTTCAGGCCGCGCTTCGCTGCGGGCAGGGTTCTCGGTTTTGTCGTTGTCATGCTAGCCTCCCGCTGTGCTTATAATTACGAAGACTGCAATGGCGAAGATCGGCAGGAAGACTGCCCATTCCACCCAGATGGCCTCGCGCTGATGTACAAGCAGCTTTGGAAACAAGTCGATAATGGTGATCCGCAAACCGTTGATGGCATGGAAGAGCGCGCAGAAGAAAATAAATATTTGGAACAGCCAGTTTTCGTAAAAAGCATTCAAGGATTTTCCGATGTCCCCGCCCAGAAACGATGCCAGGATATGCACTGTGACAAAGATTGCCATGCCCAGCCCGCCAATGCGATGCAGCACAAAAGTCAGCATTGGACCCTGACCTTTATATCGCAGGCCCGCAGCCAGGCTGACATTTCTATTCAGGCCCATCTATGCCTCCTTGAGAATTTGAATTGGTAAGATAGCATATTATCGCATTCAGTTCTTTTATATTAAAAGTGACAATACTCATGGGTTATTGGTTTCAGACTTCCTCTAATAAAGAGGGCATTGACCCTTATAATCCATAATGTAAAGTTGCCAAAACCGGTCTTATTCTAACCGAAATAATATATGATTGCGAGGAACAATCAGAGGAAGCGGCGAAGCAATCCTCAACGAAATTGGAGGTGTTTATGTCTGAAGTGAGTCGACGCGATTTCATTAAGGTCACCACAGGCATCGTCGGGGGAATTATCGGTGCGGCGATAGGACTGCCGGCCGTCTATTATTTGATCGATCCTGCCCTGCGCGCAGGGGCGAAAGAAGCCTGGATTCCCATTGGCAAACTCGAAAACATGGAAATTGGCAAGCCCTATCCATTCTCCTTTACGCGCGTCCAGGTCAACGGCTGGGAACGGACTTCCACCAGCCGCGGCGGATTCGTCGTCCGTAATTCGGAAGATCCCGACGATCTGTTCGTTCTCAACAGCACCTGCACACATCTTGCCTGCACTGTGAACTGGTCTGAGAATGACCAGGTTTTTCTCTGCCCTTGCCATGACGCCAAGTTCAGCCCGCAGGGCGAAGTGCTCTCTGGCCCACCGCCCCGTCCCCTTGACCGCTTTACGGAATTCCGAATCACCGATGAAGGTGCTCTCGAAATCTTTTACAAGGAAGGCTAAGCCATGTGGAAAAAAGTCTTTGACTGGCTGGACGAGCGGCTTGGCTTGAATGACATTTACAAGAATCTGCTCGACCGCCCTGAACCAAAAGGGAATTGGTGGAACACACTTGGTTCTGCGAGTCTCTTCCTCTTTATTCTGCAGGGTGTCACGGGAATTTTTCTAACGGTTTACTACACTCCCTCGCCCGATCATGCATATGATTCCATTCAATACATTATGGAGGGCGTTGCCTACGGGTGGCTGATCCGCGGTATCCATCATTGGGGCGCCTCGCTGATGGTGATCATCGTCTTCATCCATCTGCTGCGTGTGTTTGTGACCGCCTCCTATAAATATCCGCGCGAGATGACCTGGCTGATCGGTGTCGGTCTGCTGCTGGCGACCCTTGGCATGGGTTTCACCGGCTACCTGCTCCCCTGGAACCAGCGTGCCTACTGGGCAACGACTGTCGGCACGCAGATCGCGGGGGCTGTGCCTTTCATGGGTGACTTCATCCTCAAAGCTTTGCGCGGCGGGCCCGACCTGAGCGCGCTGACCTTGCAGCGCTTTTTTGCCGCTCACATCTGGATTCTCCCGGCTGCGCTGACAGGTTTGGTCGGTGTACATTTGTATCTGATCATCAAACACGGTGAGTCGCATTTCCCGACCAGGGAAGATTAGCCTTCTTGCTTCTTTCCTCTTTCGTCTTGCATCCACATAGAAGAAGAAAGAAGAAAGAGAACCCTGCTCGTCTCTCCTCCTCAAAGGATTGCAAAGCATGAACGACGAAACCAAACAGAAAATCAATGAACGTTACCAAAAGGAACTGGGTCGCGGCGAGTTCTTCTGGCCCGACAGCATCTTCAAGGACCTGATCGTGTCGCTGGGAATTTTTATCGTTCTGGTTTTGCTTGCCACCTTTATTGGCGTTGCACCCGAAGCCAAAGCCGATCCCGCTGACACGTCCTATCTGCCGCGCCCGGAGTGGTATTTTCTCTTCCTCTTCAAATTCCTGACGCTCTACGGGCAGATCCCTGTCATCGGCAGGATCGAATGGCTGGCAGCTGTCCTCATCCCGGGCATTGGCATCGCTCTCCTGACGTTTCTTCCGCTGCTGGACAAATCTCCCTACCGGCATTACTCGCGCCGGATCTTTGCACTTGTGTTCATGGCCGTGGTGGTGCTGGACATTATTCTGTTGACCGTGATGGCGAGTCTGCCCGCTGCCCCGAACGCGCAGGAGCTGGAGATCTCAACCCGGTTACAAGCCACCGGCGGATTGTGGATTCCCCTGGCGGTCCTGGCGCTTCTCGCTGCGCTGTTCATCTTCCGGCGCGATGTGTACCGGGAGTCGACCCGGCGGAGTCTGCCGATCTGGATAACGGTGGCAGGCTCTCTGGCGATGGTCGCGATGACCGTCGTCGTCAGCGCGCGCGCCGCAGCCTATCCCAAGCCGGAAGAGGTCGAGGTCGCCTCGACGCTGGTCGATCAGATTTTTGCGGGCCAGGATTTGTATTCTGTCCAATGTGTGGAATGTCATGGCGATGATGGATCGGTGGCTGTGATCGAAGGCGTGGAAGGCCTCGAAGGCGAAGAGATCACGCCGATCAACAGCCGTGATGTGTTATATACGATCACAGATTCTGCCATGTACGAAGTGATCGCCTATGGACGACCAAACGCAGGCATGACGCCGTTTGGCAAAACCTATGGCGGTGAACTCTCGAAGAGCGAGATCGATTATATTGTGATATTCATGCGTTACATGTGGGATGATCGTTTTGAACTTCCGCCGGAAGCATTGAAACCACTCTTTCCCAGACTGGCTGACGGGGAAGTACCGTCCTACGATGTGCACATCGCACCGATCGTGAAACGGTATTGTATTTCGTGTCACCGGGAAGGAAAAGAGAATAACAATTACCTGATGACTTCTTATGAAGAGGTCCTGACCACCGGCGATAACGTCGAGAACAATATCATCGCCGGCGACGAGAACAGCTATCTGCTGCAGGTCATTCAGGACACGCCGATTATGGATCCCGAAAAGCCGGATGAAGAAATGATCGGTGTCATGCCGCCGAGCGGACACCTCAAGCCGGATGCAATCGAGGCGTTCATCCGCTGGGTCATGAACGGCATGCCGGAGACGGCTGAGGACGCCGCGGAGCTGTCTGTCGTACCCACACCTGAGACAACACCAGCACCATAAATAGCTGATAATAGGTGATTTGAAACAATCAAAAAGCTGAGGCAATTTTGCCTTGGCTTTTTGATTATCGAGTTGCTGTTGTATAATCTTACTATTCCAGTTTGGAGATCATTATGCGCTCAAAAGCACAGGAAAAATTGAAAGATGAATTTAAGCGCCAGTTAAGAGGGTTTGTCAAAGATCTGAAAACTCATATCTCCACACCCGATGACCAGTGGACTATCAAGGGCTTCGTGGATGTTTTTAAAAATATTTACACAATCTCAGCTGACACAAAGATTGTTTCAAAAATTCTTGAAATCCATCTTTTTCCAAAACTGCTTGAATTCGCCAAAAAACATAAATACCGAATAGTATTGGCAGAGCAACAAAATTATTACCCAGATCTATCCTTTGTTCATGCGAAGGATGAAGGCATCAAATTCGCTCTTGATCTGAAAACAACATATCGATTGCTAGACAACCCCGATTATTGCAACGGTTTTACTCTTGGTTCGCACGGGGAATATTTCACCAACCGAAAAAGCCATAAAAATATTCAGTTTCCTTACGAAGAGTATCTTGGGCACTTTTGCCTTGGAATAATCTATTCACGTTCCAATTCCGGTTTTATTGATGAGACCAGAAGTTACAATTTGAGTCAATTGAAATCCATTGTGTCAGTAATTGGGGATTTTCAATTCTTTGCGCATGAAAAGTGGGAAATCGCCAGCGATTATCAAGGAAGTTCCAATACTGCAAACATAGGCAGTATTACAAAAATCAACGATATCTTGAATGGGAACGGGGTTTTTAAAAATTTAGGTGAGTTGTGGTTTGATGATTACTGGATAAATTATGGAAAAATCCAAATGACCCTGCCAGATGGCAAGGTTAAGAAAATTACACTCTTAAAGAATTTTTTAGTTTATCGCGGACAGGACCCGCAGCTTGCAAACCCTATGGCTCGTAAACCTGCTCGTAAGAAAAGGCAGGTGCAAAAATGACAGTAAAAGTGCCTCCTTTGAAATGTCAAGGGATTAAAACAAAATTAACCGAATGGATAAAAGATCATTCCACTTATGAAAATAACGGCACTTGGATTGAACCTTTCATGGGGTCCGGAGTAGTCGGGTTTAATGTAGCCCCGCGCCGTGCGATATTTGCGGACGTTAATCCGCATATTATTAACTTTTACAACGCAATCAAAAGCGGAAAAATCACAGCGGGAAGCGCGAAAGAATTTCTTGAATATGAGGGTGCGCTCTTACAAAAACACGGTGAAAGCCACTATTACTCAGTTCGGGAACGATTTAATAAAGAATTCAATCCCTTCGATATGTTGTTTTTGAATCGCGCTTGCTTTAATGGTGTGATGAGGTTTAATAAAAGGGGACTCTATAATGTGCCTTTTGGTCATAAACCCGAACGTTTCGCCAAGGCTTACATTACAAAAATTTCCAATCAGATTAAATATGTTTCACAAGCGACCAGTCGGTTTGACTGGACATTTACATGTTCTGATTTTCGCAAGGTCATTTCTTCTGCTTCAGAGGATGATTTCATCTACTGTGATCCTCCTTACCTTGGCAGACATGTAGATTATTACAACTCATGGGGCGAACAGGAAGAACAAGAATTGTATGCCCTGCTGAAAGATGTGCCTGCAAAGTTTATCCTTTCTACATGGCACAGCAATAAATATCGAACCAATTTCGCCATAGAGAAATATGCTTACCACTTTACTATTTTGACCCGTGAACATTTCTATCATGTCGGTGCAAGTGAGAAAAACCGCAACTCCATGCTTGAGGCAATTGTCCTCAACTACAACCCGTTGACTCCAATTGATTTACAAAACGAAAAACAACTGACGTTACTGGAAAGGAAACAAAGGGAAAAATACGTTTTATACTCAACGCCTGCATAACAGGTAGGTTGAAGAAAAACTGATATGTCAAATTACAAAACAAGTCGGAACCTTCATTCAAGTTCCGACTTGTTTGTTCTTGCTTTACTAATACCAACTATCCCATATGCCTGATGATCGCGTCAGCGAACTCGGAACACTTTACTTCGATGGCGTGATCCATCAGGCGGGCGAAATCATAGGTAACGGTCCTGGCTGCAACCGCGCCTTCCATGCCTTTGACGATCAGATCCGCAACTTCGGTCCAGCCCAGGTAACGGAACATCATCTCGCCGGAGAGAATGACCGAGCCGGGGTTGACCTTGTCGAGGTCGGCGTATTTCGGCGCGGTGCCGTGCGTTGCCTCGAAGATGGCGTGACCGCTCACGTAGTTGATGTTGGCGCCCGGCGCGATACCGATCCCGCCGACCTGCGCTGCGAGCGCATCGGAGAGATAGTCGCCGTTCAGGTTCAAGGTGGCGATCACGTCATAGTCGCGCGGGCGGATGAGGGTGAACTGCAGGCTGACATCGGCAATCGAGTCTTTGATCAGCAGCATCTTCTTCCACTTGCCATCCCCGTGAGTGTCCCATAACTTCAGAGCTGCTTCCACTTCGGCTTTGATGTCACCCTGCTGGGCAGGTGACATCATCTCGAAGCCAGGATCGGTCATCCTGGCGTTATCTTCCACAGACAAATTTGGATTCTTTTCCTTATTCCCTAAAATCCAGCTCTCGCGCTCGGTGACGATCCGATCCCGGAACTCGCGTTTGGCAACCGTGTAGCCCCAATCCTTGAACGCGCCTTCCGTGAACTTCATGATATTGCCCTTGTGGACGAAGTTCACGTTCTTGCGTTTGTTGTCCAGCGCCCATTGGATCGCGGCGCGCACGAGTCGTTCCGTCCCTTCTACCGAAACCGGCTTGATCCCGATCGCCGCCGTATCCGGAAAGCGCATCTTGGCATATTCCTTCGGATAAGCTTCCTTCAACAGTTCCTTGAATTTTGTGTTTTCTTCGGTGCCATACTGGAACTCGATGCCGGTATAAATATCTTCTGTGTTCTCACGGAAGATGACCATGTCCACATATTCGGGGTGTTTGACGGGCGAAGGCACACCGGTGTAGTAACGTACCGGGCGCTGGCAGACGTACAGGTCCAAAAGCTTACGGAGAGCAACGTTCAGGGAACGGATGCCGCCTCCGATGGGGGTCGTGAGCGGTCCCTTGATCCCCACCAAAAATTCCTTGAAGGCTTCGGTCGTTTCCTCGGGAAGCCAGGTCTGGAACAGCTTGAATGATTTTTCCCCGGCGTACACTTCCATCCAATGGATCTTGCGTTTGCCGCCGTAGGCTTTCTCCACGGCCGCATCGAACACGCGCACCGATGCCCGCCAGATGTCGCGGCCGGTGCCGTCACCTTCGATAAACGGAATGATCGGCTGATCGGGAACTTGCAGCTTCCCATCTTTAATGGAAATCTTTTTTCCACCTTCGGGAACTTTGACATTTGTGTAAGCCATGGACGCCTCCTTGCGAAGTTGATACATGGAATTATAACTTTTTATATTGGATATTTCGAGTGCTGATTGTCATGACAAAACTTACTCGTGATAAATCCCCCGTAGAAAGAAAAAGTGGAAACACCAACACCGTCCCTAAAGTCAGTCTCTTATTTTCTCCCCTGATTACTCATTACTTGCGAACGGCTTTATTCTGATTTGTCTTGCAGTTCATCAAATTCGTGCTGCCTGCCATTGAGCCACATAAAAAATATGGCGGCAAACACTGCAATGATGATGGAGACGATTGCATTCATAACATTAACTCCGCTTTGAAATAGTGATAATCTCTTCGATGTCGGCGACTCGTCATGCTTCAATAGTAGGGTCGAAATTCTGGTGTTCATAAGGCTAGTATACACGGAATTGATTAACAACCGCGTAAGACGAAGTTAACGTTTTTGATATTATTTTAGTCATATTTATCCAGTTTGAGCGGTCGCGAATAACAGAGGTTGTTCAGGGCTCCTGCCCTTGACAAAGTACCTGTTCTGCATAGAATCACGCCGAAATGCCCCATCCTTTCCTTCCCGACCCGCGACCTGCCGCCCTTAAATTGACATTTCTTCCCTTTTCATCAGGAGAGCCGCCACAGGCTCTCTTTTTTTATATCTTGTCCAACCTGACACCTGAAACCTGGAACCCCTCTCATGATTAAACTGCCTGGCTTGATCGACCCTCACGTCCACCTGCGTGAACCCGGCGCCGCGCACAAGGAGGATTGGGATACCGGTACCTCGGCTGCACTTGCCGGCGGCTTCACGATGGTGCTGGCAATGCCCAATACCAAGCCTCCGATCTTCGATGCAGAAACACTTGATCTTGCATTGAATGCCGCAGAGCAAAAGGCACGCTGCGATTATGCCCAATACCTCGGCGCGGGACCGGACAATGCCGAGGTCGCCGCCGCCCTGGCGGACAAAGCCGCCGCCCTCAAAATGTACCTCGATGCGACGTTCGGCCAGCTCCGCCTCGACGATATGTCCCTCTGGATGCCGCATTTTGAAAAATACCCGCGGCACTATCCCATCGTCGCGCACAGTGAAAGCAGGTCCATGGCGGCCGCGCTTTTATTCGCTGCCATCTATGACCGGCCTGTCCACATTGCACACATTTCCTTGAAGGAGGAAGTCCTGCTCATCAAAGCCGCGAAGGCAAAGGGCATCAAAGTGACGTGTGAGGTCTGTCCCCACCATTTGTTTATGGTCTCGCAGGTTTCAGAGGAAGAAATAGGAAAGAAGAAAGAAGGGAGGCTGGAGGTCCGGCCCAGATTAGCGACCCAGAAGGATGTCGACGCGCTTTGGGAAAATCTCGATGTCATTGATTGCTTTGCCACAGATCATGCCCCTCATACCCTCGAGGAAAAAGACTCTGACAACCCCCCGCCGGGATTTCCCGGATTGGAGACCGCTTTGCCGCTGCTGCTCACAGCAGTAGACAATGGACAATTGACCATGGACGACATTGTTTCCAGAATGTATGTAAATCCCAAAAAGATATTCAGCCTCCCCGACCAGCCTGAAACCTGGGTGGAAGTGGATGAGAATGCTGAATACGAGATCCGCGCCTCCCGGCAGTTCACTCGCTGCGGCTGGACTCCCTTCGAGGGCTGGAAGGTGAAAGGCCGGGTGAGAAAAGTCGTGTTGCGTGGTAAAACAGCATTTGAAGATGGGAAAGTTTTGGTGGCAGCAGGTTATGGAAAAAACATAAGAAAGCAGGAAAAAAATGAAGGACTTTACTAATGTAAAACTTGAAATCTTTGTTCCCCAGGAATACGCGTTGAAGATCCGCGATGAACTGGCAAAGATCGGCGTTGGGCGGATTGGAAGTTATGATCATTGCGCGGCAATTTCCCCTGTGCGGGGCTATTACCGCCCGCTGCCGGGAGCCGACCCGCATGAGGGGCAGATTGGAAAGATCAGCGAAACGGTGGAGCACAAGCTCGAGGTCAATTGCGAGCGCGGCCTGGTCAATGAAGCGCTCAAAGTGATCAGGAGCGTTCATCCCTACGAAGAGCCGCTGGTCAATGTCATCCCGCTTGCGAATCATCTTTTCAAGATGGAGAGTATGTCAGGGGAATGAAAGCGAATATCGGCTTCATCTTTCAGGTGTTACTGGTGATGGGAGCATGGATATATGCCCGACATTCATCACCGGCATGAGGATAAGTGAAGCAAAAAATACCCGCTCTTATGTATGAAAGAGCGGGTGAACGGTAGCGAGTTTGGTATATTTTACTTCTCGGTAAAGCCACCGTTAACATATTTATGCAAAACACTCGAGATTAGTGTTTGATATGGAATGCCCTGACGCACAGCACGCTTCTGCAGAGCAAGGAGATCTTTCTCTGAAATACGGATGTTAACGCGCTTATCCTTGCGTAAGGTGGCGCGGGCATAGGCACGATATTGTTCTTTCTGCTCCTTGATTTTTTTGGCTGATTTCCACTCCTCGGCTTCATAGGAAGCGAGAAGTTCAAGTTCATCCTGTTGGAGTTTTAGGCTGCTCATGTTTCACTACCTTTCAAATACTTTTTGGTCGCTTTACGGCTCGGAATAATGGTTTTTAAAAAGATCTCACGTTCGTCTTCGACAAACGGAACCAGAAATGCATACTCATCAATCTGTACAACGAAAATCTTTTGTCCCTGATACTTTTCCTGGTTTGGATGCTCAAGTATATCCAGCAGGAAGCCCTGTGCAATATAAAAGACAACATCTTCGAATGAAATCTGCCTTTCTTCCTTCAAAAGTTCGTTTTTCTCCTCATTCCAGGAAAAGTATTTCATGTGCCAATTCTAGCACATTGTGTGCCTTTTGGCAACATGGCGCCAAGCATAGGCGCCTGCCCGACGTTCATCACCGGCCTGAGGATGAAAAATAAAGGGAGGAAAATTCATCGAAACGGAATCAGCCTCACCCGCCGCGGGCGTCCGAGTGTAGAAAGGTAATAGCAGGAATCGTGAGTCGGGAAACGGGAATCGTTCGAGCGTGGAACAAAGCCCCGATCCCCAATCCCGAATCCCGAATATCGAGTAACGAATATCAACCAAGGAGATTAACAAATGCCCACCAACCACACCAGTCCCTACCTGCCCTTTGGAGACCAGCGCACGGCTGCCTGGTATGGCAAGGACATCATTTCCGTCAAGCAGTTCACGCGCAGCGACCTGGAGTACGTCTTCGGCGTAGCGCACGAGATGCGCGGCATGGTCGCGCGCGTCGGGACCTTCGACCTGCTGAAAGGCAAAATTTTGGCGAACCTGTTTTATGAGCCCTCGACGCGTACCTCGTCATCGTTCACCGCTGCGATGGAGCGGCTGGGCGGCTCGGTCATCCCGATCAACGAGGTAAGATACTCATCAGTGTCGAAAGGTGAGAGTCTGCCCGACACAGTTCGCACGCTCGAGTGTTATGCGGACGTGATCGTGCTGCGTCACCCCGAAACAGGGTCGGCTGCGATCGCGGCGGAGGCAGCCAGTAAGCCTCTCATCAACGCGGGCGACGGCATCGGTGAGCATCCCACGCAGGCATTGCTCGATACGTTCACGATCTTTGAAGAACTCGGCGCCGGTCAGGTGGACGGCATGACCGTCACCATGCTCGGCGACCTGAAATACGGGCGCACGGTCCATTCACTGGCGCGCCTGCTGTCATTGTTCAGGGTCAAGATCAATTATGTCTCGCCGGAAATTTTGCGCCTGCCCAAAGAGGTGCTGGATGAGGTCGATGCGAAACGCATTCCGCAAGCCGAATACAGGTCGCTCGAGCAGGTATTGCCTGAAACCGATGTGCTGTACGTCACGCGCGTTCAGAAGGAACGTTTCGAAGACCCGGCCGACTATGAAAAGGTCAAAGGCGCCTATGTGATCGACCCGGAGATCATGAAAGCCGCCAAGAAGGAAATGATCGTCATGCATCCGCTGCCGCGCGTCGGCGAGATCAGCGTGGACTTCGACGACGACCCGCGCGCCGCCTACTTCCGCCAGATGGAGTATGGTTTATATGTGAGAATGGCGCTGCTGGCGATGGTTTTAGGTAAAGCATGAATAGGGAAACACGTAAACAAGTATACAGGTGAACAATTACTTGTGTACTTGTTTACCTGTATACTAACTCCATGGAAACCTTCTTCTCCTTCCTCGAACGCCGTGTGGATGACTGTTCCTCGCTTCTATGCATTGGACTCGATCCACATGTTTCTGACCTAAAGAAGCCCACTGCGGCCTCAGCCCTGGATTTCTGCCTGAATCTCGTTAAACAGACCGCTCGCTACGCGGCGGCCTTCAAGCCGAACGCGGCCTTCTTCGAGGTTTTCGGCGCCGAAGGCTGGACCGCCCTCAAACAGGTCATCGAAGCGGTTCAGGAGCAGTCAGACCGGATGGGTTCGATGATCCCGGTCATCCTGGATGCGAAACGCGGCGACATTGCTCCCACCGCCGAGGCATACGCCAAATCCGCTTTCGAAAAGCTCGGCGCACATGCCATTACACTGAATCCCTATCTCGGTAAAGATTCCATCGAGCCCTTCCTTCAGGTCCCGGAGAAGGGCGTGTTCCTGCTGTGCAAGACGAGCAACCCGGGCGCGGGTGACTTGCAGGACCTGACCGTGGACGGTGGACAATGGACGATGAATAACTCTTCACGGTCAATGCCTCTTTATGAATATGTTGCCCATCTTGCTCGGTCCTGGAACACGCGCAATAACATTGGCCTTGTCGTCGGCGCGACGCATCCGCAGATCATGTCCAATCTCCGCGCCTCCGTGCCTGACATGTGGTTCCTGGCTCCCGGCATCGGCGCGCAGGGCGGAGAGTTGGAAGCGACATTAAAAGCCGGATTGCGCAAAGATGGCAAAGGGCTGCTGATCAACGTCTCACGCTCGATTGCGCGCGCCGAAAAACCTGGCTTGGCGGCAGCAGAAATCAGAGATCAGATATTAGAGATCAGAGAGCAGTTGCGCCGTTAAGGAGAATCATATGCAATCTCTACTTTCTAATCCTCTACTCACTACTCTCTCTGACGATCTTTTATCAGCTGGCTGTATCAAATTTGGCAGTTTTACTTTAAAGTCAGGACTGCAATCTCCCATCTATATCGACCTGCGGCAGATCATTTCGCATCCAAAACTTCTTGCGGAGGTCGCGCAAGCCTATCTCCCTTTACTCTCTATTCTCCAATTCTCTCGTCTCGCAGGCTTGCCCTACGCTGCCATTCCGATTGCCACTGCGATCAGCCTGGCAGGGAACTATCCCATGATCTACCCGCGCAAGGAGGTCAAGACCTATGGCACGAAAGCACAGATCGAAGGTCAATACCAGGCGGGCGAGACGGTCGTTGTCATCGACGATCTCGCCACCACAGGCGGGAGCAAGTTCGAAGCCATCGAGAAATTGACCGGCGCAGGCCTGGTCGTGAAAGATGTGGTTGTGCTGGTGGATCGGCAGTCGGGCGCAAAAGAATCCCTGGAACAGGCCGGTTATTCCATGCACGCGGTGCTGACGATCGGTCAATTGCTGGAGTATTGGGAGCAGACAGGCAAAGTGGAAAAGGATACACTTGAAGCCACGCGAGAGTTTTTGAAACAGAACGGATAAGTAACAAGAAAAGTAATTGCGAAAAAGCCTTCCATGACAGAGATCATTCCTTGTAAAGATCGTTTTGAAGAACTTGTCAGTTTTGTTGCCCGCCTCAACAGCGACGGGACACATCATATCGGCTTTTTCGGCGAAGGGGAAGCGGATGTGCGCGCCTCGCTGGCGGAATGTCTTGTCCCGACTGCCGAGGGATTTCGGCTCGCGTACGAGGGCGATCGGCTGGTCGGCGTTTTCGGCGTGGATGCAGACCCTGAGATCGACCGTGCCTGGCTGTTTGGTCCGCTCGTGGAGCATGAAGACTGGCATACGATCGCCGATCAGCTGTATGCGGAGGTTTTGGCACTGATCCCCGTGGACATCCGCGACTATGACCTGTTCTGCGATGTACAAAATATCCGCCTCGAGGCATTCGCCGCGCGGCATGGATTTCCATTGCGGTCTGAGAACGCGGTCATGACGATGACGCGCACGGATTACAAACCGTCCGCAAAAAGGAAATCACAAATCATTGCCTATGATGAAAGTTTCTTTGAGCAATTCGAGAAGCTTCACAAAACGCTGTTCCCAACCACATACTTTAGCGCGCGGCAGATGGTCGAAAAAATAAATGAGAATCTGCAGCTCCTCTTTGCAGTTGAAGGAGACCAGTTGCTGGGATATCATTTCTACAAGATCGAACCTGAAGCAGAGTTAGGCTACATAGATTTCATCGGCACGGACTCCGCCGCGCGCGGACGCGGGGTCGGCGCAGACCTGCTCGCGGCCGGCATCGACTGGATGCTCGCAGCCCCCTCGACGAAGAAGGTCAGCCTGACGGTCAACGCGGATAATGCCGCAGCGATCCATTTGTACGAGAAGTTTGGCTTCCTCACCGAGCGGGTCATGCGCGCGTACCGAAAGCAGGTGGTCTGACAGGAAAGCTATCGGGATGTTGATGTTGAAGAAAATAAGATAATCCGTCATTGCGAGGAAGCAATCTGAATTATGATACGTGAGATGGCTTCTCGAAGACTCGCAACGACGGGGAGGTGGAGTATTTATGGAACTTAAGCCATATCTTGAACACCACTACGATTACAACTACTGGGCAAACAAACGCTATCTTGCTGTGGCAGAGACTCTCACTGAAGAACAACTCTTTCGCAAACAGGGCCATAGCTGGGACAGCGTCCAGAGGGTGCTGGTCCACATGCTGAGCTCGGAGCGGATGTGGCCCCAGCGCTGGCGCGGCGAGCCGGGGACTTTTCTCGATCCCCAAGACTTCCCCACGGCTGCCTCCATCCGTGAGTATTGGGTGGAGGTGGAGAAGAATATGCGCCTCTTCCTGGCTGAGCAAAATGAGGCAGCCCTTTTGCGAGACGTCACGTACATGAACCCAAAGGGCGAGACGTTCACACTGCCGTTGTGGCAAATGATGGCACATGTGCCGAATCACAATACGCATCATCGCGGCGAACTGGCAGCGATGTTCACACTGATGAATATTCCTCACCCGGAAGAGGAAGTTGTGCAGTATTTTTTGGTCAAGAGCGGGCAGAGGCAACCCTAATCTGATGAATCATCGAACTTCAAAATGGATCGATTGGGCGCAGGAGATTTTTTCGCTGAGCCAGTCCGGTCTGACGTATAGCGGCAACGAATATGATATCGGGCGATATAAACGCCTGCAGGAGATCACGGCTGAGATCATTGCAAACCAGTCGGAGATTGCGAAAGAATCGGTGCTGAAAAGTTTTTCCATGCAGGCGGGCTATATCACGCCCAAAGTGGATGTGCGCGGCGCAGTCGTTCAGGAGGGAAAGATCCTGCTCATCCAGGAGCGCGCAGATGGCCGGTGGGCAATGCCGGGCGGCTGGGCGGACCTCGGGAACTCACCGGCGTCTGTGGCGGAGCGCGAGGTCTGGGAGGAAAGTGGTTTTCGCGTCAAGGCGGAAAAAGTGGTGGCAGTGCTCGATGCAAATCGCCTCGAGCCCTTTGAGTTTTATCATGCCTACAAAATCATTTTTCTGTGCAAGCTTTTGGAGGGTGAGCCGCGCACCAGTTATGAGACCCTGGCTGTGGACTTCTTTGATCCGGATCATCTGCCGCCCCTGTCAAGTTATCGCACCAATGAGACGATGCTGCAGGAAGTTTTTGCGCATGTCGAGAATCCAGATCGCCGAACGGTGTTCGACTGATGTATCCATTCTTTCGTTCCCTTCTCTTTCGGCTCGACCCTGAAACCGCGCATCATCTCACGCTGCAGCTCATACGCCTCGGCGGGCTGGAACCGATCCATTCGATTTTGCGCCTGATTTTTTCAGCGCCCTCCAAACCGGTGGATGCTTTTGGATTGACTTTTAAAAATCCGATTGGACTGGCGGCAGGCTATGACAAGGATGCCGTCGCAATCGTGGGACTCTCGACGCTGGGATTTGGTCATATCGAAGCAGGGACGGTCACGCCTCAGCCTCAGCCTGGCAACCCGCGCCCGCGCGTTTTCCGCCTGCCCGAGGACGAAGCCGTGATCAATCGCATGGGTTTCCCAAGCCGGGGCCTGCAATTTGTGCTGAAGCAACTCAACCCTGCTCTGCGGGAAAATGCTCTCGAAAAGTTCACCGGTCTTGCACCGCGTCCAAAAAAGAAGGCGCCGCGCACGATCAAAAAAGGGGAGGTCATCCTCGGAATCAATCTTGGCAAAAATAAAGATACCCCGAATGAGCAGGCTGTATTGGATTATCTGGAATTATTGCAGGGGCTGGCGCCTCATGCCGATTACCTGGCGATCAACATCAGTTCGCCGAATACCGTCGGGCTGCGCCAGCTGCAGGGGCGCGCCGCCCTCGCTGGGCTGTTGACCCAGCTTCACGCCCAGCGCCAGTTGGAGGAAAAGAAATTGAACAAACGCCTGCCGCTGCTCGTCAAGCTCGCGCCGGATCTCTCTGAAAGCGAATTGAACGATGCCGTGGATGTGATCCTCGACACACACATGGACGGCATCCTCGTCACGAATACAACGCTCGGGCGCGACTGGCTCCGATCGCAGCAGCGGGGCGAATCAGGCGGGTTAAGCGGAAGCCCGCTGCGGCTGAGAAGTGAAACGGTCTTACATCGGGCGGTGAAACGCGTAAACGGTAAAGTCCCGATCGTCAGCTCGGGCGGGATCATGAATCCGGAGGATGCGAAACGCAGGCTGGACCTGGGCGCAGCGCTGGTTCAGGTGTATACCGGGTTGATTTATCAGGGACCGGGACTGGTGAAAAAAACGCTTAGCGTGGAGCAGTGATGCTCCAGAATTTTTATTGTGCAGGGTGCAGGGCAGCTTGCGGCGCCTCTTTTGGATTTTTGAAGAAGCCTTCCGGCAATGGAATGGGTGCGATCGTTGCGCCTGTGCCAATCTCCCCAAATGGAACGTAGTAAAAGAGCGTCTGGGCAGCCTCGGCGAGACCCTCATCCTGAAAGGCAAAGAATAGATACGTACCGTCCGGGCTCCAGCGTGCGTCACGATAGCAGCATTTGTTCCCCACGGGATTGAGGAGCGTAGGTTTGTGGCTTTCCCAGTTATAGACGTACAGCTCGCCCCAGCCATTGTTGCGCCTGGAAGTGTTGAAAGAGAACAGGCTCAATCCATCCCAATCAAAATCACCGATGATTCGGCTTTGAAAGCCGACCGGCGTAAAGCGCGTGCCGGGGAAGTTATCGTGCTGGACGATCTTTTCAGGGTCACAGGCGCCGATGTCGAAAACACTGACCTGATCGGAATCCGGCCCTTTGAAGAGCCAGGCTACGAGTTTATCGTCTGCTGACCAGCGGGTTTCCTTCACTTGCAGCGCAGATTTGGTCTTTCCTTTGGGAACCATGCAGGGTTCAAGTGCGAGCAGGTCGCTCTTTTTGCTAACACCCCTCATCTGCTCGAGATCGAAGGGAACGACGAAAATCTCGTTGTTCATGGAGATCATGACCTGCCTGCCGTCATGTGAAACACGGAAAGCACCCAGGGAAGCGGCGGAAGGGAAGGTGGTCAGCGTATCGACCACGTCTGTCCTGATGTTATAAAACTTGATCGTCTTTCCACTGAGGAAGATGATGGTCTCGCCATCCGGCAGCCACTGCAAATCGTTCTTCGCACCGCCGTCTGTCGTCAATTGTTTGAGGTCCGAGCCGTCCACGTTCATCAGCCAGATTTCGTTGTTGGCAACAAACGCCAATTTATCTGCGCCGCCGAGGCTGGACGTCGCAGGCGCGCCCGTGTCCGTTGGAGCGGTGGGAGCGTCGGTGCCGGTTGCTTCGCCGATCACGATGGGGAGGGTCGTTGCAACATCCGTAGGGGCGGACGTTTCCGTGATCAAGGGCACCGAAGTGAATGCGCTGGCTGGCGCCCGGGTTGGTACGACACTCAAGCCTCCACTAAACACGAACAAGCCTCCCGCGATCACCGCGATGGCGCCAAGCGCGAGCACAGGCAGGACAACAAACCAGACGTTGAAGCCTTTTTTCTGAGGGAATACCCTTGCTTTGGTTACTGCAGTCGGCATCGGGATTTTTGTCTGCAGCCTTGTCGGTTCATTGCGCGCGACCGCCAGAAGGGTGTTGGTCATTTCGACGGCCGTGGCGAAGCGTTCGTTCCTATCCTTCGCCATTGCCTTCTGGATGACCGCATCGGCTCCCTCGGACAATTGGGGATTGAGTTTTCGTATATTTGGGACCGGGTCCGTGATGTGTTTGATGGCAACCGCCATGGGGGTATCGGCCTGGAAGGGTTGTTGGCCCGTCAGCATTTCGAACAGGATGATCCCCAGCGCGTAAATATCGGCGCGCCCATCGACCTCTGTGCCCTGCGCCTGTTCCGGAGACATGTAGGCGGGCGTGCCGATGATGGCGCTGCCGGTTACATTCCCGGACTGAGCTTGTGACAGCTTGGCAATCCCAAAATCTGAAATATAAGGATTGCCCCGTTTGTCAAAAAGGATGTTGCTGGGTTTGATGTCGCGATGGACAATGCCTTTGGAATGAGCTTCATCCAGCCCGGGCGCGATCGCCCCCAGAATGCGAGCCGCGTCCTCCACTGTCAGTCCCCCGGCTTTGATCCTTTCGGAGAGCGAGCCTCCGTTCATGTAACGCATCACAAAATAAGGCTGGCCGTCGGCTTCGCCCACATCGTACACGGGAACGATGGCGGTATGTTCAAGCTGGGCGATGATCTTGGCTTCGCGTTCGAACCGCAGGCGGAATTGCGGATCGGAATGCAGAAGCTCGCTTGGCAGAACTTTGACGGCAACTTCCCGCTCGAAACGCGGATCGTATGCCCGATAGACAGTTGCCATTCCGCCGCGGCCCAACTCGGCTTTTACTTCGTAGATGCCAATTTTTTCAGGCTGCATAGTATTCAAATTCAAGTATACCTATGCCAATGAGTGAACGCAAGCGTTCCGCATAGCAACTTTGTAATGAAATGGATATGGATTGGGGCAAACTTCGTTGAAACAAAAACAGGAGTCACTGCGTCTTGAACGTATAACAGGAATTCGAGAGCCAGGGACCGGTAGAACAGGCATGCCCGGTCTGGCACGATGCCATGACAAACGGTTAAGGCTCCGCTTTATTTCCTGTTACGGAGGAGTGCATGAGCACAAATGTCAGGAAAATAGTGACGAATCGTAAGGTGACGAAAAACGCTTTTGTGGTATATTGGCGGCACTATGGATGACAAAATCACAATCATTGAGGGCCCGCCTCCTGTTTTTGAAGCAGTGAACGATGGCTGGGCATTGGGCCTTAATGAAGGCTCTCATTTGTCGGTTCCCGCGTTGACACGCTTGCGGACATTCAACGGGCCTGCTCTGGTCGAGCGTTGTTACCATGCCTGGAAGGGCAAGTTGCCTATACATCTGCACTATCGAAACGACATGGGCATCGAACAGACTGCACCAATCCTTGCCGCCCGCAACGTCGAAACCCCCGATGGGCATGTGCTCCTGTTGTGGGTGTATCTGGATCACGATAAAGTCGAATACGAGTTCGACAAAGGGGACGATGAATCGGACGAAGACAACTTAGACCTGGACTAACAGAAAAGACCGGACGCAAGTCCGGTCTTTTGTTAGACAATTAATTGATTTTCATCATATTGACGGGTATTTGTGTCTCGTGATAACGTTAAGATGAAATTAAGCCTTACCGGGTAATCACATAATGAACTCACGTTCGCCATAAGCTTCATAAAAGGCGGGCTCCCTGTCCGGGATGCCCGCTTATGTTTTCAATCAACCTCAATACTTCTTGTAGGAGAAAACTATGCCAGAACATCAGATCAATGCATTCCAGATTGCTCAAAGACAATTCGACAATGTGGCAGAAATGCTGAACCTTGAGCCAGGTGTTCGGGAAGTCCTGCGCTGGCCAGCCCGTGAGTTCACCTTTCGCATCCCGGTGCGGATGGACGATGGCGACCTGGAGGTTTTCACCGGCTTCCGTGTCCAGCACAATGATGCGCGCGGTCCGAACAAGGGCGGCATTCGCTTCCATCCGGATGAAACCATCGATACCGTGCGCGCCCTCGCCATGTGGATGACCTGGAAATGCGCCGTGGTGGATATTCCGCTCGGCGGCGGCAAAGGAGGCATCATCGTCGATCCTTCCAGACTTTCCCCGGACGAGAAGGAACATCTCTGCCGTGGTTGGGTAGGACAAATGGTGAAGAACCTGGGACCCCGCCAGGATATTCCCGCCCCGGACGTTGGCACGACGCCGCAGATGATGGGCTGGATGATGGACGAGTACTCCAAGTTGACGGGCACTTATTCGCCGGGCGTGTTCACAGGCAAGCCGGTCGGCGGCGGCGGCTCCCTGGGACGCACGGAAGCGACAGGCTTCGGCGTGATCTACAATGTCCGCGAGGCAATGAAACACCTCAAGATGGATCCAACGAAATGCGTTGCGGCGATCGAAGGCTTCGGCAACGTGGCGCAATACGCCTCCATCGGTTTTGTGGAAATCCTGGGCGGCAAGGTTGCCTGTGTCTCCTGCTGGGATCGCAACGATAAAAAATCTTATACGTACAGCCATAAAAATGGAGTGGATGCCCGTTTCCTGCATTCGATCGTCGATCAATATGGAACGATCGACAGGAAAAAAGCACAGGCGGCCGGTTATCTTGTCGAAGACGGCGGCGCATGGATCTCGAAGGAAGCCGATGTGCTCATTCCCGCCGCGATCGAGGGCCATGTCAATACCGAAACGGTCCAGAAGATCTCCAGCCGGGTGCGGATCATAGCGGAAGGCGCCAATGGACCGACCACGCCGGAAGCCGATGAGGTCCTGAAGAAGAACAATATTTTCATCATCCCCGATTTCCTGTGCAACTCAGGCGGGGTCACGACCTCCTACTTCGAGGGTGTGCAAAACGATATGAACTTCTACTGGTCAAAGCCGGAAGTGCTGCAGCGGCTGGATGAGAAAGTCACCGCGGCATTTCATGATGTGCTTCAGATGGCTGAGAAGGAAAAAGTCTACATGCGCGATGCAGCCTACATGGTTGCCATCCAGCGGGTGGTGACTGCCATGCTGATGCGCGGCTGGCTCCAGGGCGACTGGTAGTTTTGCCTGATAAAAAGGACGCGCCCGCGCGGGGCGCGTCCTTTTTTGTTAGACCGTAGGGCGGGTTGGCAACCCGCCAAACTTGAGATTGTCAGGCTGCCCCGCTGATGCGGGATCTTCGACAAGCCTGACCTGCATTCATTCTTCGCCGGAAATTGATCCCGTTATCTCAATCTTTGTGCGCCTCCAGGCAAACCACACCCCGCGCGCCGACCTGCGCATCATGAACGACGCCTGCCGGCAGGTCGAGACGGTCGCCTGCTTTCAATGCCAGTTGTTTGCCCAGCTCGGGCAAGCCAAACGTGATGCTTTCCTGCACGACATAGATCACTTTGTCATAGGAATGTGAGTGCGCGGAATACACGTCAAACGGCCCGTTCGACCACGAATAAGGATCCAGTCCCTCGTCTGTCATGAGTTGCCGCAGCGTGGATTGCGTCGGGGGGACGGGATCAGCCCAGGGCGTGACAAGAGGCGTGTCGGTCATCTGAGTCTCTCCATCCATTGAAGTACACAGGTAGACAAGTAAACAAGGAAATTTCATCACATGTTTACCTGTGTGCCTGTTTACTTTCCTACGGCTCAATCGGATAGCCTGCATCGATCCAGGCTGCCAAGCCGCCTCGCAGAGCCGCGACGCGCGTATAGCCATTCTGCAAAAGGATAAACGCCGCACGGGCGCTGGTATGTTCATCCGGTCAGGTGCAGTAGGTGATGATCGATTGGGTTTTATCGAATTTCAAACCAGCAGGATCGATCTCGATCTCGGCAAGCGGGATGGACAGCGCGCCGGCAATATGACTCGCTTCAAAAGCCGCGGGACTGCGCACATCCACGATGACGGCTGTACCATTGTCGAGTGCGGCTTTCGCCTCCGTCACACTCACGCGCGGGACTTCCGACTTTGTGACAGGCTCCGTTTGTGTTGGTCGCCCGCTGCAGGCGGATGCAAGAAGCATGAGAAGCAGGATCGCGGTCAGAATATAGATTTTTCTTGACATAGGTTACCTATAAATTCCTCCCTCACGATTTGCCAAGCAAATCGTGCGGGAGGAGCGATGCTGTTACAGTTCGACGTAGCGATCGATGCGTTTGCCGAAGATCGCCAGGCTGTCGTCCCAGAACTTGCGCTGGGTGATGTCTATGCCGAAGCGTCTGGCAAGTTTGGCAGCCGTCTCTTCGCCGGTGGAGGCAAGCAGGTTTTTGTAGTCTTCCACAAAGTCTGCGCCGCGCTGTTGATAAATGGCGTACAAGCCCGCCGCGAACAACAAACCAAACGCGTATGGATAGTTGTAGAACGACAGGCTGGGTGAATAGTAGTGCGGCTTCCACGTCCACATGAACTTTTGCAGATAGCGCTCGTCGAGCCCGTCCCCATAGGCGGCCTTCTGGGCGCGTTCCATGATGTCGTTGAAATCGTCGGCGGAAAGCTCGGATTGTTCACGCCGCTCGAAGACCTCTTTTTCGAAGAGGTAGCGGGAATAGATGTCGACCACGACCTGGCCCGCGCCCTGGATCTGGGCTTCGAGCACTGCCAGCTCTTCCTGCGGATCTTTTGTGGATGCCAAAACAGCTTCTGTGATGATCGTCTCGCACATGGTCGAGGCGGTTTCCGCCAGGGTCATGGGCGTGAGCTGCTGCAGGACGGTTTTATCCGCCTGATACGCACACTCATTGTGGAAGGCATGTCCCAGCTCATGCGCCAGCGTGCTGACCTGGTCGAACGAGCCATCGAAGTTGGAAAGGATGCGGCTTTCCTTCACTCCCTGCACTTCCATGCAGAACGCGCCGCCGCGCTTGCCATCGCGCTGCTCGGCATCGATCCAGTTGCTGTCGAAGGCACGTTTGGCGAACGCTGCCAGGTCGGGCGAGAATTTCCCAAAGTTCTCGACGATGAAATCGCGCGCTTCCTCGAAGGAATAGACTTTATCGGTCCTGCCCATGGGTGCAAAGATATCCCACCAGGCAAGTTTCTCCTTGCCCAGTTTCTTTGCTTTTGCGTGCCAATATTTGCGGAACATGGGGAAGGAATCTTTCATGGCAGTCAGCATCGCTGCGAGGGTCCTGCGGTCCAGGCGCGCCGCGTCCAGCGAAGAATGGATGGCATCCTTGCGGCCGCGCTTTTTGTTCAGGGTGTTCGCTTCCCCCTTGACCCCATTCAGGCAGGCCGCCAGCGTCTCTTTGACTTCCTCCCAGGCTTGGTTCTCGGCTTCGTAGCCGCGGCGGCGCGTGGCTTCGTCAGGGTGGGAACGCAGGTTGATCAGTGCCGGCATGGGCAGCTTCTGGACCTTGCCGTCCAGCTCGAAGTCGACGGAAAGCTGCGAGGTGACAGTCCCCTGCAGTTTTTCGAAGGCGTTGCCTCCGCTCAGGGACATTTCCGCGGCAAGCGCTTCCTCCGCCTCGCTCATCAGATACTTGCTTTGCTCGGCGGCTTCCCGCAGCATGAAGGCGTGCGCCGCAGCGGACTTGTTGCTCTTGATGACCTGGTCGAGCTTTGGCGCGAGTTTGCCCAGCCAGGCTGTGAAGCGGGTCATCAGCTGGTTCATTGGCAGGCTGGCTTGCTCGAATTCGGAGAGCATCTTCATCGCCACTTGATCGCGCGAATTGGTGCTGACGTAGGAATGGATGAATGGCACGATCGTGGCGGAAAGTGTCTGGATTTTGTTGATCTGGTCGATGGCTTTCCCCACCAGCGGAGCGAGATCCTTGACTTTTGTCCGTGCATCCGCTTTGCCAAGTTTGTTCCTGAAGAATCGTTCGAGCGCCGCAACCTGCTTTTTGTAGTCCTCAACGGCGGCTTTGAATTCCCTGGATTCGAGAGAGGGATAAACGTTGGAAAGATCCCAACGTGGGGCAGAAAGGGTCATGGAGTACTCCTTGAGATGATGTGAGCCAAGTATACCAATTTGTTGATTTACTGATTTGTTCATTTGTTCATTTGTTGATTTAGTGATTTGCTGATTTGCATTTTTGCCCAGCTTGCCTTTTCCCATCAAAGCCTATACAATGAAAATGCACAAATCCATGGAGGCTTTATGAAACAAGACCGTTTCCTCACCGGCATTTTGATCGGAATTGCCGTTCTGGTGGTCCTGGCACTGGCAGTTTTTTTCATCCGCAGGGATTCCCAATCATATGTTTCAGAAGACGCGCCGGAGGGCGTGGTTCATAATTATGTGCTGGCGGTGCTGAGCGGCGATTATCAGAAGGCTTATGGTTATCTCGCCGACCTTGAGGACAAGCCAACGTACCAGGAGTTCAGGGACGCGTTTATCAAAGGGATGGTCAATCCGAATAATTCCGCTGTGGATATTGGCGAATCGGAAGTCAATAATGACACAGCCTCCGTCGAAGTCGCCATGATCTACAATCCCAGCGACCCATTCTCCACAGGGTATCGTGATACTCAACGCGCGATCCTTGTCAAACAGGGCGGCGCCTGGAAGCTGTCTTCCATGCCGGGTTATTATTTTTGGGATTACAGCTGGTATCAGGAAAAAATAAAGTAGATTTCGCGCTGAGCGGAGCCCGTAGGGCGCAGTCGAAGCGGACCTGTGATCATCAGCCCTTCGACTTCATGGCGCACTTGCCGTTTTCGGTTCGGCGCCATTCCGCTCAGGGCGGGAGGAACACATCATGAAATCCATTCGGCGCTTGTATTTTTATCTCGTTGCGTTCATCAGCATCGAGGTTGTGTTGTGGGGGCTGGTCGGCTTGCTGCGTTCGATTGTGGACGAAACCATCTCGGGCGGTGCGGACGCGCTGGCGCAGGCGCTGGCATTGATCCTCGTGGGCGTGCCAATTTTCCTCTTCCATTGGCTGTGGGTGCAGCGCGCCGCGGCGCGTGACGAGGAAGAGCAGACTGCCACCCTGCGCGCGGTCTTTTTCTATGCAATTTTGCTTGCCACACTGATTCCCGTCGCGCAAAACCTGCTATCCTTCATCGACCGTTCACTGATCCGGGCTGCTGGCTTGGGGCTGGGACGCGCGTTCAATGCATTCCGCGAGCAGACACTTGCAGATAATCTGATCGCCATTCTCATGAATGGCATCGTTGCGTTTTATTTTTGGAAGACCCTGCGCGGCGAATGGGCGACACTTCCCGACAAGGAAAATTTCAGGGAAGTCCGGCGCTTGTATCGTTACATCTGGATGCTTTATGGTCTGCTGATGACGGTCTTCGGCGTGCAGCAAATTTTACGGTTTCTTTTCTACATCCCTGGTAATGTTTTGGGGGAACTGAGACGTGAGATCGCGGTCAACGGGATTGCCCTGCTGCTCATTGGAACTCCCCTATGGGTTTATTCGTGGCGCAGCATTCAAGCCTCGCTGGCTGATCCCGCGGAAATGGGCTCGGCACTGCGCCCGGGCATTCTCTACCTGCTCGCCCTTGGCGGTGTCATCACTGTGATCACGACGGCAGTCATGGTCCTGAACGCCATCATTACATGGCTGCTCGGCGCGGATTGGACACTCCGGTATTTCACCCAGCAGATCGGCGGGCCGATCTCCATTGGCGTGCCGCTGGGGTTGGTCTGGGCGTACTACGGGTACTGGCTCAACCGTCACATCGAAGCGATCGGCGACCGCGTCCGCCAGGCTGGGATGAAGCGCCTCTACAACTACATCCTTGCACTGATCGGGCTGGTAGTTGCCTTCGTGGGCGTTGCTAGCTTGTTCGCGTTCATCATCGATATGATCACGCGCTCAGACCTTTTGGCGCGCGACTCGACGCGCGGCATGCTTGCGAACTCCATTGCTTCGCTGATCGTCGGTCTGCCTCTCTGGCTGGCTATGTGGCGGCCGATGCAGGTAGAAGCACTGGCTCAAGGCGAGATGGGCGATCACGCCCGCCGCTCGATCCTTCGGAAAGCCTACCTGTATCTTGTTCTATTTGGATCCGTGATTGGCGGCATGGTCGTCGCGGTAGGACTGGTCTACCAACTCATCAAAGTCATTCTAACGGGCGAGACAGGAAGCAATTTTGTCAACGATATATTGAATATCATCCAATTGCTCTTTCTGTTTGGCGTGGTGCTGGTGTATCACCTGAACGTCCTGCGCAGGGATGGAACTTCCACGGCCGATTCCCTGGCGGAAAAGCAAAGTGGATATTCCGTGTTGATTGTCGATTCCGGGGCTGGCTTTGTGGAATCCGTCAAAGCCGCATTGGCAAAGCTTGGTTCAAAGGTTCAGGTAACCGTCGCAAGTCCGGCGGCGAAGCCGGAAGGCAACTTCCATGCCCTGCTCTTGAACGGGAGCCTGGCTGTGGACGCGCCGGAGTGGATCCGCTCGTTTAACGGGAACAGGATCGTGGTCCAGAATGAAGCGCAGGACCTCGTGTGGACGGAGGACGCGGCGCAGGCAGCGCAATCGGTGCAGCAGCTGGCGGAAGGTCAGGAAATCCGCAGGCAAAAGACGGACCGTTCGCCGTGGATGATGGTCGTGTATGTTTTCGCGGCGTTGTTCGGATTCATGTTGTTGATGCTGCTACTATCGCTGGGCATCTGGCTTGTTGTGGGTTTTTAGTTATTCGACACTTTTAGAGTGACTGTCAACTCTTTCTGATGTAAAATTGGAATGCACATACGTACATTGCCGAGGAGATGCGATATGAAAGTCACTGTCCTTCAGGAAAACCTGGCTCATGGTCTTGGGATTGTTGCAAAAGCGGTTTCGCCACGCAGCACATTGCCTGTGCTTGCCAACATTTTGATTGCATCTGATGAAGGGCGTTTGCGCCTCTCGGCGACGAACCTGGAGATGGGCATCACATGTTGGATTCCCGCCCGGATCGAAGAAGAGGGTTCCACGACCGTGCCAGCCCGCACGTTCTCTGATCTGGTCAGCACCCTGCCCAGCGACCAGGTCCTGCTGCGCCTGGATCTATCCACGCAGACGTTGAATGTGCGCGGCGGCACTTCGACCAACGATATCAAGTGCATCGACGCGCAGGAGTTCCCGCCCATGCCAGTGCCCGATTTCGAAGGCGCAGTGCAGATCAATGTGGGCGATTTCCGCGAGATGATCCACCAGGTGGCATTTGCGGCCTCTTCGGATGAAGCCCGCCCGGTGCTGATGGGTGTGCTCGTGCAGGTGGATAAAGACAAGCTGACGATGGCGGCCGCCGACGGCTTCAGACTCTCCGTCCGGAAGGCGGTTCTTTCTACGCCTTCGGCGGCTCCCGTTTCCGCGATCGTCCCTGCCCAGGCATTGAAGGAGCTGGCGCGCGTCGCCACCGATGGTGAAGAGCCGATCTACATGGTCCTGCCCAAGGGCCGCGGCCAGGTCGTCTTCCGCGTCAAAGATGTGGAAGTCGCCTCACAATTGATCGATGGAACATTCCCCGATTTCCAGCAAATCATTCCGCGCTCCTACAAATCACGTACGCTGGTTTCCACTTCCTCCCTGCTGAAAGCCTGCAAACAGGCCGAGATCTTCGCGCGCGAAGGTTCGAATGTGGCACGCTTCAATATCAAAACTGCGCAAAGCGACATGCAGCCGAGCGAAGTGGAGATTACCGCTACCTCGGAAGAGACCGGCAAGAACGAGACCATCGTCGAAGCCACGGTGGATGGCAGCGGACTGCTGATCGCGTTCAACGTCAAGTTCCTGCGCGAAGCCCTCGAAGTGATCCGCACTCCGAACGTCGCGCTGGAAACGTCCGCGCCGAACGCGCCGGGCGTGGTGCGGCCCGTGGGCGATGATCAGTTTTTACACGTGATCATGCCGATGCATTTGGGGTAGCCAGGAGAGAAGAAAGAGGAAAGAAGAGCGCCGAGAGTATCGGCGCTTTTGATTTCATAGGTAGGGGCGACCAGCTGGTCGCCCTACGCCATTGGAAGCAGCACTTTGAACGTCGAGCCTTTGCCTGCTCCCTGCGACTCAGTCCAGATCTTGCCACCCTGCGCTTCGATCAATCCTTTTGCAATGGTGAGTCCAATTCCAAGCCCGCCATAGTGACGGGTGTTCGGCGGCTCGATCTGATAGAACTCATCGAAGATTTTCTGCAATTTATCAGCCGGGATGCCGATGCCGTGATCCTGCACCCATGCCAGCACCTGATCCCGGTCTTTTGTCACAGCGATGGTGATCTCACTGCCTTCCGGCGAAAAGCGGATGGCATTGCCCAGAATATTTCCGAATGCCAGAGCCGTTTTATCAATATCAACGTTAACCATGTGCGCCTCATCTGAGAATGCATACACTAAAGTTTGTTTGCGTGTCAGGGCGATCTCCTGGAGGCCTTCACAGGCGTAGACAAGGACATCCTCCATGGCAACTTTTTGCGGCTTGAGAGCCATCTCATCTGCTTTGAGCATGACCAGGTTGTTCATCTCATCCAGGATGGAGCGCATTTGTCTTGCCGCCATCAGCACCTGATTGGTGTCCTCAGAGAGTGCGCCTTTTGCATTTTGGTTCAGAAAGGTCGAGTAACCAATGATGATGCCGAGAGGCGTCCGCAGTTCGTGCGAGGCGAGGGTCAGGAAGTTGCTTTTGAGCTGGTCGGCTTCCTGCACTTTTTCGAGTGCCCGCTGGGTGGCGCGCAGGAGGCGGGCATTGTTGATGGCGATCGCGGCGTGTGCCGCTGCCACAGAGAGGAGCGCGGCATCATGTTCATCGAATACACCGTTGTGTTTATTGACTGCCTCCAGCACGCCCACAATCCGATCTTTGATCGGCATGGGTACGCCAAGCAAAGTCTTTACTTTGAATTTGACGCGGTCTGATACGAGGGAATAATGGCGCGGGTCCTCTTCCACGTTGTTCAGGATCATGTGCCGGTTGGTGCGGAAGATCGTCCCCGCCAGGCTGTTGTCGAGGGGGACGGGGATCTCCGCCAGTTTCTCGGGGTCCGAGCCTGTGGCAGCCGCAAAGTACAAGCGCGGGTTTTTCTCATCGTACAGCAGGATGGAGGCGCCTTCGCAGTCCAGCAGCTCGGTCGCGGTGGCAGTGATCAGCTGAAGCAGGGCATCGAGATCGAGCGTCGAATTGAGAGTGACACTTAACTCGACCAGGCGCTTAAGCTGCTGGGGCTGGCTTGCCAGATCGCGAAGTTGACCGGTCGTCATAGTTACAGTTTACAGATTTTCCTGGGAGGATACAAGCCTACTTTTGTATCTCGTAGACAATAAATCGGTTGTTTTTCAGGACCTGGTTCAGAGGCAGATTACAGGCGCTAATGTCCTCGGGCGTGATTTGCTGATTCTCACCGACTTTTCTGCTCAGGACGAGGTAGTCACCCTTGTACATGCGATCACATTCGGTGCTAAAGATCGCCAGATGCCCGGTCATGATGACCATGACGCGCGGCTTGAAGAAGATGACCACGCTGTCAGGAGGAGTTTCTTCCTTTATGTAGTTGTACACTTCCAGGCTGTAGGGATCGAACGGCCCGTTGATCGTCCTGCCGTTCCGTAAATTAACATAGGCGCTTCTGCTCGACGTGAACAGGAAGATGCCCGCAATGAAAAGCCAGAAGCCATAAAATATCGTTTGGCCCACCTGATGATGTCCCTCAGGCAGTTTATTGATCAGGACCTTCATACCCTGGAATGTGAAACAGATGAAAATGGGTAGAAGCGGAAAAATATAGCGCGGCAGCTGGGGGTAAGGATAAGTGACGTGAACAATGAGCCAGAGAGCAAAGAACAGGAGAAGGACCGTTTCCTTTTTGCGTCTGATCCAGGCGCCCAGCAGGAAAAAAATGAGCAGAAAATAATATAAGTATGTCCAGGCGTTGGCTTCTCCAAAGAACCGGCTGAATATGTTGAAATATGTGGGCGCAAGTTCCCTGGCGGTTTCGATCAGCCCAGTGTAATGTGAGAAATAAGACTCGCCTCCACTGGGAAACAATAAAAGGTTTAGACCCCACAGAAGCGCGAATACAAAACAGGTCACAAACGAGTTTCGAATAATTTCTATTGCCGCTGCCCGGTCTTTACGGTTCTTCAGCAGTTTGAAAAACTCTACGATCAAAAAACATCCCAATAGAAGAGCCCCTGTTACGCGCAAAAAAGCCATAAAGAATACGGATGCGCCGATCAACGCGTAATGAGAAACGCCGCGTTTGTGCTCCTGCGTCATCAGCATAAAGGACAGCATTGAAAAGAAGAGGAAGGGAATGTCGGAAAGAATCTGGTCAAGGAAGCGCAGCAGCAGGGGATTGAACGCAAACAGGGAAACCAGGAGCAGGCTCTCGGTCCGGGTGAAGCGATCTTTCGCAAACAGGTAGAGGCAGATCAGAAAACCGGCATAAAAAAACAGCCCGGGCAATTTCAATGCCAGCGGGTGAATCTCTTTGAGCGCATAAACCGGAGCGAGAATCAAAGGATATCCCCATGGATATGCCAGCGGTCCCAGGTGCAGGGTCGATTGATAATTGGTGAAGTCGCTTATCTCCATGAACTCATCGGTAGTGCCAGTCACGATGCTTTTGGCTTGCAGGATGTACCAGGCGAAATCATCTCCCCATTGGTGACCGCGGGTTAATGTACTTGCACCGATGATGATGGAAACAAGGATAATGATGGAGAGAAGTTTGTTGTGCATGTCATGATTTTACCTCGTTGCAAATCAGAACATTTGTTCTAATTATGAAACGCTCCGCCTCATATCAGCAGGCGGAGCGTTTCCATGTTCAGTAACGATCTTTCGGAGCCGATTGCTGTTTCCGTTATATTTGCATCGCTGCTGCCCGTCACGTATCCAGGGTATCTTTTAAACGGGCGTCACTCCCTGCTCCGATACGTTTGGTGCGTCATTAAGAAATTCGGATCTCAGCCTGAACACAATCCACAGACTGATGAGTGCGAAGACCGCGACGATCCCTTCCACAGCCAGGATGCCAACTTCCTGAACCACATACACAGCGACTGCATCTACAAGCGCATGCCACAATAAAGCCAGCCAGAACCAGATTGGTTTGCCATAGGCTATGGCATACAGCACCATCACCGACAGGCTGACATGCAGACAGATCGCAAAGATGCGTTCAATGAAACCCATCAGAGCCATATACCATGGTGCTGACCAATATGCCGCGACTTGCTGCTTTGCCAGCTCGAGTTGATCCGCGGGAATGCTCGGTATCGTGGACAGGTCAATGTTGCGATAGATGATCATGTTTACAAAAGCGAGCGCAGCGAGAATCCCCAGGATAAGCGCTTCTGTGCCGCCGTGTCCCAAACCAACCAGGATCCCTTCTTTCCATGACCGCGACTTCCTGAGGATGAACTTGAACAAAATATATCGGGCGGTCTCCTCAAAAATACCAGCCAGCAAGCCAAGGATGATGGCATTGATCACTAACGAAACACCTCGTAGAAATGATCCCATGCCGATGACCAAGGGGATGTGAAGAACCTGGGATGCAATAAAAGTCAGGCCTCCTGCGAGCACAAGTTTCCACGAAAGTGAGAGTTTGCGCCTGAAGTAAATCCACAAAATGATGGGCAGTACGATCATGCCCAGAAAACTGAATGCATAAGCGGTGATAAGCATTTCTTCTCCTTGCTAGGTTGGCAATGATCGCATGCGGCGCACGCGCTCGGTCAGGGGACGTTTGGCAACGATCGTAACCTTGCCGCTGCCATACGGTGTGTAAACGCTGATTGCTTCCCAGCCTTCCGAACCCCATTCATCCAGCGTTGCCTGGATATGTTCATCCTTGGTGCCAAAGACGCTGCCAATGGTTTCAACGCGATACTCCCATGGTTTGATTTCTTCTGCCATTTCGACTCCTATTAAATTCGTTGGCTCCGTTTCACGTGAAACATGGGAGCAGGGGATGCTCCCATGTTTTTCTCTCAGGCGTTTGTCTCCCGCTGATACAGCACGTACGAATAAACCAGCAGGAAGATCGTTGATCCAATGATCGGGATGAACATCAGCCAGAATGCCGTCAACCCGCCGAAGATCCCGCCGATAAAAGCCAGCACGCCCGAGATCATGAACAGCACCGCGCCCAGTTGGTGTGTCTTATGCCAGACCGTATCGCTGGACAGAGTCCACGGTGTGCGGATGCCGATGAAGAAGTTGCGCCTGGCTTTGCGCATCATGAAGCCGGCGAAGATGAAGAGTAGTCCTATCGCCGGCAGCATGGCTCCACTCATTTTGAAACCGGTATAGCCGAGACTCCATGCCAGCGTCAATCCATAGATGTAAACCATGAATGCCACAATGAGCACGATGAACAGGTTGAAAACTTCACGGAATTTGGCAATGTTTGCCTTGAGCGGATCGATGGCCGGGATCACCAGGAAGAGTGCGAGCATTGCCAATGTTATCAGTGGTAGCAGAAAAACACCCCAGAACTTGGACATGTAGCCATCCACCTGGTCATTGACATTCCAGTGGGATGCCATCTGATCCGGGAGCTGATTCCACAGCAGGAGACCTGCCAGTGTGGCTGCTGCGAGCATAAGCAAAACGACGATCGTTGTAGTACGAGTAGTCATTCTTTTTCCTTTTCATTTACCCTTGCGAAGGCTGGCGCAGGCCTGAATCTTTGCAAGGATAAAACTGTTACTTTGTATCTTCTTCAGGCAAATTGTTCTGCGCGAGCGACACAATTCCGCTCATTGCACCGAGATTCATGGTATCGACTGCCGAACTGGGGACAATGACCAGCGCGCCTTTTTCCTTCAAGCCTTCGAACAGCATGTTCATGGCTCGCAGGTGCAATGCAGTGGGATTATTGATATAAGCCCGTGAAGCCTCCGCAAAAGAGTCAGCGATCTGCTTTTCCGACTCGCCCAGGATGACGCGCGCCTGTCGTTCGCGTTCCGCCTGTGCCTGGCGGGACATCGCGTCCTCGAGTTCCTGTGGGATGACAATATCACGGATCTCGACCGAATTGACGGTCACGCCCCAGGGAGTTGTGCGCTCATCGATGATCTGCTGGAGCTCCTGGTCGATCAAACTGCGGCCAACGAGAATATCTGCCAGCATCATACGGCCAATGATGTCGCGTAAGGCGGTCTGTGCAGCCCAATCCACGGCACCCCGATAGTTCTCGACTTCAAGTGCAGCTTTCTCCGCATCCCAAACAACCCAGAACAATACTGCATCAACATCGACAGGAACCGTATCCTTCGTCAGCGTCTTCTGCGCGGCGAATGGAGTGACCATAACACGATGGTCGATCCATGTGGGCGTAGAGTCAACAATCGGAATGATCCAAAACGCGCCGGGTCCTGCCAAACGAAGGAATTTTCCCAGTCGCAGGATAACAGCTTTTTCCCACTGGGATGCGACTTTGAGGGCATACAAAATATATGTGCCCACAATTGTCATTCCGACAACGTACATGCCAATCCACAGTTCGGCAACCCGGCCATCCATCCATAGCGCGCCGAGTACTGCCGCGGCTAAAAAGATACCAAATATCGTGCCTGCGATGGCAGAGATGTGCTGATTATCTTTACTTTGTTTCTTTTGGATGCTCTTAATAAACTTTGATTCCATTTTGACAGTCTCCTTCTTTTAGTGCATTCACGTTCAAATTCACTCGTTTTGATTTGCCTGAGCGCTGGCTTTCCAAGCCTTGAGCTGGTTCCTGACCATTTCGTTGATCTCGTCCTTCGAGAACTCCAGCCGCATGGCTTCGCTGATGTATCTCTGGGTCAACGCTTCCAAGGATTCTCGGCGCAATCTTTCCGTGACTTTCGGCGGCGGGATTTCTGTGATGTAGGTACCGCGTCCCTGCTGCGTCGAAATGATCCGGGCTTCATCCAGAATGCGGTAGGCTCTTGCCACTGTGTTGAAATTGATGCGCAATTCTTCCGCGAGTGCCCGCACAGTTGGTAGTTGATCGCCTGGCTTGAGCACACTGCCTGCCACTTGCGCCTGGACTTGATTCACAATTTGTGTGTAAATAGGCAAGCCTGAACGAAAATCAATTTGAAGCAAGAGTTTCTTATTTGGCATAAATTGTGTCTTTGTGTAATTGTACTAATTGTATCATTGTCATAATTGTATTCAGATCGGGAGTTTTGTCAAGCCCTGATCTGAATACACAATCACATTTGCAATGTAATGATTATTTATGACTTGCGAGCAAACGTTTGACGGCTTTCCCCAGCTTTTTTATGCCTTCATCGATCTGGTCCGGTGCCTGGGCTACGAAATTGAGTCGCAGCCAGTTTCTGCCGCCTGTCCCATCCGGAAAGAATCCGTTTCCCGGGGCGAAGTCCACGCCCTCCTCCCGGGCCAATGGAAGCAGTTTTTCGGAATCCAGTTTTTCAGGCAGTTGCAGCCAGATGAACAGCCCCCCTTGCGGTGGATCGAAGCGGACGCCCGCGGGCAGATGGCACCGGATCGCCGATAACATCGCGTCGCGGCGTCTGCGAAAGATCTGGCAGGAACGGCGCAGGTGAGCCTGATACCGCCCGACGGTGACATACGCTTCCAGGGCGCGCTGGACCAGGGTCGAAGTCGCCAGGTCGTTGACGCGTTTGAAATTGACCAGGCAGTCATAGACAGGTCCTTCAGCCACCAAAAAGCCCACGCGCAAACCGGGCATCAACATCTTCGAAAACGTGCTGACATGAATAACTCGGCCGCCAGGGTCGAGCGCTTTGAGTGCCGGTTGCGTGCGTCCCTCGTAGCGCAAATCCCCCACAAAATCATCCTCCAGGATGGGAACGTTGTAGCGGTCTGCCAGGACAAGCAGATGGCGGCGGCGCGGACCGTTCAGGCATGTGCCGGTCGGGTTGTGGAAATTGGGGATGGTGTAAATGAGTTTCGGATGGTGCTGCTGGAGCAGCTTCTCCAGCGCATCGACTTGCATGCCCTGCCCATCAACGGGAATCCCTATCACCTTGAAGCCGAGCGCGCGGAACAGATCCAGGGCGCCTGAGTGGGTTGGGCTTTCCACCAGAATGATGTCTCCTGGTTTGAGCAGGAGCTGTGATACCAGGGATAAGGCCTGCTGTGAACCGGAGGTGATCAGAATATTTTCCGGGCGGGTCTGCAATCCCTGGCTGGCTAAAATGTGAGTGATGCTCGCGCGCAGCGGTGCATATCCATTGCGTTCTCCGTAACCCAGTGCGGCAATTCCATCGCGGCGCATAACAGTTTGAAGCACCTTGCGAAAGTCTTCCGCGGGGAATAAATTGGCGTCCGCGATGCCGCTGGCAAAACTGATCGGCTGAGGGTGTCGGCTGGACTTGCGCCTCTCGTCCAGCAGTCCGCTTCTGAGAGTCTTATCCACTATACTTTGCTGCCAGAGCGGCCAGGGAGTGCCAGGATCGTTTTTGGGAAGAGGCAGAAGCGGATCGGGAGGCAGGACGTACGTACCGCTGCCCAGCCTGGAAAAGATCAGCCCCTCGGCTTCCAGTTCGGCGTAAGCGTTTTCCACCGTGATGCGGTTCACGCCCAGATCCTGGGCAAGCTGGCGGCTGGCTGGCAGACGAGTGTCCGCGGCCAGGCTGCCGGAAAGGATTCCCTGCCGTAAGTACGTTTTGATCTGCTGGTAAAGGGGTATTGCACTTTGGCGGTCGAGCGGGATGCGCATTTTGCACCTCTTTTTGAGAATTGGTATGGTAAATATATCGCTCTTTTGCCAATCAAAATAGAGCCAATTCTCCTTTAATTCTGTCAGTCCACTGAATTGGACTATTCCAGATTGGTGAAAATTGGCTCTTAACATATGCCGCTTTTCTCCTAGAATCAAATCCGAGAAGGAAAAGCATGGACCATATCTTGAAGTGCCACGAGATCTTCAAAACCGATTTCGTTCGTGGTCAAAACTGCTACCTGTACGATAGCAAGGGGAAGAAGTATGTCGACCTAGAATCAGGGATCTGGTGCACCGCGCTGGGGCACAATCATCCGCGGGTCAATCGGGTGATCGAGACGCAACTGAAATATATAGCCCACCTGGGCACGCGCTATCCTAACTCGCTAGCCGAAGAGGCAGCGCTGGCTGTCCTTAATGCAGTTGGGATTGCTGGCGGAAAGTGTACGTTCCTGAGTTCCGGCAGTGAGGCGGTCGAGTTCGGCGTGCAAATCATCCGGCGTATTAGCGGAAAACCATTGCTGCTCACCTTCCAGAATTCGTATCTTGGGGGGTATGGTTCGGCGGCGAAGAAAAATCTCGACGAATGGTATTTGTTTGACTGGAGCGCTTCTGATTGTCTGGATGAAATCCCGTTCGAGAGGATCGGCGGATTTATCTTTGAGCCGGGCGGAAGCGGGATCGGTTTCGTCAGATTCCCGCCAAAGGGACTTGTCCGGGAAATCGTGCGGCGTGTGAGGCAAGCGGGGGGATTGATCGCTGCCAATGAGATCACGACAGGGATGGGGCGCACAGGCAAATGGTTCGGGTTCCAGCACTACGACATCCAGCCAGACATTGTGTCGCTGGGAAAGGGTCTGGGGAACGGATACCCTGTCAGCGCGGTTGCCATGCGGCGGGAGGTTGCCTTGCAATTGGAGCAGGACGGTTTCCGGTACGTTCAGTCTCATCAAAACGATCCGCTGGGGTGCTCCATTGCCAGGGAAGTCATTGCCATCTTTCGCGAAGAGGATTGGGTCGAGAGGGGCAATGCAAAGGGCGAGTGGTTTTTGGAAGGACTGAAACAGCTTGAGAAGAAACACACTGTTGTGAAAGAAGCGCGCGGTCGGGGAATGGAACTTGCCCTGGAGTTCCAGCCGCGCCAGGATTTTTCCGCTGCGCTGGCTTACCAGGCGCTGCTTGAGCAAGGTTTTTTGGTCGGCTATTATCCCGCGGGCAATATCCTGCGCTTCGACCCGGCCCTGACCATCGAGGAGGAGGATATTGCACATCTGTTGGAAGGTTTGGATGTGGTGTTGGAAAGTGTGAATTAATCAGATAGCCTGCTGCGCAGCCAATCTGCTCGAAGCCGCGTGGTAGAATCCTCACCCAATTACGATCAGGAGAAATCATATGGAAGGACAAACTGGTACTTTTGCAGTCAAAAAGGGACTGGCGCAAATGCTTAAAGGTGGCGTCATCATGGATGTGGTCACGCCGGAACATGCCAGGATCGCTGAGGAGGCCGGCGCCTGCGCGGTGATGGCGCTCGAGCGCGTCCCAGCCGACATCCGCGCGGACGGCGGCGTGGCGCGCATGTCGGACCCGGGCCTCATTCTGCAGATCATGGACTCGGTCACGATCCCCGTCATGGCGAAATGCCGCATCGGACACTTTGTCGAAGCGCAAATCCTCGAGGCGATCGGCGTGGATTACATCGACGAATCGGAAGTTCTGACGCCGGCCGATGAAGCCAATCACATCTTGAAGCACAACTTCAAGGTGCCCTTCGTCTGCGGCTGTCGCAACCTCGGCGAAGCGCTGCGACGCGTGGGCGAAGGTGCGGCGATGATCCGCACGAAGGGCGAGGCTGGCACAGGCGATGTAGTGGAAGCCGTCCGGCACGCGCGCACGGTCCTGGGCGAGATCCGCCGCCTGACCACGATGGACGATGCCGAGCTGATGAGTTATTCCAAGGAGATCGGCGCGCCCTATGAAATCGTCAAAGAGACGAAGGAACTCGGGCGCATGCCGGTTGTCAACTTTGCGGCGGGCGGCGTGGCGACGCCTGCAGACGCGGCACTGATGATGCAGCTCGGTGTCGACGGCGTGTTCGTCGGTTCCGGTATCTTCAAGAGCGGCGACCCGGCCCGGCGCGCGGCGGCGATCGTCAAAGCCGTGACGCACTACCAGGACGCGGCCATCCTCGCGGAAGTCAGCAAGGACCTGGGCGAGCCGATGGTGGGACGCAACGTTTCCCAGATGCCCGAAGCCGAGAAAATTGCGGGACGGGGTTGGTAATTTGGACGATGGACGATAGACCACAGACCACGGTTTGTTTATGGTCCATCGTCCATGGTCGATAGTCTAACTATGAAAATTGGCGTCCTCGCCCTCCAGGGCGATTTTGCGGAACATATTGCGATGCTGCAGCACCTCGGTGTGGAAACGGCTGAAGTGCGTTTGCCCGAGCATCTGAATGGCTTGGACGGCCTGATCATCCCGGGCGGGGAATCGACGACCATCGGCAAGCTGGCGGTTGCTTACGGCTTGATGGAGCCGCTGAAAAAGTTCGGTCAGCGCCACGCGATCTGGGGGACCTGCGCGGGCGCGATCTTCCTTTCGAAAGATATCAGCCGCGACCAGCCTTTGCTTGGACTCATGGATATCAAAGTGGAGCGGAATGCCTTCGGCCGCCAGGTTGATTCCTTCGAGGCAGACCTGGATGTGCCGGAAGTCAAGCAAGCCACGGGGACAAAGCATGATTATCACGCGGTCTTCATCCGCGCACCGATCATCACGTCGGTGCAGGGGGCTGCCAGGGTGCTCGCTTCCGCCCCGGATGGGAGGATCGTTGCCGCGCAGCAGGGGCATTTCCTCGCCACGTCTTTTCATCCTGAACTGACGAACGACACGCGTTTCCACGAGTATTTCTTATCCCTGGCTGATTAATTCAATGCCCTTGCGCGAAGTAGGAGTTTCATTAGACTTTTAGATTGAAACTCCTTTTCGTCTTGCAATGACATATAATTTACGCATGTCCATTCGGCCCCTGGCGCTTTTCGATCTGCCCTATTTGCACAGCTTCCGCGATCAGGCAATTGGGTTGGATACCGCCCGCACATTGACACGCGGTAATCCACTCAGCGCGGTAGGATTATTTGCCTACGTTAACCCTGCCCGGCACATTTATTCTGCGATTGTGAATGGCGAGCGGGAATCCGTTTTGGGCGGCATCATTCACGCGCGCGAGGAGACGTTTGCCAAGCTGCTTTTCATTGCTCCCTCGTCACAGCTCGACCATCCCGATTTGCCTGCCCTGATCGAGAACCTGTCTGCCCAGGCAGGCGCCTGGGGTGCGTTCCACGTCCTGGCAGAAGTGGATGAAACCAGTGATGCGTTCGTTGCCTTGCGCAAAGCAGGATTCTCCGTCTATGCCTGGCAGAGGATGTGGGATGTCTCCGAGATCAAAGAGGCAGGCCGGTCGTTCGACTGGCCGCGTGTGAAGTCTGTGCACCTGCCATCGGTACAAAACCTCTATTATCAGATCGTGCCGCCGTTATTGCAGCCGGTGGAGGAGCAGCCAAAGAACGCCTCAGGTTGGATGTGTAATGAAGGGGTCAAGTGTTACGCGAGCGCCACGCATGGCGTACACGGGATCGTCCTGGCGCCGCTGATCCATCCGGAAGCGACGGATGTCAGTACGAAGCTGGCTTCGTTGATCAGCAATTTGCCGGACCGGCGCAACCGGCCCGTGTATCTGTGTGTGCGCTCATACCAGGCCTGGCTGGAGCCTGTCCTCGCCGACCTGGGCGCGCGCGGCGCCGACCGCCAGGCGGTGATGGTCAAACATCTGGCGCGCATGGTAAAAGAGGGACAGACCGCCGCGACCGTGCCAAGCGGGGTAAGCGTCCAGCCGTCGCGGGTGAGCCGGGTGGAGGGGAAGAAATAGCCAGGTAATTCAATTGTCCCGCTGCACTGCCTCATAATCGATCAGCCAGGACCAGATCCGGGCGCGCGTGGGAAGGGTTTGCATCAGCAAAAGAAGTAAAGCGCCGATCGCTTTGTTGAAGAAGATCAGCATTACCAGACCGGACACCAGCAGCGCGATCCACAATACGAATTGAAGTTTCGGCTGGGGGATGGAACTACCTGCCGATTTTCTCCATCGCTTGAACAGAAAGACCGCGCGCCAGACAAGTAAACCTCCACAAACAAGATAAAACAAAATTCCAAAGTACACTGATGCAGGAATGAACCCATTGGAGGGCGCGCCGCCCTCGACAAGTGGCATGCGCGTCAGGCTGAAGAGCAGAGCGGTCTCTCCAACGTACGGGGCATCGGACAGGTTGGAGAACATGCGCGGACCGAGCCGCGTCCCGTCCGGCAGGGGCCAGGAGGCAGCCAGCGCCTCCGCGCTCAACGGGTAGGCCTGATCGAAGCGGCCGTACGTCCGGGATGTGCCGATGCCGAATGCACTGGCGGCCGTCCCGTATCCGTTCATGACCGGACCGGCGTCCACATCGATGAACCATTTGCCATAGGAAAGTTCTTTGGAAAATTCACGAAAACCAGCGGTTGCCCATTCCCCTTGCCAGAAGTGGTGATCGTAGCTCGCGTACCATTCCTGGGATGTATCCTCCCAAAGCGGTGGCGCCCAGATCAGCATGAACGCAATCCCCACGCCGCGCGCGGGACCGTATCCCTGACCGGTACGCGAGTTGGCAGTGAAGGTGGGCAGTCCGGTCAGTTCATCCACGGCGTCGCCCTGGAAGGCGCGTACTGCGCGCTCGACAAACTGGGACTGGTCCGTGCCGAGGACCGCGTCCGCGCGGCGGATGGCGGCAATGGCAGGCAGGATATCCACCGGGTAGCATTGACCGGGATAATCGTCCAGCAAACCGTAGGGCGATTGATCGAGTTCCTGCGCCAGCGACTCGGTTTGCGCGCGCAGAAGCGGCTCATACTTGTCGTCGTCTGTCAGTTTCTGGTAACTTGTCAGCCCGCTGATCAGCAGCATGCGATAGAAAAGGTTCTCATGCAAAAGGTACTCGTCTCCCCAGTGTTTCCTGACCCAGCCCGCGTGGTTCGGGTCGCTGACCAGGGCGGCAGAGGCTTCGATCGCCCCACGCGCGTAGTCCTTCGGCGCGACGCGTGCAAGCGACGGGTCTTTTTCCCAGGCTTCCTGCAGGGACTCGGTCGCCCATAAATAGAAGACCGTTCCGAAGATGGGCCATTCAGTCCCGGAGATGTCGTGAATGCTCATCTCGGCTGCATTCCCCGAAGCGACGCGTTCCCGCGCCCATTTTTCGTATTTCGCCGAGAGAGAACGGTGCCAGCCATAGGCAAAACGCGGCGGGGCATCCCCGCTGATCAGGCCCGGGTCGTTCAGGTCACGGATGATGATCACCGCAGGATAAAAGAAGAAGTAAAACGCCAATGTAACCAGCAAAATGGCATTGACAAGAACACATCCGGTCAGTTTCTTTTCCATGCGTAAATGCCTCCCGATGACGCTGACGATCCCGTAAGGATTTGGGCTTGCCGAATAACTTTACCACGGAGCTCACAGAGATCACGAAGAGAAAAATTTAAAATCTCTGTGGTGAAAAGAGACCGGATTTGCTCTTAATTTTGGAACATAGTACCAAAAGAGTACGTCGAAATAGTATAGATTCTGTCTGATTGCCTTACAGAACGATTTTGGGACGCAGAAAAACGCTGATTTTCGCTGATTCAAGACAAAAAATCTGCGTTTTCAGCGTGA
>JAFGCG010000019.1 GCA_016932715.1 Anaerolineales bacterium
GATCGCGCCCAACAACGACAGAACCATCGGTTCGATCGTCTTGCGTTCCAGATTAGACAACTGCCCACACAAATAGAACCATGACCAATCCGATTGTCCACGACGCTGAAAGAATGGCTCAAACCAATGATGATAGTCGATCAACTCGCTGACCGCAGTCGTCACGTTTTGACGCGTAACCAAGTTCGGGCGCTGTCCACTGGCCGGTGGCTGATGAATCGAACGCAATTGAGATTGAGTAGTCTTTTTCATGGCGGTCTCCTTCCGGAAGCATTCGCCACGGAGTGTAATTCGAAAATTTCAACCATCCTCGCAAAACGTCGTAGTAAGATTCAAAACGTCGTAGTAACGCGAAACGTCGTTGTAGTGTTAGTACCTGTCGATACTGGATTGGACGCTTTCCATTTGGATTTATCGACTTGTAGGATTTGTCTGTCTATCTGCCACATACATAAAGTTTTGTTATTTCTGTCTCATGCTGATCGGGAATTTCAGGACCGTTATCTCGAATTCCCCTTATAAAAGTATCCCGTACTTTCGCCAAAATATCGCATCGAACTTAAACAAAGGACAAAAAATGTCCCGCAGATTTCTGATCCGCAGGACACTCCTTGCTTACACAACTTAACTTACTTTCTGAATATCTTATCCCAATCGAGCATCGTTTTCAGATGCTCGACGGGAACCTGGCCCTCGGGGATATATCCCACAAACGAGCGATTATATTGGTCTTCCGTGCCGTCTGAAAGATGCCAGCGCAGTGGCATTTTGAATAGCCCGACTGCGGATGTGGCATTATCGCCACCGGGCAGCGCGGTCTCGAACGTGAGGACCATCATACCGTCAGCGGTTTCCGCCACCTCAGCCACCGTCGCTTCGTGGATCCAGCGCAGCCATTGTTTCTCGACCACTTGCTGTTTATCGGACGTGATGGTTGTGCGAGAGCGCGTGGTCACTTCGCCGAGGTTGTACTCCCATCCGCTAGCTCTTCCCTTCTTCATGAACTCGCCCGGCAACAAGCCAACCTTTTGTTTTGTCTCGATCAACTTTGCAATCTGCCACTCCGATGGGTTCATGACTGAAAAACTAACAAATCGCAGCCACAGGATGCTTGCACCCTGGGTGTAATCCTTTTCCGAAGTGGGCCTGACCAAATACGCACCGGGCAATTTTCTTTCCCCATCGAGATACCACTTCGGTCTTGCCGCCAGCCCGCCGGGAGGAAGTTGTCCACGGATGTGCTGGCAATGCTCAGCGGCTTCGTTGCACACCAGGCGCGTAACGATCAATTCCTGCGTGCGTCCATGCTGTTCGCGCCAAGCGGATGGATCGTAATTCTCCCACGCATCCATCACCGCGCGGAGATCGTGGCTCTGCTGTGTATTGCGCTCCTCCACTTCCTGCAGCGTGAGTTCTTCCCAATCCGGGTCGGCGACCTCTGTCACGCGCAGTGGCGTGAGCTTGACGATCTCCTTCCAGGCCCAGCTCGGGAATGTCCCTTTCATGGATCGTAAGGTTTTCAGTACCTCCTGGACGGACTTGCTCATGATCTCGTAAGCATCCTCGAGCTTGCGTAAATCTATCAACCCTTGGCGGCGCGTCTTGGGACCGCTGGCTTTGAGATTGGGTAAGTACCAGCCGATCTTGTCCCGCCAGTCCTTTTCCTGCGCCCCAGCCAGTTTTGGTTTCGAGACCCCGGTCGATGCTTCATAGGCTGCGACTTTTTCCTTGCAAAGCTTCTCAACTGTTCCATCGTCCAGTGTTTTGATCTCCTCTTCGATTTTTGGAGCTCGCAACCTGACTAGCAGATCCTTCGGGTCAGCCCAGGAGCTGTGTGCGCTGGCATAGCGCATGCCTGAAAAATGCACAACCATGTATTGCAGCCATTGAGGATATCGCTTCGGTTCCTTTTTGAAGCGCTGGTTTATCAGGTCCAATAATTCATATTGATTTTTCTTGGCGATGGACTTAGCGTATTCCTCGATTTTCGAATGCGCAATATCACGAACGGTGATTTGCTTTTCAGGTGGAAACTTCACGAGAAACTCCGCTTCGGGTGTTTTGAAATTCGGGTTGCTTTTAGAAAGTTTATACCAGGCCAGTTTGCGCTCTTCGATCTTGTCATACGTTGCGAGGAACGCACGCAGCTTACTCATCTCCTGTTCAGCCATCACGAGCGTGGTGCTTTCTTTAAATTTCAGTTCCTCGCCTTCCGGAATGTACTTGGGATGAGCGGGAGCCATCCCCAGGTGCCTGCGAGTGCGCCAATTGACCCAGTCGCGGATATCTTTGAGGCGGCGTCCCCAGTATGGGATTATGCCCACCACAAAACTGCGCTCGCCGCGTATATCCTTAGGCCAGCTCCGCACGAATAAAGCATGCAGCTTGTTGATTTCAGTCAATTCCGCTTCATCGATTGGCTGGAATTTGGAATAATCCTCACGGACATCCGCCTTCAAGAAATAATCGCGCAGCGAGGCGTATTCTTTTTGGGCTGCAGACGCATTTATTTCCCAAGCCTTTTTATATGCGGAAACTTCGTTTGTCAGCGCGTCGATATCCTTATCTTTGTATTGCGACCAGACATCAATTTCCATGTAATATATGAGAAAATCGCGCAGCTTTACCTCGCGCATGGGATAGATGGTTTTGCATAAAAATTCATTGTGCCATTGGAAGTAGACTTGTGGGGTAAAAGAGGAAGTGTTCGGCGCCGCAGCCGCTCGTTCGATCAAACTCACAAAATCGCGCGGTAACCCCAATCCCCCAATCATCAAGGAACAAAGTTTCAGGAAGTCACGACGTGAGACTCCTTGAACGTCTATGGCTTCTTGCCTGCTGGCATCCAGCATAGAATCTCCTTAAATACTATATCATTAAAAGCGATAAGAATAATCCAATTATAAAGCAATCCCGGGCAGGCGCAGGAACCTATATTACAACGTCTCGGCAAATGCCGTGTCTAGATGTTCTCGCACGCGCCAAGTCCGCGATGATGGGTCTGGTTTCGATACCTGGGGATAGCCACGCACCGATGGGTTCATTTACAACAGCACATTACTTAAGAAAATCCTCAATTACAAGAGTGATTCTGGGTTTTTGACAAAAAGAACTGTCGAGTGGATGTCCAGTTTAGGAAGGGAAAATCGCCACTGGAATTAGTGTAAGACTACCTCTGTAGTAAGTCTTCCGGCAGGAATTTGCATGGTAGTATAGGCATTGACAAATTAAATCACTACGAGAAAGGATGATTATTGGCATGGCAGAAAAAGAGGATTTTTCCGCCCAGCTTCCTAATGGGAAGATGTTTGCATTCTGGGAAACCCAGCAGAAATACGATTTCGAAATTCATGTGGACAATAACAATCCGCACGCATCCGATCAAAACGCCGGCACGATTGAACGACCCTTCAAAACGATCAACGCCGCAGCCCAGGCGGCAACCCCGGGAACCAGGGTGCTCATTCATGCCGGAACATATCGCGAGACGGTTCAACCGGCCATAGGTGGACTGAGTCCTGAAAAGATGATCAGCTATGAGACGTATCAGGGCGAAGAGGTGATCATCAAGGCTTCCGTGGAAGTGAAGGATTTCAAACCGAGCGTCGGGTGGCGGCTGTTTCCCTTCGAATGGAAAGGCGAAGCAGGAACGGCCGAAGGGATGCGGGTCTGGGAAATCGAATTGGATCCGGAAGACTTCAAAGGCTATAACCCGTTTTGCGCCGTGAACATCATTCATGACCGGCTGTTCATCGAATATGACAAAACGGATATGACGCCCTATCTGAACCGCAGAGGCATGGTGTTCGTGGACGGAAAGCCGATGAAGCAGGTCCCGCTGTATAACCAATTGAGCCAAAACGAAAACGCCTACTGGGTGGAAGCCAATGGACAGAAGGTCCATATTCGCCTCGCCGGAGATGACGACCCGCAGGGGCATGTCATTGAGCTGAGCAACCGTGAACAGTGCTTTGCCCCAAAGGTTCCTTTCCTGCCCTATATCCGTGTCAAGGGGCTAACGCTGGCACACGCGGCGACCGGCGCTCCCGTCCCACAGCGCGGTTCCCTTTCCTGTTACCGGGGACATCACTGGATCATCGAAGACTGCACCATCGATTGGTCGAACGCAACCGGTATCGACTGCGGAAATGAATGCTGGCATCATCCCGTCAGCGAGGGGCAGATCATCGGGAATACCATCATCCGTCGAAATACGATCAAAGAGGCGGGCGTGTGTGGGATCGCCGGAATGTTCGTGCGGGACATGCTCATCGAGGATAATATCATCCTTGGAACAGGCTGGCAGCGCATGGAGCTTTCCTGGGAAGCGGGGGGTATCAAGGTGCACAATGCGGTCGATACCCTCATCCGCAGGAACGTTATCAAAGAGTGCATCGGCTGCGACGCGCTGTGGATGGACGTGGGGAACGAGAATTGTCGCGTCACCTCGAACCTGTTCCTCGACGGGATCGATTCACGCGAACACATTTTTATTGAGTGCTCGCGTGACGCCGAGAACCTGATCGACAACAACATTATCTGGAATGTCGAAGGTCGCTACGATAAGCGGGCTGTGCCTGCCGAACCTGGCTCTTCCGGCTGGTATAAGACCACCGAGCTGGAAGTCAGAAACGGCTATGGCATCTACCTGGAGGGGACCGACCGACTGAGAATGGTCAACAACCTGATCGGTAAGTGCGAGAAAGCAGGCTTTTTCGCCAAGGTGGTGGCATTCCGACTTTGGCCCAAGCGTGGGGGAACCTCCAGGGAGAACAAATTCTTCAATAACCTGTTCTATCAATGCGGAGAGGCGGCCATCATCTTACCGAACGAGCACAACCAGGCGCAAGGAAATGCCTATTTGAAAATGCCCCCCGGTTACCTGCGCGTCATGTATCCTGAACCAGAAATGTGCCTTGACCTGGCAACATGGCAGGAATTCTGCGGGTTTGATAGGAACGGATATGTTTGCGATATGGAGATTGATATCAATAGCGCCGATCTGACCATGGAGGTTGTTCTTCAGGGCGAATTACCCGAAGCAAAAGCCGACGAAGAAGTACGCACCGATTATTTCGGGAACAGGGATGATGGCAAACGGGCTGCCGGCCCTATTATCGGGCTGACTGGCAGGAAAGCTCGTTTTAGCATTGATCCCCGCAAGCATAATGCCACGGATGCTGACATCATTCATGGTGGATGATTCATAAATAGACTTTATCCGAAATAGCGTTATGATCGGTGAATGCTGACATATGACGGACTCAAAACAAAACCGAGAAAACTTCTTGCTCTGACTGGTCTAACGCCCAATGAATTTGAAGACCTGTTGTCTGCATTTGAACGAGCATATCTGAGAGTATACCCGCCCTCCAAAACCATAGCAGGCAAACGCCGCAAAAGGAAATCAGGCGCAGGTCGGAAAGGATCACTCGACAGTATTCAGCAGAAATTGTTATTTGCATTGGTCTACCAGAAAAGCTACCCGCTTCAATTTGTGCTGGGTGAACTGTTTGGCATGGAGCAAAGTCGAGCGAACGAGTGGATCCATCGGCTATTGCCGATCTTGAAGCAAGCCTTGGACGATCTGGGCATGATGCCAGAACGAGATCCACAGCAATTCAAGTCCAAAGAGAAACATCGCCCCGATGCGACCAATTCGATCATTGATGGTACGGAAAGACGCCGCCAAAGGCCAAAAAACCCTGAAAAACAGGCACTTTTTTACAGCGGTAAGAAGAAAATCCATACGGATAAGAATGTGGTCATTGCGACCGCCAAGAAAAAACGCATTTCCTATCTCAGCCAAACGTACCCCGGCAAAACGCACGATAAGAACGTGGCCGATACAGAGAATATCTCTTACCCAAAACATATCACCTTGCATAAAGACTCGGGTTTTCAAGGGTACGAGCCGAAGGTCTGCAAACTGTGTCAGCCGAAAAAAGCCACGCAAGAAAGAGTTGACTGCTAAAGAGAAAGAGCGCAATCGCAAGATCTCCAAAGTGCGTGTCAGAGTCGAACATGCGATTTCTGGTGTCAAGCGTTCTCGCTGTGTGAAAGATGTTTTGAGAAACACCAAAGATGGCTTTTCTGATTTGGTCATGGTCATTGCCTGTTGCTTGCATAACCTTCGGGTGCATCACCGAAAGACACCTTTGCGATTATGACCAGATTCCTTATTTCGGATAATGTCTAATACATATATTTCCATGTAATGGAGTTTTGTCAATGCAAAAGTATCTTCATGCTCTATTAGTTTTCTTGATGTTTGCTTGGATTACAGGTAGTTGTAACTATTCTCGGCCCGCAATAGCAAGCACACCAAATAACAATAGTTGCATTTCACCTATTACATCTCTTGCGTATCCGATAGATGGCTATAGTAAGAGTATGCAAATTGATCAAACGGAACCGCTTCTGCCCTGGCAGGTAGAAAAGGATATTCCTCAACCGCTACCCCTTAACCAACTCTCCTACAATTTTATTGAACCTCAATTTGTCCGGACCGTTAGAGGGGAAACTGAAGTATGGCTAATGAGCACTTGGGGTGCAAAAGACGATAACAGTTTTAAGCACACAATTTACGTCTATCAGACCAATAGTAAAAGCTGGCACGAAGTTTCAAGCATTATTGATGAAGTACCGGCAGAGATTGTTCACCTCTATCTTGGTACAGATGGAACGATCTGGGCGAGTGCATCAAGAGAAATTGGACACGCGTATGGTTACTCTGCGTACGCTAAGTCAACTCCAAAGTTTGTATTTGGAGTGTACGATGAAGAAAAGAGTAAATTTGAATTATTAGACTTTCCGGAACGGGTACCCTTGGGCCCAATAGCTTTCAATAATGACAAATTTTGGATATTCGAAAGATATGGTCCAATTTACGACGTAGATCCTCGAAATCTGCAAATTACGAAGTACATTGACCCCCGAACTAGCGATTTAGCACAATCTATGGATTTACCTGAACATTTGGTTTCATCTGACAATGCACTGGTATTTATGAATGATGAGAGCTTTTATTTTCTCGACGATACGCCAAAGTACTACACATCTCAAGATGTAACTTTATTTCACTTTATCCCCGAGAAAAACACACTTGAAGCAATTCCCTCGATTAATCGTCTTGAAGGTGGCCCCCCTTACACGGATCTTTTTGCAGATAGATCGGGAAATTTATGGGTATCTGACTTTGGTTGGATGGATAAGACTGGTGAGTGGTACCAATTGATTCGTTCACCGGTATTTATTAGTACTAAAGTAGAAGCTACGCCTATTCTGTGGGAACATCCACAAATCGTTTTGGAAAGCTCAAACGGTTTGTTGTGGTTTCGATCAACGAATGGTATGGTTTCGCTCGATCCCCAAAAAGGTGAGTGGTGTTGGTTTACCACGTATCAGTCCAACATTGTCGAAGATTCAGACCAAAATTTGTGGATGATTGCAGATAACAAACTGTATAAATATCCTCTAAATCCATAAATAGCCTGTCCACAAGCAACCAGGCTATGCTCGGCGGCGGTTACGAGACCGCCGCCGGGTCTGGCTAGGGAGACCGGCGGTCACATTTCGACAGCATATGAAACATTTCTGTATTTGTCAGGTTTCATGACATCGCGAACTATTTTATCTCGGAAAAGTTCCAAGACATCGTGAACTGTTTTTCGGCTCCAGTCGATAAGTTGAGGCTATCAGCTATACCTATAGCGCCTGGATAAATTCAGAGCGAGCCTCATCGCTCAAACATTGGGGATTTTACCATGATCCTCATTCGAAGCGATGGCGTGCATCCTGGCTTCGAGAACTAGCGGAAATCTGTCGTACTGTCCTGGATGCCGTATACACCGATTTTGTCAATTCGCGGATTACTCGATTCAAACCCGCGGCAGAATTTATGGAATTATTTCGGATTGCGGCGCCACTCTCTGGCTGGAAGGAAAGGGAAGAGAGAAACGCCCCTGCGAGCACGCGCAATCCCTGCTGCATGGACGGTCTATCTGACCGCGCGTGGAAGTGATTGCGCATTTGCCATAGAATAACCATCAGCCCCACATCATCAGGCATGAGTTCTGTCATCAAAAGCGTGTGACAAGTTGCAGGTTGACAAAGCACATCAAAAAGCCTAGAATAATATTCAAAAGGATGAATATGGTACGCAAACGTAAGGATATGTACGACTCTCAAGTTAAGCTATTCAAGGCCCTGATGCACCCTGGGCGGCTGGCCATCCTGGATGTGCTCCGCGCTGGCGAAGCCTGTGTCTGTCACATGGAGGCCGCGCTTGGATTCCGTCAGGCGTATCTTTCTCAGCAGCTGATGGTCCTGCGGGAAGCATGCCTGGTGGACGATCGACGCGATGGCTGGAACATTTATTATCGAGTCAGCAAACCGGATGTGTTCAAAGTGATCGATGCAGCATGTTCAGCATTGGGTGAGAACAAGCGAACTTCTTCCCCAGCTGTCATTCCATCCTGTGCCTGTCCTCACTGCACTGGCGAAAAAGCAAGCGCAAGTGTTGCAGTAGCCAAAGCGGTTTAGTTTTTGAGTATAGCGGCATAGCCGCTTTACTTTTCGCAAATCATATTCATAATTTTGAATAAACTGGACTGCTTCGGTATGAAAACGCATTCTGTTAATGTTTTAGGAGGTTCGTTGTGAACATTGGAGAATTCCTGTTGTCTCTTTTGAATGGCGGCCTGGGAAACCTGGCAGCCTATCTGGCAGCGCACGTTTTGTTGTGCCTTGTCCCCGCCTTTTATATTGCTGGCGCGATGACAGCCCTTATCCCGAAGGAGTCAGTCACGCGCTTTCTGGGTCGCAATGCTCCCAAGTGGATTGCCTACCCGGGCGCGGCATTGGCCGGCTCGGTACTGGCAGTTTGCTCGTGTACCATTGTGCCGCTCTTTGCCGGCATATATAAGAAGGGCGCTGGGCTTGGCCCTGCCATTACGTTCCTGTTCTTCGCCCCGGCCGCCAATATCCTGGCCCTTGTTTACACTGGTGGTGTAATCGGAATGGACCTGGCTTTTGCCCGGCTGTTCTTATCACTGACTTTTGGTATTGGCATAGGTATGATCATGGCACTGATCTTTTCACGTGAAGACATGGCTCATGACAAAGAATCGGATGCCATGTTCGCCGGACAGGGCCAGATGCGCCGCGTCGCACTGGTCTTCCTGCTAATTTTGGTGGCCTTACTGTTGGCTGGCACATTCAAAGTTGGCTTGTTGACCAACTCCTACAGCCAGATCACTCTTCCTATTGCGGGAATGGATCGCTTCCAGGATTTCCTCTATGGTCTCGTTCCCTATGATGCAAGCAAGGGACAGGAGGGTGTCACCGCCCAGGGCGCTATCCTTATTGGCTTGATTATCCTCATTGGTCTGGCCTCCTGGAAAGGACTCGATAAGATCCACGAGGGTTTCACGACATGGACCTGGATTGCAATGGGATTGGTCGGACTGACCCTGCTCACTGCCGCGGTTGGCATGAGCCCCCATGCGGGCGGGTTGGACGTTCAATTCACGGGACGCTTTTTCGGCGTCCTATTGGCAATCGCCGTGCTGATCTGGCTCATGTTCAAACGTTTGAGCGAAGATGAACTGCGCGACTGGCTGTGGGAATCCTGGCGCTTCGTCAAGCAGATCTTTCCTCTGCTGGTGGGAGGCGTCTTCGCGGTCGGCGTCATCCGCGTACTGATCCAGCCCGAATGGATTCAAGCCCTGGCAGGACAGAACACTATTCTCGGCAACCTGGCAGGTGTGCTGTTCGGTGTGTTCATGTACTTCCCCACCCTGGTCGAGGTTCCCATTGCCAACATGTTCCTCAGCCTGGGTATGCACCGCGGTCCTCTGCTGGCTTATCTCATGGCTGACCCCGAACTCAGCTTGCAGAGCATCCTGATGATCTCGGTCATCATCGGTCGCCTCAAGACCTGGACCTACGTGGGCTGGGTGGCACTCTTCAGTACGCTGGCTGGACTTATCTATGGTGCGTGGGTGGACGGCACTCCACTGGGACTGCTTGCCCTATACCTTGCGGCGCTACTCACCGTTTTGGGTCTGGCGCTCTGGCTTGTCGGCCTTCGTAATCAACAGAAAATGGGAGCCGTCAAAGCGGCGACTACAGACTAAACACTATCAAGGAGAAATTCAAATGCTTACCATCAAAGTTCTTGGCCCTGGCTGTTCCAACTGCAAAGCGCTCGAGGGTGTCGCTCGAAAGGCGGTAACGTCTCTGGGCATCGAGGCCGAAATTATTAAAGTGCAAGAGTATGACGAGATCACAAAATATCCTATTCTCTCTACACCCGCCCTGGTGGTCAATGAGAAAGTGGTAGTTTCCGGACGCGTGCCTGGAGTGGATCAGGTGACGACCTGGCTGGCAGACGCTGCAATGCAAGAGTCCTAAGAGAGTGTTTTAAAAGTCCGTTGGGACTTGTTGACCGGCTCACTTGGATAAGATTCAGCCACAGATTACACAGATTTACGCAGATTTTTTCCTTGTTTTCTCCAGCCTTTGTGATCCTTGGTGTGCTTCGTGGTGAGTTTTAAAACACTTTCTAAGATTAAGATGAAGAACCCGCGTCACAAGTATATAACTTGCCGACGCGAGTTCTCCCGGCCGCACATTACTGGAACGGCGGCTCTGATTCTGCACTGCAACCTATCCTTCGATGTAATCCAATCTCTGACGCCGATGGAAGCAAACGTTCGTTGCCAAAGGAGGCGCTATGAAAATCGAGATTTTGGGAACTGGTTGCTACAACTGCGTAAGGCTCGAAACGCTGATTGATGAAATCGCTGGAGAGCTCGGTGCAGCCCGTTTTGAGGTAACACGGGTCAGCAATGAAAAACGGATACTCGAATACATACCGTTGGAGGAAATCCCAGGCTTGCTTATTGACGGTGTCCTTGCCAGTGCAGGTGAGATACCCGCTCGCGAGACGCTTGTCGAATGGCTCTCCGGCGTTTCTATCCCTGGCACAGCAATGACTTGACACCTTTGCTTTGCTAAGAATCACAGTACCTTTAGTTTGGTGGTGACAGGGTTTTCTGGTTATTCACATTCAAGTGATTGAATGCTATTTGAGCTGTCGTAGCAAGAGAGTTAGATCAGATGAAGGAATATCGTCAGCAGGCAAGAATTCTGCGAGCCCTGGCACATCCGATGCGTCTCCAAATCCTGGACTCATTGGCGCGCGGCCCAGCCTGTGTCTGTGAGCTGATCACCGTAACTGGTAGGCGTCAGGCATATATCTCGCAACATCTCATGGTGCTCCGTCAGACCGGCATGGTCAAAAGTACGCGCCTGGGTCTGAACATGCGCTATGAGCTTGCGACCGAATCAACAAAGGATATGTTGCAGTGTATCCTACAAGACTGTGAAGCTATTCATCCAGATCGGGGGGATGCAAAGGTGCATGAATAGTCTGCAAGCCAGGAGGTTTTTGTATGTTATTGAATGAACGTATGGCGATTGGTCACGCGGTCCTGAAACAGAGTCACACCTTTGCCGTTGTCGGTGTTTCACAGGACAAGCAGAAATACGGCTATGAGGTGTTCGAGGCGCTAAAAAAGAATGGCTACAAGGTCTACCCAGTTAATCCCAAGTATGCCAGTGTGGATGAACAAACTTGTTATTCCTCGCTGCAGGCACTGCCTGAGAAGCCGGACGTCGTTGTGACGGCTATTCCGCCCGCGGTAACAGAAAAAGTGGCTGAGACTTGCGCTCAATTGAACATTGAGACCCTTTGGATGCCACCTGAAACCTGGTCTGAAAAGGCTGTAGAAATATGCCAGGCACAGGGCGGTCAGGAAATACACGATCTATGCCTGGTGTTTGCACTGAGATCCCTGAAGTAAGGAGTGCACATGGACTCACAAACCAACACGGTCTCTTCAACAACTAGCGTCAATCCATTTCAAGCGGCTCAGGCTTTGGGGAATCTGCTCAGCGAGACTCCGGAGTACAAGGCATTCATGGAGGCGCAAAGGGCGGTCAACAGTGACCCAAACAGCTATGCCCTTTCCGTGCAGTTGCGCGGTCATCAACATGCCATCCAGTGTGGCCGCGATCTCTACGGCGAGCATGCTGCGGAGGCGGCGCGTCTGGAACTGGAAATGGGGGACCTGGAAGTCGTCAAGGAATACCATCGTGCCAGACAGGCAGTCAGTGTCCTGGTCCAGGCGGTCGACAAGATTGTCAGCCAGGAGGCGGGCGTGGATTTTGCGATTAACGCCCGGCACAGCGGTTGCGGCTGTGGTGGCTAGGAGGTTTTCATGCCACTTACGGAAGAAATCAAAGACGCCGCGAGACAACTAGGGCAGGCACTACATCAGGATGAGTATATCCGGATATATCTCGACGCTCTCCAGGCGACCCAGACCGATCCAGAGGCCAGTGCCCTGGAAAAGGAGATGTATGAAGTCTATGAAGGATTGATTGCACGACAGCAGGCGGGTGAAGACCTCAGCCAGGACGATACTCGTGTTTTCTACGAGCTTCGCCGTCAGGTAGCCCATCATCCGCTCATCTCGCAGCGTAACGATATGCTCAATACGATTCGGCCCTACTTACATCAAGTTGCCGAAGAAATCAGCTTTGTGCTGGGTGCAGATTACCCAGAACTGACCAAGCCGCAATAGGATATGACCTTCGCAATGAGTCATGATGGATAACAAGGAGAAACTGCATTGCCACACCTTCGCCCCGCTTTGCTCATAATTCTGGGACTGTTTCTGTTCACCGCGCTTACCATCCCGGTCGAAGCCATGCCGGACGCGCAGGCTACACCTCGTCCCACGCCGACTTACAAGGCCTGCCACATCTGTGAAGATGAGATCGTCGATGAAGCAGTTGTGCGTGCCGTGATGTTCTGGATGTACGGTTGCGGGCATTGTGAAGAGGTCATTGGAAATGTCCTGCCTCCTTTGCAGGAGAAATACGGCTCCCAGCTGGAAATCTTGCTGGTGGAAGTCATCAGCACAGCTGATATCGATCAGCTGTACAAGATCGCGGCGCGTTACAACATTCCCATGGAGCAGGTGGGTGTACCATTTCTGATCATTGGCGAGCAAACCCTGATCGGTTCCGACGAAGTTGCCTGGGAGCTCCCAGAATTGATCGAGAGCCACCTTGCATCCGGAGGCATTGGCTTGCCTGAGATCCCTGAACTGGAAACATTCTTCTCGCAGACCTGGTTCTCCACATTGATCGAGGATTCATTCAGTGAGGATGCAAATGTGCACATCCTCTTCTTCTCCACGCCAGACTGCCACACCTGCCAACTTATCACAGGCCAGGCAAAAGAACTGGTAAGCGAACCATACGGCGAGCAGGTAACGATCGAGATGATCGACATTGTCACCGGCGAGGATGTCGAATACCTTTACCGAGTGGCAGCCGAATTCGGTGTTTCGAAGGATCAGGTGGATCTGCCTCTGGTCATCATTGGGGACCAGGTCCTGATCGGCGAAGACATCCCGGAAGATCTGCCAGCCTGGATCGAAACATACCTGCGGCTGGGCGGGGCCGAACGCCCACCGATACCCTCAAAACACTCGTCGAATGAACTCCCACTGGCGAATGGCTTCTCGCTGGCGATCGGCATCATGGCATTCATGATCGTCGCGCTGGTCTACAGCCTCATCGCTTTTGCTCTGGGTAAAGCATTCTCCCTGCCAGCCTGGGCGGACTGGCTGATGCCTGTGCTGATTGTCGTCGGGATTGGTGTAGCGGGCTATCTCTCCTATGTTGAGACACAATCCGTCGAAGCCATATGCGGACCGGTCGGCGATTGCAATACCGTTCAGACCAGTCCGTACGCCACCTTGTTTGGCTTCCTGCCCGTTGGCGTGCTGGGTTTGTTAGGGTATCTTGGATTGCTTGCATCCTGGCTGGCGCGCAGGTATCTACCGAGATTCGAAAAGCTGGCTGCGATCGGGTATTTTGGCATGGCGCTCTTCGCCGTGCTCTTTTCGCTCTATCTTACCTATCTTGAGCCTTTTGTGATCCGAGCCGTATGCATTTGGTGTCTCACATCCGCAGTCATCGTGACCCTGCTACTTGTGCTTGGCACTCCACCTGTTGTTCTTCAATTCAAGCTGTCCAGTGAGGACGATTAATGCCCAAACCAAAACATACCAAACGCAGACGACATGCACCAAAACAACCGCCCAACTTACTGATCCTGGCAGGGATTGCTCTGTTACTAATTGCCGTCTTTGCCTTCAAAAGTAACAATGATTCGGCCCCTTCCTCTGCTTCTGGTTCCCTCGAGTCTCAACTTGACCAGGCGCTTGCCGCCAAACGCCCAACGTTCGTGTTTTTACACTCGCTTAATTGCGTTCCCTGTAAAGCGATGATGGAAACTGTAGCGGATGTTTATCCCGACTTTCAGGATTCGGTCGTGTTGATCGATGTCAATATCTACGATGAGAGCAATAGCAACATCCTCCAGCGCAAACGGTTGCAGTCTATTCCAACCCTGGTCTTTTACAATGCGCAGGGAACCCGGCAGGTCTTCATCGGCGCCATGCCAGCGGAGCAATTCCGCGATGCGTTGACTCTATTGGCAACAGGACAATAACATGAATTTTGATTCGATTTTCCAAACCACTGCCTAAGGCAGTGAGTAGAGTGAAAAGGTTCAACCGTGAAAAGTAGTTGAGAAGTTGGGTATGATGAGTCTCCCTGGAAGGCGTGCAACCAACCGAAAGGAGAACTCATCATGACCCAACGGTTCAAAAGGCTATCACATTCGCTGTACGAGTGCAAGTACCATATTGTGTTCTGTCCGAAATATCGGTACCGGATCTTGAAAGAAGCGATTGGAGAATATGTCCGGCAGCAAGTGTACCAACTATGTAAGCAAAAAGAGGAGATCGAAGTGCTGGTGATGAATATTCAGCCAGATCATGTGCATCTGGTGGTGTCGATCCCGCCGAAGTATGCGGTCTCGGCCTTCATGGGCTATCTGAAAGGCAAACTAGCGCTGTGCTTATTCCAACAGTATGAAAGTCTGGGGCGACGATACTGGGGGCGTCACCTGTGGGCGCGAGGCTACTGTGTGAGCACCATTGGATTGGATGAAGAAAAGATACGGAAATATGTTCAGTGGCAAGAGACACAAGAAAAGCAGACCGAGATAGTGCAAGGAAAGTTGTTCGAATAAGAAATCGATCCTGAACGAGCGCGCCTTCCAGGCGCAATGTACCAAAGCCACCGCCTTTGGCGGTGGTCGTTTAATTATTAGTCTATTGAGCAGGCACATAACTGCCCGCGTTGTCATGCCAACACAAAGAGATGATGGACAGCATGCTCCACCTAATGACAATCAACCAACTCAACGGGCAGGGGCTGAGTTGACCGTGCATTTCCCCTCAAAAGAGGAATTGCTTTGCAGGCGGGCTGGACCGATGGAGTTGTATATAATGGGGAACAATGAACAACCGCTTCCTCGAAACCAAGTTCCACATTCCACCCTGGCGCGCAGGCGGTTTGGCTCGTCCGCGGCTGTTGGAGCGTCTGCAAGGCGGATTGGATGAACGCCGCAAATTGACGCTGGTCTCCGCGCCCGCCGGTTATGGCAAGACCACTCTCGTCGCCGAATGGCTTTATTCCATTGCAGACAATTCGCGCATCGCATGGCTGTCTCTGGATGAAAGCGACAACGACCTGTCACGTTTCCTAGGCTATTGGGTTGCATCGCTCCGCCGCGCGAATGAATCACTTGGGACAAACGCTCAAAACCTGTTGGACATGCCACAACTCCCGCCGCTCGATTCGTTTTTGGATGGGTTGATCAATGACCTGTCCGCGCTGGAAGATTTAATGCTATTGGTGCTGGACGATTATCATCTCATCGGCAATCCGAAAATACACGAGGCGCTGGAATACTTCCTCGACCATCAGCCCCCACAGGTTCATCTGGTAGTCACCACCCGCGAAGATCCGCCATTTCCGTTGGCGCGGATGCGCGCCCGCGGACAAATGACCGAAATCCGCGTCGATGATCTGCGCTTTACATCGCAAGAGGCAGGACAGTTTTTCAACCAGTCCATGAAACTGCAACTGACGCCGCAGTTGGTAGATGACCTGGAGAGCCGCACCGAAGGCTGGGCAGTCGGATTGCAACTGGCGGGACTGGCATTGCAAAGCCTGCCCGATCCGCAGGAATTCATCGAGACCTTTCGAGGCAGTCATCGCTACGTGCTGGATTATCTGGCTGAGGAAGTCCTTCGTCAGCAGGGTGAAGACATCCGCCGCTTTCTTGCGCGGACTTCGATCCTGGAACGGCTGAATGCCTCGTTGTGTAACGCTCTAACCGAACGCAGCGACAGTCAGGCAGTTCTCACCCGCCTCGAGCACTCCAACCTTTTCATCATTCCGCTGGACAACGAGCGAAACTGGTATCGCTATCATCACCTGTTTGCCGATTATTTGCGAACCGAGTTGACCAAACCCGAGATGGCGGAGTTGTACAAAAAGGCTGCCCTCTGGCACGAGGAAAACGACCTCGTCTATGAAGCGGTGAAGTACTCTCTAGCCAGCATGGATACCGATTTTGCCGCTGATGTCATCGAGCGGGCGTTGAACAGGGATACCACCTGGTCGGGCGGCAACCTTACTTTGTTATCCTCCTGGCTGGACGTCCTGCCCCCACAAGCCTTTGGGAGCCGCCCGCGATTGGGATTGAGTTCTTCGCGCGTTCTGTATCTTTCGGGGCGTTTTGACCTTGCCGAGCAGCGCATCGATGAAACCGAGCAAATCCTGGAGTCACTGCCCGACACACCCGAACGTGAGCAAATGCTTGCGCTGGCAGCATTGAATCGCGGTTCGATCTCCGCCGTCCGCGGGGACGTGAAACACGCCATCGAACAAACCACATTTGCCCAATCGCGGTTGCCGCGCGACAACCACCTGGCACATGCGCGCGCGTTCTACGACCTTGGGTTGGCATACGAGATTTCAAGTCAGACCGAGCTTGCGGTAAAAAATTACCTCCAATCAAGCACCGAAGCCAAAATGGCAGGCGTGCTTTTTCTCGCCATCCATGCCCGTGGTTCCGCAGCGCAGGCGCAGATCACGCTGGGTCAATTGCGACTCGCGGAACAGACCTGTCAGGAAGCCATTCAATTTGCCGCAGGGAGGCACATGCCTCCGCTTGGACTGGCATGGATGATTCTGGGCGCGATTGCCCTGGAGCGAAACGACCTGGTTTCCGCCGAGCAACTTCTGCAAAAAGGGATTGCGCTTGCCCGCGAAGGCGGCTTGATGGACGATGTCGTTTTGGGGCTGGCGTTTCTTGCCCGTCTGCATGCGCATGGCGACACAGCCAACACCCTTGCCGCAGTCCAGGAAGTCAATTCCATCATGCAGGTGTATGGAGTTCAACGCATGACCGTGCTTGCCTCCGCCTATCTCGCCCGACTTCAACTTTCCATAGGACAGACTCAGTCGGCAGCGCAATGGGCGGTGGAGGTTGAACCTGTTCGCGCCACAATCTCACATGAATTCATAGACCTGACCCTGGTGCGTGTCCTGCTGGCGACGGGCGAGCTGGACACGATCCCATCCATCCTGAATCCGCTTTTGGAAAAGGCAACCGCAGCAGGGCGGATGCAAACCTGCATCGAAGCCATGCTGCTGCTGGGATTGTTTCATCACGCCCAAAAGGATTCTCAATCCGCTGTGGATTGGCTGGGGAAATCCCTGCGGCTTGCCGCGCCCGAGGGTTTTGTCCGCGTCTTTTTGGATGAAGGCAAGCCGCTCCTCGACCTGCTGCCAAAAGCGCGTCCTGCCGCGCCCGAATTTGTGGACTCCCTCCTCAAGCAGAGTCAACTCGAAGGGAAGTCCCGCTCCGCGCCCCTCGAGCAGTTGCCCGATCCCCTCAGCGAACAGGAAATCCGCGTACTGAAACTCATCGTGGCGGGCAAATCCAACCAGCAAATCGCGGACGAACTCGTCATCAGCGTCGGCACGGCAAAGTGGCACGTGCATAACGTACTGCAAAAACTGGGCGTGAACAACCGCCCGCAAGCCATCGCCCGCGCCCGGGAATTGGGTATCTAACCCCTTATTGTATTGAGATTAAATCTGAGCCGCGAAAACGGCTCTTTTTAATTAACCTACCCTCCAAACCTATCTCCCGATAGGGGACAAAAACTCCGGCAGATCATACACTGTGACCGTAATGACAGGTATCAACCTCGGGGCAAGCCCCGAACCCCTTCTTCCGCAGCAAGCTGCGGGGTATGGAACCCGCGAGAGAATCAAAACACGTTCACAGGAGAATGATCGATGACTCAAACCAAATCCAGTAAAAATGTCCGTCCGATGGAAACCAAAGCCCTGGTTCCCTTCCTCGCCATTTCCTTCGGCCTGACCTGGGGGCTCGCGGCGCTCTTCATCTTTTTTTACGACCAGATTGTCGCCATCTTCGGCGAGATCTCGATGACCAACCCGTTATTCATCCTGGCGGTGTATGCGCCTGGCTTTGCAGGCATATTTTTGATCTGGCGGCATTACGGGCTCAAGGGACTGGTCAGTTTCTTCCGCCGCCTGACTCTGTGGCGCGCGCCCGGTGCGTGGTGGCTGTTCCTCTTGTTGGGAATTCCCATCCTCGTCTATGCCGGCGCTGCGCTGACTGGAACGATCCGCGATCCGTTCCCCTTCTCGCCCTGGTATCAGGTCTTTCCGGCAATGGCAGTTGCCTTGTTCATCGGACCCATCGAAGAGTTCGGCTGGCGCGGTGTTGCTCTGCCTTTGTTACAGCGCAAGTTCGCTCCTTTCTGGGCTGGCTTGATCCTCGGCGGAATTTGGGGCGCGTGGCACATCCCTGCCTTCCTGATGAGCGGCACGCCGCAGAGCGCCTGGTCGTTCGGACCCTACTTCATTGGCGTCGTCACCATCTGCATCATCATGACTCCCTTGTTCAACGCCGCCCGCGGCAGCCTGCTCATCTCCGCTCTGTACCACTTTCAGATGATGAACCCTGCCTTCCCCGACGCCCAGCCCTGGGACACCCTGATGTTCCTTATCGCCGCTGTGGTCATCGTTTGGATCAATCGCCGCAACATGTTCCAGCGCGGAAGCGGTGTCACCGATGTGTTGATGCCGGAGAACTAGGAGTTTCACATGGCTGCTCAATTTTCGATCAACGATAACAAACCCTGGAAATCCACTTTTTTCACCATCTGGAGCGGACAGGCGTTCTCGATCCTCGGAAGTCAACTGGTACAGTTTGCCCTGATCTGGTACCTGACCGTCCAGACCGGCTCGGCGACAGTGCTGGCAACCGCCTCCCTCGCCGGGATGCTGCCCAATGTAATCCTGGGACCCTTCGTCGGCACGTTGGTAGACCGCTGGAATCGCCGCTCGATCATGCTGGTCGCCGACAGTATCGTGGCGCTGGCAACCATCGTCCTCGCGATTTTGTTCGCGCTGGATGTCGTTCAAGTCTGGCACATCTACGCGGTGATGTTCATCCGTTCGCTGGCGGGCGCATTCCACAGCAACGCCATGAGTGCCTCGACTTCGCTGATGGTTCCCGTCGAACACCTGACCCGCATTCAGGGACTCAATCAGATGCTCAACGGTGGGCTGAACATCGTCGCGGCTCCGCTGGGCGCCCTGCTGCTGGGAATTCTTCCCATGCAGGGCATCCTCGCGATCGATGTGGTGACTGCCCTCACCGCGATCCTGCCGCTGTCGTTCATCAAAATTCCGCAGCCCGAACGCATCGAACAGGCATCATCATCTGTCTGGCAGGATTTCACGGCCGGGCTGCGCTATGTGCTCGGCTGGAAGGGATTACTGATCGTCAGCCTGATGACGGTGGGACTCAACTTCACGGTCATCCCTGCCTTTTCCCTGCTCCCGCTGATGGTCAAGGAATATTTTGGCGGCGGCGCGCTGCAACTCAGTTGGGTGGAAGCCGCTATGGGAATTGGCATGTTCCTCGGCGGGGCACTGCTGAGCGTCTGGGGCGGGTTCCCGCGCAAGATCATGACCTCCATGCTCGGTCTGATGGGAATGGGCGCTGGAACCCTCATCCTTGCACTGGCTCCCTCCTCCGCCATGTTTTGGGCGGTTGGCGGCGCGCTGCTCGTCGGTGTGATGACCCCCATCACGATGGGACCGTTCTTTGCCATCATTCAGTCCAACGTCGAGCCGGATATGCAGGCACGCATTTTCTCCCTGCTCAGCAGCGTCGGCACGGGGATCACTCCCATCGGGCTGATGATCGCCGGTCCGGTCTCCGACAGAATCGGCATCCAAGCCTGGTTCCTGTTCGGCGGCGCGTTGTGTGTGCTGATGGCTATTGCCAGCCTGTTCGTTCCCGCACTGATGAAGATCGAAGATAAACGTGCTGTGAACCTTGTAGTCTCCAAACAAACAGCATGACAAGGATATTTTCATGAACCCCGGTACAAAATCTATGACGTACCAAATCCGCGTCGCGGGGCATCTCGCTGAACGCTGGCTGCGCTGGTTCGAAGGCTTCGATGTTTCCCAACTTCCCGAAGGTGAGACCGTCATCCGCGGGGAGATGGATCAGGCTGCCCTGCACGGACTCCTCAACCGCATCCGCGATTTGAACCTGGAATTGATTTCCGTTCAAAGGCAATAGACCTTTGTTTCTCAAACATTTTCAATAAAAGGACATGAACACGCAACGCAAAACAAATTTTGGGGGCACTCTTGGAAAAATGCGGCATTCATCCTTATGCTTGTACTTGGATTGCCCGTACTGCTCCTGCCGTTGACCACCTCCGTCCCCGCCTGGGTGTGGATTCCACTCGCCGTCGTGGACATTGCCCTCATCATCCTGCTGTTCCGCCTCGATCCGCCTGTGCGCGGCATTTTGATGGGGTCGGCTGGTGTCCTCGTGGTGAGCATCATCGCTGTAGTCGCTTCGCAGCTCTTTGCTGCCACTCCGTCCATCACCGATGAAAACGGGAATCCGATCCCGGGCTCGATTGCCACGCTGGAGAAGGTTAACTTAAATGGGACAGAACAGTGGATTTCGATCCGCGGATATGACACGACCAAACCTGTTCTGCTTCACCTCGGCATGGGCGGACCAGGCGGGGGCGGATTCGCCACCCGAACCCTCTTCGCGCCCCTGGAGAAGGATTTTGTCGTCGTCAGTTGGGACGAACCCGGTACAGGCAAGTCCTATAGTTCGATGCCAATCTCCGAACTGACCACGCAGCGTTTTGTAGATGACGCCCATGAACTCACGTTATATCTGCGCGAGCGCTTTCATCAGGAAAAAATCTACGTCTACGGCGTCTCGTGGACGAGCATCCTCGGCGTCTGGCTGGTGCAGGAATATCCCGATTTGTATTACGCCTACATCGGCAACGGACAGATGGTCAACACCACCCGGAACGATGTAATGGGATACGAACTGGCGCTCGATTATCTGTCGAAAAAAGGCGATACCAAAACGCTCGATACCCTGCGCCGCAACGGACCTCCGCCGTACAAAGGCGATGACATGCTCGATAAATACGTTGCGTATCTGGATGTGCTCAATGAGTATATGAACTCCCCCCATTACACCATGATCGTACCCATCATCCCCTTCCTCGCCCCGGAATATGGCTTCGTGGACAAGATCAACCACACGCGCGGGCTTAGAAACTATCTCAAAAGCCATGAAAGCACGTAGAAATCAGGATTTCATCTCAAAACTCAGCGGTGCGCCTGCTTCATTAGCA
>JAFGCG010000163.1 GCA_016932715.1 Anaerolineales bacterium
ACCTTACACTTTCAGAATCGGGACGCTGATTCACGCTGAAAACGCAGATTTTTTGTCTTGAATCAGCGAAAATCAGCGTTTTTCTGCATCCCAAAATCATTCTGTAAGGCAATCAGATAAAGTAGTCGGATTGTACCTCACGTAGCGCGACATAATTCATGCCGCCTACCTGACGCACCATCCCTTTGAGTTCCATTAACGCTAATGCCGCGGAAACTTTTTCGATCGGCAACTCAGTCTGATTACGGATCTCATCCACATGTAAAGGCTCAGCGCCCAGAACACTCAGCAGACGCGCTTCGGTTTCATCCGTGGGGATTATCTTTCGCGCGGCTTTGTGCTCACCCACACGCGTCAGATCCAGGGCTTGCATCAGATCATCCACACTCAGCAAAGGCAGTGCCCCATTCTGGATCAGTTTGTTCGTGCCTTTGCTTTGAGGCGCAAGTATACTACCAGGCACTGCAAAGACCTCGCGTCCCTGTTCCGCCGCGAATTCCGCAGTGATCAATGCGCCGCTTGTCTCGCCAGCCTCGACAACGACAACCGCCAATGATAACCCCGAAATGATGCGATTGCGCGGGGGGAAATTGGATGCATCCGGCGGCGTGCCCGGAGCATAGTCACTCAGGATCGCGCCGCGCGCCAGCATTTGTTCTGCCAGAGCGCGATGTTCGGGCGGATAGATCTTATCCACACCCGAGCCCAACACAGCGATGGTCCGCCCACCGGCTCTCAACGCTGTTTGATGGGCAATGGAGTCAACGCCGCGCGCCAGCCCGCTGATCACGGTAATGCCATTCGCAGCCAGAAACGACGAAAGCTCTTCCGTGATCTGCCGGCCGTAGGCCGTCACACGTCTTGTGCCGACAATGGCAACCGCAAAGAGGTCATCCGGCAGGTATTCGCCGCGCAGATACAACACGGGCGGCGGCTGTTCGATCTCTTTCAAACGCTGCGGGTAGGCTTCATCCTCCCAGGTCAGGATTTTGATGCCCTGCGCCTCGATCTTCGCCCACAGTTTCTCGAGGTCGATGCTTTCGCGCGCCTGGACGATGCGTTCGATCACTTTCAAGCCCAGGCCGGCCTGCGCCAAATCGGCTGGCGCGGCTTTCCACGCGACTTCCAGATCGCCGAAATGCCGGATCAGCGCCTGCATCCGCACCGCGCCGATCCCCTTGATCAGGTTGAAACCAATCCAATAACGCTTGTCGTTCATAACGATCTTCGGGATTCGATATTCGGGAACTGCAAGACCTGCGCCCGACTACTTTTTACGCTTCCCGCCTCCCGATTCACGATCCTCAGTTAAGCCTTCGAGCAGATGAACGCGCATTAAACGGCGAGCAGGATCGAGGTCCAGAATGACCGAGGGGATCGCGGGCAAAAGAAGGTCGCGCGCATGCGCGTCTCTGACAACATAGACATCGTTCGCGCCGGTCTCGATGATCTCCACCAGCTCGCCGAGGGAATTGTCATTCTCGTCCACCACTGCGAATCCAAAAAGTTCATGCTGGTACATTTTGCCTTCGGGCAGACTTGGCACATCCGTGGCTTTGACATATACCCATTGATTACGAAGCTGCCCCGCCTCTTCCGAAGACTCAATGCCTTTGAACTTGACCAGCATCCCTTTGGCATGCGGGCGTGTGCCCGCAAGGGTCAGCGGCTTGTGCGCCTCCCCAATGAAAAGCTTTCTGCCAGCACGGAACCGTTCGGGGAAGTCGGTATGCAAATCCATAATGAGTTCGCCCTGCAGACCATGCGCCCGACGCAGGAAGCCAACCACCAAATAGACAGGCTCGCCATCTGGCGAGCCTGGAGCATTCTTCCTGTCAGCCATTATTGTGGCTCAACTACATCAAGAGTGGCCTGCTTGCCTTCCCGCTCTGCCGACACTCGCAGGAGTGTCCGGATGGAGTTGGCAACCCTGCCACCCTTTCCGATCACGCGCCCCATATCATCCTTCGAAACGCTCAGCTCGATGCGGACGCGCGACCCGCCTCCGCTTTGACGAACCTGCACTTCATCAGGATGATCCACCAGCGATTTGGCGATGTATTCAATCAGGTCTTTCATAATGATTCCCACGTCACTGCAAGCAGCGTCAGCGGAGACGCCACTCGCAATGACAAATTGAACTTAACTCTTGCTCGTGTTGACAGTCGCGCCGCGTTTGATTTCGGCTTCTTCGGCTTCTTTCATGAGGGTCTCGACCGACTCACCCTGCTTGAAGCGCTCGAAGCGCTCCAGGATGCCTGCGCTCTTGAAAACCTGCTCTGCCGATTCGGTGGGCAGGGCGCCGTTCTTCATCCAGTGATAGACGCGGTCTTCCTTGACGTGAATCGTCGCGGGATCCGTGCGCGGGTTGTAGAAACCTAGAATTTCCAAAAAGCGACCATCGCGCGGCGACTCTTTATCGGCAGCCACAATGCGGTACGTGGGTTGGCCTTTGAGACCAATACGACGTAAACGAATACGAACCATTTAACTTGCTCCTTTAGTTTATTTGCGTTTCAGACAGGCAAGAGAGGTGTGCGTGAAAGGACGCACTCGCATAAAGCGCTCGCGGGCTGAAATCACAAGCAGATATTTTACCAGAGATTCCAGTCCAAACCGCGAAGACGCCAAGTCCGCGAAGAGTTATTGATCTCTCGAAGTCTCTTCGCGTGAATCGAAAAGTCTTAGCGCTCTTCGCGCCTTTGTGGTAAAGAAAACGAAATCTTCGTTCCCTTGCCGACTTCGCTTTCCGCCCAGATCTTCCCACCGTGCGCCTCGACCAGATACTTCGCAATGGACAAGCCCAGTCCCATCCCGCCCGAATCACTGGACTTATAGAATCGCTCGAAGACGTGCGGCAGGTCAGCGGCCTCGATCCCGGGACCGTTGTCTTCGACGGAGATCGTGGCACTTCTTTCCCCCCCTGCGCCTGCTTCCGTTAAACGGACGTTGATCTCCCCGCCGCGCGGGGTGTAGCGCAGCGCGTTCGAGAGCAGATTCGTCAACACCTCGCGGACGCGCTGCGGATCGATATTCGCCTCCTCTTCACTTTCCAGGGACATCTCGATCCTGATATCCTTTTCCTTCGCCTGCGATTCCAGGCCGGAGATCGCATCGCGCATCAACTCCATCAAATTGGTGGGCTCGCGCTTCAAATGCAGCGCGCCGCTCTCTGCCAAAGCCAGTGTCCGCAGGTCATCCACGAGCCGCGAGAGGATCTGCGTCTCTTCGATGATGGATTTCAAGCGCGCCTCGTCGGCGGGATACAAACCATCCAGGATGCCTTCCACGTTGCCCTGGATGACTGTGATCGGCGTCCGCAGCTCATGCGATACATCCGCAAGCATGTTGCGGCGCTGTTGATCATTGATCTGCAGGCGCTCCGCCATCGAATTGAAATTTCTCATCAACGAGTACACTTCGGGAGGTCCCTTCTCTTCGACACGTACAGAATAATCCCCGCCTGCCAGTCGCTCCGAGGCGTTGAATAGATCGTCCAACGGCGTGAACATTCGCCGCAAACTGCGCGCGCCCCAGCCAATTGCAAAAACCAGGAGCACAAATCCGAGAAAGCCAAGTGGAAAAATATAATTGGGTTGATTGAAGGGTGGGACGTCAGGAAAGTCAACAAATGAAGCAAGGATAAATCGAAGAAGACCCAGCAAGCCCATGAATGCCAGGAACGCGAACCCAAAGAAAAAACACCCCATCCGGCGGAAGAAGGGTTTGCCGCGCATGTGCCCCCAGTGTTTCGGCGGCCACTCTTCATTTTCGGGCCACCACGGCGGGCGTGAACGATGGGAAAAGTGGGGGCGATATCTCATTTGTCTGTGAACTTATAGCCAACGCCGTAGACCGTCAGGATATATTGCGGCTCACTGGCTTTGACTTCGATTTTGCGGCGAACATTCTTAATATGCGCGTCGATGGCGCGTTCATACGATTCGAATGCTACGCCATGGATCGCATCCAGTAATTGGGCGCGCGTGAAAACGCGTCCGGGCTGGCGCGCCAGGGTTGCCAGCAGCTCGAATTCTGTGGGCGTAAGCTCCTCGAGGGCGCGTTTCTCGGCAGTCACGCGCATGCGCGGGACATCGAGCGTCAGATCCGCGACCCGGATCATTTCCGCGTTTGCGGAGAGCGCATTCTCGATCCGGCGAAAGACTACACGCACGCGCGCCACCAGTTCCTTCGGGCTGAAGGGTTTGGTCATGTAATCATCCGCGCCGAGTTCGAGGCCGATCAATTTGTCCGATTCTTCGGCGCGCGCGGTCAGCATAATGATCGGCGCGTTGGAGGTTTTGCGAAACTCGCGGGTAAAGTCCAACCCGTCGAGCTGAGGCAGGCCGAGGTCCAGAACGACCATGTCCGGTTTTTCGGTCTTCGCCAGGGAGAGAGCTTTCTTCCCATCGTACGCGACCAGGACGCCAAATCCCGCGCGCTCCAGATAATCGCGCACGAGCTGGGTGATTTTGGGTTCGTCGTCTACGACAAGGATATTCTTCATCGGGTTTGCAGGCGGGCTTCTCTCTTCTTTCCTCTTTCCTTGTCTACATGCAGGAAAGAGGAAAGAAGAAAGAGGAAAGATGTGTAGAGGCGGAGGTGTATACCTCGCCCCTACACATTATACGTTCTTATTCCTTCTTTTCTTCGGGTTGTCCGGCTTCGCCGTGTGCGCGTTTATGCCATTCCTCGAACATGGGCGGCATACCGTTTTCCCAGCGTCCCCAGGGACCATGCCCGTGGGGTCCCCATCCCCAGCGCGGACCCCAGAAGAGAAAGCGCAGCGCTCTCAGCGCGACGAAGAAGAGGAAGAGTAGGAGCAGGAAGCCGAAGAAACCAAAGCCAAACGGGCGATGGAAGGGCATTCCATGTCCATATCCGTAGCCATAATATGGATAAGGCGCCGGCACAGTCTCACCCGAAGGCGCTTCGATGGTAACCGGCGACCCCTGGACAACACCCGCCTGGAAGGCAAAGTATGCAATCCCTGCAATCGCAGCGACCAGCACCAGCGCCGAGATGATCCGTAAACCAATGTTATTTCCGTTCATTTTGCACTCCTTTGTGTGAACTTATGCCCCGAGTATAGGAGTCGGTTGTGAATTGATTGTGAAGAGAGCAGGGAGTTTTGTTAGTTTTGTAGTTCGATAGTTGGGTAGTTAGGTAGTTCAGTAGTGAGGTAGTTCGTTGGTTTAGTAGTTAAGCGCTCGAGACAGGATATATAATCTTGCACATGGCAAACAAAGATTTGATGATGAAGCTAAGGAGGACTCAAACACCTGGGTCACCCAACCAGAAAACCACTCAACTTCCAAACTATCAAACTACCTAACCAAACAACTTTCCCAACCCTTTTCCCCCGGTCTTCTGCATCATTTTCATCAATTTCTGGGCTTCGCGGAACTGCTTGATCAGGCGGTTCACATCCTGCACTTCCATGCCGGAGCCCGCGGCGATGCGCCTGCGGCGGGAGGCATTCAAAATATCGGGATTGCGGCGTTCCTTCAGCGTCATGGAATTAATGACTGCTTCCGATTGCTTGAAGGTTTTCTCGATATCCTGCGGGTCCACCTGACGGGCGGCTTGTCCCATTTGCCCCGGCAGCATGTCCATGATCTGCGCGAGCGGTCCCATCTTCTTCATCTGCTTCATCTGATCGAGCCAGTCTTCTAGCGTGAATTGACCCTGCATCATGCGCTCAGCCGTCTTTTGGGCGGTTTGCTGGTCGAAGGCGGCTTCGGCTTTTTCGATCAAGCCGATCATGTCGCCCATCCCCAGGATGCGCGACGACAGCCGCGCCGGGTCATAGGTTTCGAGGGCGTCGAGCTTTTCGCCCGTACCGATGAATTTGATCGGCACGCCCGTCACCGAACGGATCGAGATGGCTGCGCCGCCGCGTGAGTCACCGTCCATCTTCGTCATCATCAAACCTGTGATGGATACATTATCCCGGAAACCCTGGGCGATGTTCAACGCTTCCTGACCGATCATGGAGTCCACGACCAGCAATATCTCCACCGGCGGGACCTTCGCCACGATGGACTTCAACTCGTTCATCAGCTCCGCGTCCAGCTGCGACCGACCGGCTGTGTCCACGATCATGATGCCGAATCCACCCTTTTCGGCTTTCTCGAACGCGCGCTTCACAAGCTCCGGCGGTTTGACGTTCAGATCCGCCTCGACCGGGACATCGATTCGCTCGCCGAGCTGCTGGAGCTGCGTCACTGCCGCCGGGCGGTAGGGATCGCCCGCGACGAGCATGACGCGCTCCCCTCTCGAACGCAGCATGCGTGCCAGCTTCCCGGCGCCGGTCGTCTTGCCTGAGCCCTGCAAACCGACCATCATAATGACATGCGGTTTGGGACCACGCAGGTTGAGCGGCGCAGGTTCGCCCAGGGTCCGGACCAATTCTTCATTGACGATCTTGACAACCTGCTGGCCGGGATTCAGCGCCTTCGAGACTTCCGCGCCGACGGCGCGCTCGCGCACCCGGGCAATGAACGTTTTGACAACACTGAAATGCACGTCCGCTTCGAGCAGGGCGAGACGCACTTCACGCATCGCCGCGTCCACGTCCGCTTCGGAGAGTTTGCCGCGCCGGCGGAGCTGGTCAAAGACCTGGTTGAGTCGAGAGGTGAGATTTTCGAACATAGGCGGGCATTGTAGTGCGGAAGCAGGC
>JAFGCG010000164.1 GCA_016932715.1 Anaerolineales bacterium
GCCAGCACAGATGGTGCAATGTAGTTTTCTGGCGACTTAAGTTCCATATGTGCCGGTTTTTTGCCTTTAGACGCTAAACAAGTACTAATAGAATCCTTGTTACCTATGCCAGCCGCTCGGGCTCTACGGCCGAGATCGCAGAAGCAATTGGCAAGACCCTGACCCAAAACGGCACTCCAGTCGACGTGCTTTGTATGCAAGACGTAAAGGATCTTTCCCGATATAGTGCAGTTGTGGCAGGCAGCCCGATTCGCGGATCAAAATGGCTGCCCGAAGCCATACAATTCATTCAGGCTCACCGGAGTGAATTGGCAAAGAAACCTTTCGCCACCTTTACGGTTTGTATCACGCTGGCAATGTCCAACGGTGACCGATACCGTCAGGCTGTATCGGGATGGATCGCTCCGGTACGGGCCCAGGTAAGGCCCGTAAGCGAGGGCTTTTTTGCCGGCGTGCTGGACTTCACGAAATTGCCCTTGACATTTGATACTTTGAAGCTGCGTTTGGTCGTTGCTCTTGGCATCTTTCCAAAGGATGACCGCCGTGATTGGAAGGCTATTCAGACCTGGGCCCAAAGCCTTGGTTCATCGCTGGCTTCATAGAGGCCGCCGATATGGATAGGCTTTACACTTACGAAATCCGTGTGGAAGGCCATCTTCCCGATCGCTGGTCCGAGTGGTTTTGTGGACTGACAATTTACAGGGATCCAAAGGGTGAGACGGTATTGAGTGGAGTCGTACTTGACCAAGCGGCCTTATTCGGGGTGCTTACGAAGATACATGATCTTAATCTGATCCTGGTTTCGGTATTCAGGATCCCCAACTCCGAAACGAATGACCAGAATTCGGGAGAGTCCACCCATAGGTAAAGGGGGCGTGAAAACGCGTCGCAAAAGGTTGTTTTGTCTTCTTCTGCCGCCTACGTACTTTGACAGCTTCCCTATATGTCTCTATAATCCCCATCGTTCTTCCTTCCCACAATCCATCCCCTCTGTTTAGAAGCCTGGCCATTCGCCGGGCTTCTTCCGTTGTATCTATTCTCTCCGTTCAACTAATCGAAATGAGTCCCTCTTCATAAATTCAAAAGCAAAATAACTCATTTCTGGATCGACCCAAACCAAAAAGAGCATGCCAGGCAGCATCCGACTCTATTCCTCAAACCAAACAGACAGGACTAGTGAAACCTGAAGCAGTCGGAAAGGACCTCAACATGCTCGAAGGAACTCCGATACAGTCTCATTCTTGGGACTGTGTCGGCAAGTTGCGCTTGAATAGATCCTTCCATTCCTACACAGGAGGCACTTTCAACAGATAACAAAATCAAATATCTCCTCAAATCAAAACGGGCGCTGTCCTTGGATTTTCCCAAGGCCGCGCCCGTTTTCGTTTTCCAGTGAGGACTCGTTGGGATGAGAGGCCCAACAAAAAAGTGAGACCGCCCAGTAGCCGCTGGACAGTCTCCAAGGTCGAACATAATGTTCAAGCCGAATAATACCACAACCAGCAAGACCGTCAAGATTTCCGCGCCCTTCCGCCTCGATCCCTCCCAGCGCCAGGTCCTGGCAGACGGCAAATTGATCAACGTCGCTGCCCCCGCCGGACGACAGTATGGGGAGTACCTGTATTCCGCTACGGTTACACTGCTGCGCGAGGACGCGTCCGTGTATACCACGGCACCTTACTGGGCAAGCGTGGAGATTCGATGAGCCGATCCCGTCACGCCGGTCCGCCCGGATGCGTGATCATGCACTCCCCCCGGAACCATTTAATCCTTCCAAACAAGGAGTCAGATCATGCGCACCCTCGCCATGTTACTCATCCTGGCCGCCGTTGCGGCCAGCCAGCCCTACTACTGGATCGGCAAGATCCTCTGCCTCGTTATTCAGTATATGCAAGGATAAGCCGGTCATCGAATACAACACCTAAAGGAGTCCGCAGGAAAACCCATGGACGATATCCTGTCCGCCGCCGAAGAAATCCTCGGTCCGGCGGTTCGAGTGGAACGCCACCGCGATTGGGCCATCTTCTGGTGCCCCTTTCACAGCGATGAAGATCGCGCGGGAGAAGGTGGTCACCCAAACTTCGGTGTCCACCTGGTCGAAGGCTACTGGAAATGCCTGGCGCTGCGGCGAGTAGTGTCAGGCCGCCGCCCCAGAAGGACAGGCCAGCGAAGATGCCAAAAGGGATGTATGGTTGGGGATTACCCAAAGTTCCGGAGCGCGGCATGACCGCATGATATTCAGTTGAGGAAGGGGGATCATGGATCGTGTCGCTTATATGGTGTCCCCAAAATAGCAGGGCAATGTATGCATAATGTTGCTGCCTGCCTTCCACCAACAGTCGCGCGGCTGATAATTCCCCTGTTGCAGTCAATCATCACCAGGTATGACCTGGAATCATCCTCCAGGCTGAACCGCAAAACAAGTGGGGCTCCTATACTTCGGGGCAATAAAGGAGAACGCATAACCTATGTTCAAACTCAAAACTTTTGCCACTCAAAGGCCGCTTATGTTTTCGCTGCTGGCAATCCTGCTTGGCAGTCTGCTCACAGAGATACCTATCAAGGAACTGCTCGCTCCCTATGTTGGCGTCCAGCCTGCCCACTATCTAACCCTCATTCTGGAACAAGGTCTCACGGGTGGATTGTTCTTCATCCTGCTGGCTCGCTTTGGCTGGCTGAGTCTTGCTGGATTTACCCCACCCCGGCAGTGGCGTGCGTTGTGGCTTGGCTGGCCGCTGCTGTTCTTTGCCCTGATCAATATCGAGGAAGGCATCGTGATCGATACCTCAAAGTCCATGTTGATTACACTTCACCTGTTGACGGCCTTATCCACAGGTTGGGTGGAGGAGATTCTCTTTCGGGGCGTGGTTGTCACCGCGCTCCTGAAAAAATGGGGACGGAGTCGCAAAGGGATATATCTGGCCGTGCTGGTCTCTGGTGTCTTCTTCGGCGCCATTCATCTGGTGAATTTCATCCAGGGGCGCAAGCCTCTGCTCAACACGGCGACACAGATGGTGTATGCCCTGTTTTTCGGTGTCATCTTTGCTGCCTGCCTGCTCAGGAATCGCTCTATCTGGCCGGTGATCCTGCTCCATGCCGCCGTAGACTGGACTGGCACATTGCACGAAGTCGCGGTCGGCGGCGGATTGCGTGTGACTGCCCCACCAATGACATTGAACCATGCGTTGGTGAGCATCTTGATTACTTTGCCCCTGTTTCTCTACGGGCTTTATATCCTCCGCAAGGTCGAACCGGCCTCATTGGGAGGGGCAACTATCCCATCATCAGTTTTATTACCGCGCCTGACCCGAGATCATCCTCTCGACCGAGTCGCTGAATAAGCGTGATTTCGACACTCAAGGTATTAGGAGACAAAATGATCGCTTTACTCGTTCTTGTTCTCACCACTCTGTTCATATTGGGCAGCATCAGCCCACTACTCGTTAGCGACGATATGCAGGATATTGTTGCCCTGAGGCAGTCGTAATGTTCCTGTGCTCAACATTCTTCAGCGTGGTACCAGGGTATACTCCAACCATCCTCTCGCTTCATCACCGCCAGGACTGGGCGGGTAACCGAGTACTAACCACTAAATACTGATTTCTGCTCACCAATCCCTATGTTTACTTTCTTCAGACGCCTTCAATGGAAATTGACTCTATCCTACGCCATTGTGACCATCGGCACTGTGATTGTGCTTGCCGCAATACTCGTTGGCATTGCGATCTATACGGAAAGTCGGGCTAATACTCAGATCTTCAACAGTTTCTATTGGTCCAAAACTGCCTTTCAAGACAATATCCCTTTTCTGTTGGATGATCCAAAAACCTTACAGCGTTGGATCGAAAAGGTGCAGGCAGAGGGCTTCACATGGAATGATTTCCAATCGTACACATACAGGGAATCATTGGATTACGCCAATACCCTCGTAGAAGGTAGCGAGCCCATTTACGTGCTGGATCTGGACTTGAACCTGATCGCGGCAGCGCCACTGGACGAACCGTCGCTGATTGGCAAACCATTCAACCCACGCCTCCATAACGGCATTGGGATGGAATCAATTATCGAAGCAGCTCTGGTAGGCGACAAGAATTATTACGCCCAAAGTTTTACACTGCCCAACGGGAATTACATTGCTGCCCTTCCTCTCCGCAAAACGGATGATGATCCGGTCGTAGCGATTGTGATTTACACACTCAAGCCTGTTGCCTTCGTTCCGCCTATCAACCTTTCGCTCTACACGACATTCTTTATTGTCATCTTTGTCATTATGCTCCTCGTAACTCCGCCCGTTGGCGCTATCTTCGGCTGGCTCGCCTCACGCGATTTACGAAAACGTCTTGTGAATCTTTCCGTAGCTGCAAGAGCCTGGAGTAAAGGCGACTTCTCCTCCACCCCGCGTGACAATTCCGCAGATGAGATTGGTGAACTGACCCGTAATCTGAACAACATGGCTGAACAATTGCAAACTCTTTTGCATACCCGCGATGAGCTGGCCCGCGTCGAGGAGCGCAACCGGCTCGCCCGCGACCTGCACGACACGGTCAAGCAACAAACCTATGCCGCGCGCATGCAACTCTCTGCTGCCAGGAATTTGCTTAGTTCCGATGTCACCACCGCGGCTGGACACATTGATACCGCGCTGCAACTCAACCGTGAAACCCAGCAGGAACTCAAGCTCATCATCGATGAACTACGCCCTGCTGCGTTACAGGGCAAGGGTCTGGCACAGGCGTTGAAAGAATACGCGGACCGCTGGCAAGAGCACACAGGCATCAAAGTGGAAACTGTCGTCAGCGGCGAACGCTCCCTGCCATTGAATGTGGAGCAGGCACTCTACCGGGTATTGCAGGAAGCCCTCTCCAATATTGCCCGCCACGCCGAAGCAGATACGGTCAGACTCAGCCTGAGTATGTCTCTCAACGGAGTAACTCTGGTCATCACCGACAACGGCCGCGGCTTCGATGTGAACGCGGTCTCATCCAATTCGTATGGATTAACTAGCATGAAGGCACGCCTAAGTGAAGTCGGTGGCACGCTCAAGGTGGAGTCCACGCTCTCTGCAGGGACGACCCTCACCGCCGAAGTAAAATTAACCACCAGGGACACGACACTTGCTCCGCACGAACACCTGCTCCGAACGCAGATGCCGGGGAGTACAGGTGAGTAATACAAAGGAAAACGTTGTCCTTCGTGGTAAAAGGTCTTATCATGCCAATCAAAGTACTCCTAGTGGATGATCACAAGATCGTGCGGCAGGGCGTGCGCGCTTTTCTGCACACGCTCGCTGATATTCAGGTCATCGCCGAAGCGGAATCGGGAACGGCTGCTATTGCTGCCCTTCAGCAGCACCAGCCCGATGTTGTGCTCATGGACCTGGAAATGCCCGGCGACCTCGATGGCATTGCCGCCACGCGCCAGATCCGAAAGACGCGGCCACAGACACAAGTCATCGTGGTCACTTCTCATCACCAGGATGAGTATATCTTCCCGGCCGTGCATGCCGGCGCGATCTCTTACCTGCTCAAAGATGTGGAACCTGACGAACTCGCTGCGGCGATCCGCAAAGCCGCGCACGGCGAAGCCGTGTTGGACTCTCGCGTTGCCTCACGCATCGTGCAGGAACTCCAGGGCTTGCGGAAGGATGATGTCAACCCGTTCACCGAGCTTTCCGAACGCGAATTCGACGTGTTGCGGCTGATCGCGGCGGGTAAATCCAACGCCGAGATTGCGGAGACTCTTGTCATCGGTGAAAGCACCGTCAAGACCCATATCGGGAACATCCTCAGGAAACTCCATCTCGACGACCGCACCCAGGCGGCTGTCTATGCCTGGAAAGAGGGCATTGTGCGGCGGGGCCAGGCGTAGGCCCAAGGTTCAATTCAAAATAAATCAACCCCTGGTCTGAGTCTGATTCAGACCAGGGGTTGATTTGCCTACAGGGTTCTCCCGTTATATTGGAATGTGAAGTCTAAAAACAGGAGAACATCTTAATGAGAACATTCGAGATTGCGTTAATTGTAGCGAACTTGTTATCTCTACTTCTGGGCTTTAAAAAGCAGACCAGGGTAGTCTGGTGGGGGACCGCAGGCATAAATCTATCCATATTCTTGATCCACGGAATATTCGAGGGCTTTCGTTATCAGATGGTTTTTTCGTACATCTTTGTCATTTTGCTTGCGATTTTTGCTTTTGTAACTACAAACGACAAGTCCTTTGAAGCCCAAACGCCAAAAGTACTGATGGTCATCACAATAAGCCTATCCTTCGTATTCCTTATGTTTACATCCCTTCTGGCGTATGCCCTGCCCGTCTTTACGCTTCCAAAGCCGACAGGCAGATATGATGTGGGCATCCAGTATTTCCAGTTGGTTGACGAAAAACGTGATGATCCCTTCCTGGATCAATCAACGAAAAAGCGAGAGTTGATGGTGAAAATTTACTATCCTGCAAAGGATGATGGTTCAAAACCATTTTCTCCTTATTTTCACTCGCCTCGGCTGGTCAAGTTATTTGCCGAATTCTATGGCATGCCCGATTTCCTGTTTGACCATCTCAACCTGGTAAAAACGAATTCAAAAGAAGGTCTACCGCTATCCGATAAAGAGCAAAGCTACCCGGTGATCCTGTTCTCCCATGGAGCAGGCACGACGATGGAAATTCAAACCTCCCAGAGTGAAGATTTGGCAAGTCACGGGTATGTTGTTGTGGCCGTTGACCATACGTATGTATCAGCGGCAACTGTTTTTCCCGATAGAATTGTTTCTCATAAAGAGGCTATAACAGACTTTAACACAGCCGAGCCTGCCGAGATCATTACGCAAATCATGGCCGACGATGCCAGTTTTGTAATTGATAAGTTGAGTGAAATGGACGCGGGCAAAATCGACTCAATTTTTACAGGAAGGCTGGACATTGACCAAATAGGCGCCATAGGTCACTCCGTCGGCGGCGCGGTCGCATACAACCTGGCGATCCATGATAGCCGCGTTAAGGCCGCAATTGATTTGGACGGTGTTGTTTACATCACTCTCAAATGGGATCCGAAAGATGTAGCGCCCTTTCTCATACTGGCCAGCGATAAATACGCCCAGGCGATTCAGAGTCGGATACCTCTTATGGAAAAATATGAAGATCTGGACGATACCGAACGAAAAATAATGAGCGGAATGTACGGAAGCCAGCAGGCATACAACGACGCTTATGACAAAGCGTGGCAAACCATTAGAGAACTTACCGAAGTCCTTGAGACGTCCGGAAACTTGTATACCATTCAAGGCAGCAACCACATGAAATTCACCGATATCGGTCTTTTCATTGGCAGTAGTTGGCTGCGCGAACCGATGAATATTGGCGGAAGGACAGAACCAACGCGAGTCCTCGAAATCACTGAAGCAGTAACACGAGTGTTTTTCGACCAATACCTGAAAGGTGAAACTGAAGTTTCATTGGAATCCCTGGTCGAGAAGTATCCGGAACTGAAACAAGTTGATTTGCCATGAGACGTAACTTAGATTTTGCGCTACATTATCACTCTTATGGCAACGTAAACCATGATTCCCAATAACATTCCGGGCAGTGCGGGGATCGAACCACTCTGCCAGCGAATCCAAATCCTGCGCCAGACTTCCAGACCGAACAAAGAAAGAAGAACGGCAGGCAGAGGGAAAAGACACGCGAGTCCGCTGATGGCTAACAAATCCGCCCTGCCCATGAGTCCCTTTCGATACCCGTACCCTGTTAGGAGAACCGGCCAGACAGGAGGATAAAACAAAAGTAGCAAAGCGAACCAGCCTGAGATATTTCTGAATAATCCCCAGATACAGGCAAGTAGAATGATCCCTGTTTGCACCGGAGTAACAGGCAAAGTCAGCAGGATTGTGCCAAACAGGAATAATTCAATCCCCGGCACAAGTCGGTAACGCAGATCGGCAAAACTGAATAAGGTAAAAGAAACCAGGGCAAAGGATTCGGTCAGAGTCATGACTTGTTTTCTTCGTCCTTTTTGTCGATAGGCATGAAAGTAATCATGCTCTGGATCTGGTTGGCTTTTCCAAGTTCCGAAGCGCGAAAAAGTGGATCGCGCGCCTGGTTGATTTCATCCGAATGATTGAGATAAGCCCGCACCATGTGGGCAGTCTCTTCAGGATATTGCGCGGCAAGGACGTTTGGATCCAATCCATGCTGTGCAATATGCGGCGAGAGGGCTTCGAAGCCACGGCGAAAATCGTCTGTTGATCCACCGAAGTTGGATTGAATAGCAGTATTTACAGACGACGAAAAGCCAAAGTCCGCAGCCTGGCTCGGAGTTTCACTAAAGCGCTGTATCCGGTCGCCCAACTCCGCCTGGCGCGCGGCCAGTTCGTGGCTGTGTGCAAGAGAACGGCTGTACGCGGCTGGAGTATGCAGTCTCATCGCATCGAAGGTCCCCGCACGCTGAGTTAGTTGCTGCGCAACATTGAGATGGTTCATCGCCGATGCTGCGCCGGTTAATCCACCGGCAGCCGATGTAGTAGATGATGCCGATGTTCCTCCTGCCGCCATACCTACCGCTCCGGCTCCAGCACCTGCAGCTCCCACACCACTGGCTGCTAAAGCGCCAATGGTGGCGATTTGCTGCACGGCTTTGACCATCTGTCCAAAAGCATCTGCGGTGGTGAAGATGGTCATCTTGCCCAGAATGCCAGCCAGAGACAGTAACAAGCCTGTGGCGCCCCATAACCAGATCACGCGGATGATGGCGGAGAGCAATCCCTGCTGTCCCAGCCAGGTACTGGCAGCCATGCCTGCTTTGAAGACTCCACCTGCCACAATTGGCAACAGGGCAATTAAGATCACAGCTTTCATCCACAGTGAACGCAGCCAGCGCGCCTGAGGGAGGACACTGGCGATGGCAAGCGGCGGCGCGAGGACAGCAAGGATGAATAGAACTGCATTTGCAGCAGCAAAGGCAAACAACATCCCACCAATCGCCAGCAACGAGCCTACCGAGATCCCAATCGTGATCAGGCTTCCGAGAAAGGTCAGGTTTGCAAGCCCGAGGACCATAGAGGTGGCGTTGGTGGAACGAACGAAATCCATCGCCAGCATTCCTGTTTCCCCGATCACTTTTCCTACCATCCACCATCCCAGGCGGATGATCAGGTCAAGAAAGGGACCGGATACCACAGCCAGCACACCTGCCGTAACCCAATCTCCAACGACACGCAGACCACTATCATCCTCTCCTAATAACCTTCCCCAGTGATATAAAGCCAGGCGCAGAAGAAACAGCGCGGGTGCCAGTGCAGCTGCTACAGGTAGGCTGGATTGAGCCACCTTACTGTAATCACCCTGGCTGGGCGCTTGCACGATTTCACCGATCACCTGCGTCCAGCGTGCGACTTCCTCGCTCATGGCGCGCACTTCCTTGTTGGCGGCCTTGTCAAAGATCCCAGCCAGTGCTTCAGAAATGGTCTCAGCAGGAAAGACTAAACGATGGAAGATCTGTGAAATGCTGGTAACGGTCGAACTGTCTTCATCCGGTGGGATTGGAGTTTCTGTGGGTGGGATCGGAGTGGTGTCATAAGCCACATTCGCATTCTGAGCAGGCGCGGCAGCCATTGCCAGGCTGCTTAGTGACATCAGGGCAAGGAATAAGGTGATTGCAATGAAGGGACGGGCTTTTTTCATAGGGTTGAGAGGGTGTGTTGGGAGATGAAATGTTTTTCGAAACACAAATTCTGATATCCACAACTCTTGCAAATGGATGATTGGCGCAGGGCGTTCAATGGAGGGTGTGGTCCATTCTTTGCCAGATCAGATAAAGACTGGACCACGCGCTCCAAATCCTTGTCAGAAAGAGTCTGGTCGAAGTGCCTGGCTTCACCGCTTTCACGATCCAGGGCAAAAATGGTCGGAGTATTCGGCCAGGGTTGCTTGCTGGATGAATTACAGCGGCGCAAAAGAGAGAAGCGCAGTTGATCCTGTTCCACGCGCGAAACGAGCAGTCCGATTTTTGTCTCCATTACGTGGCCCACAGGGACTTTCCAAACCCAGGCATCGAACTGAACTGGCAGACGGGCGAAGGGCAAAACGAGAGAAACCTTTTCGCAGTTCGCGGATCTTCTGGGCGTTGACGATCGCGGCGTTGACCTTCAAGCGATTGCGAATGATGCCTGGGTCGGCAAGCA
>JAFGCG010000165.1 GCA_016932715.1 Anaerolineales bacterium
GGCGCAAAGAGTGCTTCTTTTCTTCGCGAAGGAAGAAGAGTCTTCGCGATCTTCGTTCCTTCGCGGTTCAAATTTCCTGTTTACTGCGTAAGGTGAGTTAAGTAAAGGGAAGATCGGATTACTGCGTGACTTCCACGTGCTTTTCCAATTCTTCAGCGGATGGTATCCCCCGTCGTCTCTGCTGCCAGGCACGAACCACTCTTGCGTATACGTCAGGCATCTGCCTGCACAGGGAGTCTGTCACTGCCGCATAACGTCTGTAGGCAGAAGCGCTTTGCTTGTGCGGCTGTTCCAATTCCGCCCGGACGATATTGATCAGGGCGAGCGCCAGATCGGATATCAAATCCTTTGAATCCAGCAGCAACTGGAGAAAATCGAGCTTATCGATTGTGCCGGGAGTGCGAAATAGATCGCGATGGCTTTGAGAAGTGGGCATGAGGCTTTACCTTGATCTGTAAAACTGCTGCAGATCCTTACCGAAAGTATAATGCAGATGCGTCGAAGTCCAAGCGCATCCTATTTTAAACCCGCTTGTGAAAAGAAATCGAATGCCAGAGACCGAAAAAGATATTCACCAGCGCTTACGAGAGTTATTGCTTTGCCAATGTCCCTGGCGATTGCTGCATCGACTTCAAGGGGATCAAACGGCACTTTCAGGCGGACAGCGACCAGCCGCAGGTCCTGGCATTTTGGTTCTGGGATTGGAAAGATAATGGCTAAGCGCTGATAGCTAATAGCTGTAAATCAGGAAATGGCAATATAATTCGGTAATCATTATTCAGGTCGGAGGCTGACATGCGCTGTCCCGTCTGTAGAAATAGTATCCTTGGTCCGATCACGCTTCTGGATGGGCTGCCCGCCAGGCAATGTCCCAACTGCCAGGGCGTCTCGATTTCATCCAATGTTTATCTCACCTGGAAAAAAACCCTCGGGCGGGAATTTCCTCCCAAAGAGGGAGCCATCGAGATCGACCCCTCCTGGGAGGTCAAGGAGTTGAAGCTTTGCCCTGATTGCGGCCACATCATGGCACGTTATAAAATATTTCCCGATACCAGCTTTTACATCGACCGCTGCCGCAACTGCAACGGCATCTGGCTCGATCACAATGAATGGGATGTCTTGATCGATCGCAACCTGCATGACAACCTGAATGAATTCTTTGTACGTCCCTGGCAGGATAACCTGCGAGCGGCGGAGACGAGAAATCACCTGGAACAGATCTACCTCGAAAAGCTTGGCGCGGACGATTACGAAAACGTCAGGAAAGTCCGCGCCTGGCTCAAGGACCATCCCATGCGCGGCATGCTGCTTGCCTTCCTGGAGGCAGATGATCCTTACAGGATTTAAATCCTTTGACCGATAACTACCAGCCTCTCCACTTCTACGACCATCCCATCGAGCCCATCTTCGATACGCCTCCGGCGCGCGAGAAGACACCCGACTGCCCCAATGGATTCGTTTGGGAGGAGAAAACCTATCGCGTCGTCGAAATGCTCTCCTCCTGGAGCGACTTCACGCGCCGCGGCAAGATGGCGCGCAATATGCGGCCCGCGCACGCCACGGCTGCCGCGGGGCGCGGCTCTCTGAATGTCGGCAGGTTTTATTTCCGCGTCCGCACGGATACGGATCAAGTCTTCGATATTTACTACGACCGCGCCATGAAGAACGTCGATGAGCGCAAGGGGCAGTGGTTCATTTATCGGGAAATGAGAGAAGCATGAATTCAGAAATTCAAGAGTCTCTAGCCGCACCTGAGACGCCTGGCTATTCTGTCCCCTGGAAATCCATGGATAACTGGATCGGCGTCCTCCTGCTGGGGCTTGTTGAAGCTGCTATCTTCCTCATCGCGTTGCGGAGTCCCAGAAGTGAGCTCGTTCAAAGCGCAGCGATCGTTCTGCTCGAATCGGCTTACCTCCTGCCTGTGATCCTGATCCTGGCGTGGCGGCGTGTCCACTGGAAATATTTGGGGTTTGGCAAATTCGAATGGAAGACCCTGGGCCTGGGATGCGGTTTGCTCGTTGCGAGTTATGGCATCATCCTGGTGTACGGCCTCATCCTGGTTGCCTTCAAGATCGAAACACAGGGCCAACAGATCATCAGAGTGTTTGCTGAACTTGACTCGCCCGTCTGGTTCTTTATCGTCGGCGCGGTTTTTGCCCCCCTGGTGGAGGAGATCTTCTTTCGCGGCTTTCTCTTCCAGGGATTTCGCCAGAGATATGGCTGGGTCAATGCCATGCTGCTAAGCTCCGGGATCTTTGCCGTCGCACATTTGGATCCGGTTTCGCTCGTCCCAACCTTTATCCTGGGGTGTGTACTGGCGTATGTGTATCACCGATCGAACTCGGTGTGGCCCGGGATCATCCTGCACTTTCTCGTCAATGCATTCGGATTGTGCAGCGCCTACTTCGCAGCCAATTATCAAAACCTTATTCCCGTGTGATCAGCCTGACCTGATTGTCATAAAAGAAATAGTCCCAGGCCCAGTTGATGAGTACCACCAGCCGGTTCCTGAATCCGATCAGGCGGTAGATGTGCAGCATCACCCAGATCACCCAGGCAATGAATCCGCTGAACGAGAGGCCCCAGATGCGCGCGACCGCGGCATTCCGTCCAATGGTCGCCAGCAGACCGGGGTCCTTGTATTGGAACGGCTGCGGTTTTTCTCCCTTTAAGATTTTGCGGATGTTTTTCGCCGCCGCCTCTGCCTGCTGTTGGGCGACGGTTGCCAGCATGGGCAGCGGCTGACCCTGTTTGTCCTCGACGTAGGCCGCGTCGCCGATGACAAAGACGTCGGGATGCTGAGGCAGCTGCAGGCTGGGCTCGACTCGCACTCGTCTGGCAGCGGCCTGCTGGACCCCGAGCCGGTCCGTCAGTTCGGCTGATCGTACGCCCGCCGTCCAGATGAGTGTATAGGCATTGATGTGTCCACCATCTGCCAGTGTGATCCTTTGTCCGTTGTAGTCGGTCAGCCGGGCGTTCAGCAGGATCTCGACGTTCTTGCCTTGCAGCAAATCCATCGTTGCCTGGCGAAGTTCGTCCGGATAGGCTGCCATCACGCTGCCGGTCGCTTCGATCAACAGGACGCGCGACTCCTGCAAGTCCATTTCAGGGTAATCCTTGGTCATCACATGTGTGATCAACTCCGCCAGCGCCCCGGCTGTCTCCACACCGGTGGGTCCGGCGCCCACGACGACGAACGTCAACAAGGCTCTGCGTTTATCGGGGTCCGCTTCACGGCTGGCACGCTCGAACATCCGCAGCAAATGGTTGCGCGTGCTGGTCGCGCTTTCGATGCTCTTCAGTTGGAAACTATTTTCTTCGACCGCACGCAGCCCGAAGAAGTTTGCCTCGCCGCCAACTGCGAGGACAAGATAGTCATACGCGATGACCGAACCGTTGGTCCGGACGTAGCGCGCGTCGAAATCGACCGCGCTGATTTCACCCATCTGGAAGGTCAGGTTTTTCTGACGGCGGAAGATAGTGCGCAGGGGATAGGCGATCTGCGAGGGGACCAGCCCGGCAATGGCGATTTGATACAGCAAAGGCTGGAATAAATGGTAGTTGTACCTGTCGATCAATGTGATCTGCACGGGCGCATGTGCCAGTTTCTGGGCTGTTTTCAAGCCGCCAAACCCTGCACCGACAATGACAACGCGGGGGAGCTTGTCCGTTTTCACTCTCGCCTCCTCAATTGTGTAATATTTCACAATTATTATAACCAAATCTGTCCGAATTGTAAATAGTGCATTACTAGACGAAAACTTGCAAGAGTGCTATCTTCCGGATAATCCAGACTCGCTAGCAACCTGTCGGAGAGCAATATTTTGAGGCGCAAAACGCCACTTTGAACCGCGAAGAGCGCTAAGAAGCGCGGAGTTAAAGAGGTTTTCTTGGCGATCTCACCTCGATTTGCTTGGCAAATCGTGCGCGCAGGCGCAAGTGTCGCGTGCTTCGCGGTGAAAAAACGATGCTGACCCGGTTCTCCGACAGCGTGCTAGTACGCCATGTTTCAGCATTGAGGTAAACTTCACGGTTATAACAGGACGACACAAAATCAGTACTTCACGAAAGCGGAAAACAAGGTTGAAGTTGAGTAACCTCAGTCGTGCCGGACAAACGTTCAATCGCACGACTGAGCA
>JAFGCG010000166.1 GCA_016932715.1 Anaerolineales bacterium
GCCAGCGATCGAAGCATGTCGGCATCGCCCTCGTCCAGGCCGCCAGCCTGTTCGGAATAGACCGACAACACCCCGATGGTTTTATCCGCTTGAATGATCGGCGCGGCGAGCTTGGAACGGACTTGCGACAGCAGGGGCAGCGGCTGCCAGTCCGGCTCGTCGCGGACGTCGTCCACGAGGAGAACTTGCCGCTCGCGGGCTACGCGGGCAGTCAGGCTGGTGGGATGGTCGAGCGGGATGCTGTGCTTCTCGCGTTTCATCTGGGCGCCGACCTCGCCATAGCCTTCGACCAGCACCAACGTATCGCCGGTCGGGTTGAGCCGGTAGATGTGGACGTGGTAATAGTTGAAGGTCTCTTTGGTCAGCGTAACCAATTCGTACAAGAGACGGTCAAAATCCAGGATGCTGTTCAGGTGACCGCTGAGGGTGGCCACGGTTTCCAGCCGTTGGTTCGAGGCGGCTAATTCGTGGGTGCGTTGCTGCACCCGCTGCACCAACAAGGCCCCATACAGCGCGCTGCTGATCTGGCCGCGCAACGCCTCATAACTTTTCCCATCGCGCAGTCCCGCTTCAAATACAACAAACCCAAGTTGATTCTCTCGGAAATACAGCGGCATCACGATGAAGTGATGCGGTCGCTGTGTAGGCGCGAGTCCGTCAGGTACCAATTGAGAGGAGGGGAAACATCTTCCCTCCTCCTCCAACGACTCGCGTCCGTGCTCGTTGTATGCTAAGATTAACTTCGATGTGTCAGTTGGACGCGTTGGATCCTGGTATAACGAGAGATACACGCCTGGAATATCCAGACGCGGCAGACCCTCAAACAGCGCGTCCATCAATCCTGAGACATCAAAGGTGGTGATCAAGGCCGCTTCGATTTCACGCAAGATGTGCGCCTGTTGCTCAGCCAACACCACGTGATACGCTTGAACGCGCTGGGTGGCCTCTCCAATCACGATTCGCGCCTGCTGCCACAGATCTTCAGCCCGGCAGAGCATGGCTCGATCGCTCAGGCAAGGAAGCATCTGACGGCGTAACGTGGAGAGCACGCCGTGCCAATCCTCCACATCATCTCCCACAGCCATCACCTGGCGCAAGACCGTATCCAATTCTCGTAAGAATATCCCCGACGATGGCCCTTTCAGATCAGCAGTGAATGTGTCGAGCAATAGCGTTGCCCAATTAGGATGACGCCCCACTATGGCAGTTCCCCCCATACGGGTCATCGTTGAAAGGATCTCTTCTCGTCGGGCAGTTAGCACGATCTCGAAAGGTTCTCCGTTTTCTCCCACGTGCCCCGCCGCCGCCTCGATGAGCTCTGGGGTCAGACAGCCACAGGACTGGCGAACCACTAATCGCGCAGGCACGGTGACGCAATCGGGTACATGCTCGCCAACTAACATGCTCAACAAGAGTTCAACCGCCTGTCGTCCCATTTCATAATGAGACGTGCGCATCGTTGTTAACGGGGGGGTGACGCACTTGCTGTCCATCTGGTCGTCGAAACCCACGACGGCGACGTCGTGGGGCACAGAGAGCCCCCGCACCTGTAATGCTTCCAACACCCCAATCGCCAGAGCGTCATTGGCCGCCGCGACCGCTTCAAACGTGACATGACGCTCATCCAACAACTGCCTGACCATCGCCGCTGCGGCTGCCTTCTCCCAATCGATGCCAGGAAGAGGAACCAGGCTTGGATCAAAGGGAATGCCATAGGCAGCGAGGGTCTCGATATAGGCGCGATATCGTTCTTGCGCCCCGACATGTCCCTCAGGCCCGCGAATAAACGCGATGCGACGATAGCCATGGTGTTCAATCAAGTGAAGCATGATTTGCCGCATGCCCTGGTAATCATCCATGAGGACCGTAGGGATGCCTTCGAATGCCCGCGCGCCACTCACGACCGGCAGCGCGTGATAGCGTCTACAAAACGCTGCCATCTCTTCACGGCTAATAAACCAATCCAGCGTTGCAGACCAGATGAACAGACCATCTAGGCGGTCAACAGTTACCAGATCGAAAATACGATTGGCCTGAGCTTCGAATCCACGGGAGTCACGGAGCACTCCCCCCGGAAACACGATCAAGTTGGCGTCTCGTTCCTGGGCGAGGTCAGATGCGCCTAACCACATCAAGCGCTGCAGCGGCCCCCCCATTTCACTGGTGAGAAAGCCGATAGTGGGGCGAGTAGACCACGTTTGAGTGTGTTCGAGTTGGTCTGGATGCTGTTTATTTCCCACGTTGTTTTCATCCCACACGCTCTTCTTCACTCCGTTTTGATCACTCCCTGCTCCACCAGCCAGCTCACGGACTCAAAGACAGCCTGAAGCGAGGTGTAGCGCGGCTGGTAATCCAGCAAGCGCCGCGCTTTGGCGATGCTGCAATTGGGGCTGTGGGCAATGTGATCCCAGGTTTTCTCAGCATCGTCCTCGGAAACGGCGGCGCGCCATTGCTCAAAGGGCATAAAGCTCAACTGAGCCGGCTGGCCGAACCAGGCCGCCACGGCCTCGGCGTAACCGCGCAAGGTCAGAGCCGCCGGCGAGACGACGTGAAAGCTCTCCCCAACCGCGCTGCTCCAGTTGTCAATCGCTTTCCAAAACGCCTGGGCCACATCCGCCGCATGGACGTGATGAACGGTCTCCATCCCCAGGTTCGGGAGCGCCAGCTCTTCTCCGCGCGCCAGTTTCTCGAAAACCTGGGGATTGAAATTGCCGGCCGGACTCACGGGAATCCAGCCCGGCCCCACGATGTGGCCCGGATGCAGCACGGTGGCCGGGAAAGCGTGCCGGCGCGCCTGGTCCAACAGATACGCTTCGACGGCGGCCTTGTTGACGCCGTATTCTCCAAAGGGACGCCGAGGCTGTTCTTCGGTGGTGGGCACGCTCAGGCTGTGTCCGTGCACCCAGATGGTGCCGCAAACGATGAGATGCTGCACCTGGCCCCGCAACGCCTCCACCAGAAGACGGGCGCTATCCACCGTGTAGCATTTATGATCGATCACGACATCCGGGCGCAAATCTCGAATGTGATCGCCAAAGGCGCCGGCCTTGTCGGCTGCTTCGCGGTCTATCACGATGCTCTGCACCTGCTTCCAGGCGGAATGAGGGTGGTACGCTTGGCGCTGTCCGCGGCTGACAGAGATCACCTCGTGCCCGGCTTCGACCAGGTGAGGTACCAGGTACGTCCCGATGTGCCCGGTTCCGCCGATGACGACAATCTTCATGATCATGCTCCTTTCGGCAAGCTTTTTACCCCAATCGCAAAGGCATTCGCCGGGTTAAGCACTACTAGTTGCTCGATCTCTGCCGCTGTAAAACCATTCTTTTTCAAAGCCGGTATCAAGCGCTCGAAAAGACAGTTATACCCTCTAAATGCCTTGTCTGGCTTGCCCGGCTCATACCAACCCGCATCATGAGATAACAAAACATGAGCGAGCAAGCCATGCGCTTTCATGTTGACAAGTCGTCTGACATCGGCTTCAACCGCTTCGCTTACCCCGTCAAACTCCACCCAGGCGCCCAGCTCTGCTACGGCGACATGTCGTCGCATGTCCGGGTCGCCATTGGCATGGACCCAAATAAAGGCGTTGGGGTCAACGCCTTCCTCTCTCAAAATTTCCAGTTCCTCCAACACAGGACCGGTCACGGTATGAGCCGCGATGGTCAGGCCGGTCTTCAAATGAGCGCGCGCGGCGGCGTGGACCAGTTTTCGGTCCATGCCGGATAACGTCCCTGTCGGATTGATCCCGATCTTGATAAACCCTGGACGGATGCCGGTGTCCTCTATCCCATTGAGCCAATCATTCGCCCAACGTTCTGCCAACTGATCGGCGGTTTCCCTAAACGCATGAGCCGGCAGAAAGATACCATCACGCCCTCCGTAATAGCCGGTGTTCGTGAGCATATAAAGACCGGTAGTTTCAGCCAGTTTCTTGAGCAACACAGGATCTTGGCCGATATAGGCTGGGGTGCAATCTACAAACGTTTGGACCCCAAGCTTTTGGACTTGTTCCAGATGCGGCAAAATCACTTGCATGGCTATATCGGCGTCATAACGATCTCGGCTGACTTGTTCAGCGCCGATAAAGTCAACCAAAACATGCTCGTGAGGAAGAGTGACACCCATTTGCTCAACCTCAATCGGACCCAAGACCGTCATGATTCTACCGGCATCCCTTTTACCTTCAGTTGACATCATAGCAAACCTCGGCTTGGCCGCCCGCGACGTTGATTATGCAATGTCCACACGAAGATGCCTTCGTTCGTTCGCATCGCTCCACGCTTCGCCGTCGCTGACGACGGGGCGCGTTTCGCCCGGCGGTAAAATGAACTCGATGGTTTTGTAGGGCAGGGCGTAATCGCCGCGCGTTTGAACGCGGAGCGAGAGCCTGTTTCGTTCTGCAATGCACTCCAAGAGAACTTGCACGGACTTGCCCTGCTGAAAACCCATCGTTACACCATCATCCTCGATGAGTGTGAACGCGCCGCACCCCTCATTTGGATCTGGAAAGACGAACACCTGGCGCACATCATCCGGCTCGGCGCCCACGTGCCGCATCACCTTGCCCATGGGGATCAGGCCGCCGGCGCGCACGAACAGGGGAATCCGCTCCAGCGGCGCATCCGCGCTGACCACCTGGTCGCCGGTGTGCCACTCGCCGGTGTACCAATCGCACCACTCGTTCGCGGCCGGCAAATACACCGGACGGCGACGCGCGCCCTGCTCCACGACCGAGGCCACCAACAGGCTCGGCCCCAGCATAAAGTCGAAGGATTCGGTATGGCACTTGGGATCGGCGGGAAACGCGTACACCATGGGGCGGATGATCGGGTGGCCGGTCTGCGCCGACTCGAACAGCAGCGTGTAAAGATACGGGGTCAGGCGATACCGAAATTCGATCCATTCGCGGACGATGGGCAGCACTTCCGGGTACATCCACGGCTCGTTGACGCTGCCATCCGCATGGTACGAGTGAATGGTAAAGCGTGGATGAAAGACGCCGTTCTGCACCCAGCGCACGAACAATTCCGGCGACGGCGC
>JAFGCG010000167.1 GCA_016932715.1 Anaerolineales bacterium
CACGCTGAAAACGCAGATTTTTTGTCTTGAATCAGCGAAAATCAGCGTTTTTCTGCGTCCCAAAATCGTTCTGTAAGGCAATCAGATTCGAGTACTAGAATAAAACGGTTCCCGGATCAGTAAAAACTCAATTTAACGGGAACGGGCCCAGACGTCGCGCGCAGCATCCTCCTCTCATCTTACCCCTCCTTCCCGGTTTGCCAACAGTATCCTTGAGAAAACCATGACTCCTATTTTTATCTGGCTTGACCTGGAACATTTGTTCTACTATAATGTTGTGGCATGTCTCTTCTCCGGCGTCTCATCCAGGCACTATTGCAGAAAAAGGATTCTGTGGAAGAGCCGCGTGTTTTTTTACAGGATGAGGAACTCATCGCGGTGATCAAAGATGTTGCCAGGCAACAGCAGCGTGCGGAAGAAGAGATTGTTGCGGATTTTACAAAGGCGGGATTAAATCAGTTCCTGACCCAAAGTGAGCTGGAGAAGTGCTGGTCAGCACTCTCCCAGCGTGAGCAGCAGGTCGTTGCCTTGCTTTGCCTGGGGTACCGAAACTATGAGATCGCGAAAATCCTGGTCATTGCGCCTGAAACTGTCAAGACCCATTTGCAGCATATATTCCACAAATTCGATTTGCGCGGCAGTAAAGAGCTGCGCTTTGCCCTGAAAAACTGGGACTTCCTTGAGTGGTGGGATCAAAACCAGCAGGAGTAGGGCTATCGTTTTTTCCTTGCCAATATCTGGGTCAACCGCCGGGGGATGCGACAATCCCCCTCTTAAATCCCCCGTCGGGGGATTGTTATTTAATTTGTCGGCGTGAGATCATTTGTGTGTTGTGTAGATCGGTTTCATTTTTCAACAGAAAGGAAAGACGTGTCTCCATTTGAGCTGATGAGGCAACGGCTCGTGTTTGATGTCTTACAAAGGATGTATCCATGAAACTATCAAAACAGCTCCAGATATTCCTCCTTTACGCACGCGGAGATCAGAAAGCTGTCCGTCACCTGTACCAGCGGATGATCAAAGAGGGCGCAGCTGTCTGGCTGGACCGGGAAAAAATCCTGCCCGGCCAGGACTGGCAATGTGAGATTCGTAAGGCGATCCAGGGCAGTGACCTGGTGATTGTTTGCCTTTCGCGGCAGTTCAATAAACAGGGAGGCTATCGTCATGAGGAACTGAAGATCGCCCTCGCAAAAGCCAGATCGCTCCCTGAGGACCAAAGCTTCATCATCCCTGCCAGGCTGGAGGCGTGTGACCTGCCTGAGTCCCTGCGCCGCTGGCAGCGCGTGGACTTGTTCGAAACTCATGGGTACACAAAATTGGTGAACGCTTTGAAGCGTCAGATCGCGTAGAGAGGCTCCTGAGGCGTTTCGATCACACAGGACGTTTTCGAGCCTGTTTATGCTTATACATGGCTGCATCTGCCTGGGAGAGCAATTCTTCCATCGTGGCAGAAGAGTTCAAGTCTATTGGGATAACCCCCAGGCTGTAAGACAGAACATAGCCCGACGTGGATTGATGGTTGCGGGCAGCCACATTATTCTGCAGGCGAGCCTCGATGCTATTCAGATCGTTTTCCGAGGTCTCGACGGTCAGAACGACAAATTCATCCCCGCCCAGCCGTCCGATCACGTCTGAATCGCGGAACGTCTCCGTCAAAATATGGGCAAAACGGGTGATGGCCTCATCCCCACCGCCGTGGCCGAAGGTATCATTGATCGACTTCAAACAATCCAAATCGATATAGAGCAGGCACAGAGGCAGCGCCGCTCGCCGGGCAAATTTCAGCAGCCCGGTTGCCAGGATCATAAATCCACGCCGATTGTTCAAGCCGGTCAGTTCGTCGGTCAGGGAGAGATTGCGCAGACGGTCGTTGGCTGTCTCCAGCTCCATGTTTTTTTGGTAGAGTTTGTCTGCCAGCAATTGGAGGTGTTCACGCTGGAGCTTTCCGGTTTGAGGCAGCCTGCGATGTGGAGCTGGCCGTTTTAGGTTTTCATTGACCGCGCGCAAAACCTCCTGTGGGTCAGCAGGCTTTGCCAGGATGTGCTTAACGCCACTGGCTTCTGCGAGTCGTTGTACTTCTGCTTCCAGATAATTTGTTGTCTGGAATATAACCGGTACGCCTGCCAGCAGGGGTTCGGCGCGCAGACGGCGTACAAGAGTAAACCCATCCATATGAGGCATGAGAATGTCAGTAATGATCAGGTCGGGCAATTCGGTTCGCGCCATTTCCAATGCCTGGGCGCCATCACCGGCTTCCACCAGGCGATGACCAAAATTACCCAGTAACGTAGTATATGCCCGGCGCTCGACCGGATTGGTGTCTACGATAAGGATGGTTGCCATTAAGTTTGCCTTTTCTCCATAAAAGAGTGTCTGAGATGGAAAATCCAGGTGAGCCTGGATTATGATGAAAATTGAAATTGATGAAGCAGTTCCCAGCGTTCCGGGGCTTTCTGTATTGTCCACTCAAAATACCTTACTGTGAACATGAGTCTGCTGCCTGCGCGGAAGGTCGGGTCTTTTATCCTGGTAGTTGTGTTTTCCGGCAGTTTGACGATTTTCAGATGAGGCAGCCAATCCTTGGACTTGTAGGGATAGCTGGTGCCTCCCAGTTCGCATGCAATCTGGCTGAGGTCGTTGTACATTTTTTCGAGTTCCGGGGTTTTTTCTGCCAGCAGCCATAAGCGGCCCTGCTGATTGTTTATATTCATTCTGGCAACATGTCTGGCCCTGATCTCAAAGGGGCGTAATGTCAGGCAGTACTCCTCCAGACGCTTTTTCAAGGCGTCGAAATTTTCAACGTTGTGGATCGCCTGGACAGTCAGATGCAAATCCATGATCGGTGCCCCCTCCACAACTCGAGCGGTTTCCTCTGAAAATTTAAGCAGACTGGAATAGTCTTCGCTTTCCGGTCTCACGATGATAAACGTCGAACTGCCGCTCGAAACAGACGCTTCCATGCTCTCTATGTCTTTGATCCTGTTTCTGTATAGGTTAACATGAGCCTCAAAGTCATTTCTGCCGACACCGTAATTCCACGTGAGCAATCCGTGATGTAAGTCGTTTTGCCAGGCCGTACGGATTTTGTCTTCCAGCTCGGCAGCGCCAAGTTCTGTGGATATGATCTTGAATTCATCGCCAGCGCGTTCCGATCGAACCAGTAAAAAGCCTGCGCTGACAGGAAAATGCGCCAGGAGCATGTTGGTAAAGCGTTTGAGATCCTGGTCGACTGCAATACTTCCGTAACGGGCATTCCCTTCATGCATGTCGAGCATATCGGTGAGCGCCACGCTTCGAATAACTGTATTGTCCAGGAACCATTTTGCCCCAAGGGCATTGAAGGCGCCGGTCAGGGCTTCGCGGGTCACGATGGTTGCGACTACATTTTTGACGGTCTCGAGCTGCTCGATCGTTTTTTGCTCCAGCGCCTCAGGCAGCCCAGACGAATGAATTGTATCTGCCAGTCTTTCATAGGGCATATTAAACTCATTCCAACTTTGGCAGTTGCCATTTTCCTCCATACGCCTGGGAATTTCGGAGTGGCTCTCCAGAATGGTTTGTCTAATGACCACCGGGCGGAAGAGTTTGCGCTGCTTTTGCAGGTTGTTCTCCGCCTCGATTTCCGTGCCGCCGGTGCCAAAATCCCAGGTGATCAGGAAGTCCCGCTCCTGGTCGAGGTATGGTTTTGTCAGAAGAAGCCTGATTTCCTGGGGCGTTTTTGAGGTCGACAGTATTCTGAACTCATCGCTGCCCGGAGACCTGCACACGAAGTCGCCTTTATCCGCAGTGAAGATCGTCATAAGCTGGTACGCCAGTTTATGCAGCTCGGAATCCACTACGGAGACCCCATAGACTTTATTCGCCTGCCGCAGATCATAGATATCGATCTTTCCCATCCCTGTGATATGTTCGTCCGGCACCAGCCAGCTTCTTCCGCGCGTGTTGACGGCATGAGTCAGGGAGTCATACAATGCCAGGTTTTCAGCGGTCTTTTGAATGGCAGAAAGGGACCGTTTCAACTGCTCCATCTGAGTTTCCGAAACCGGCAATTCCTGGAACTGATTCTCCAGTCTTTTAAATGCCAGCAGGAAACTCTCGAGCTCAAAATCCATTTTTTATCGCTATGGCGTTGGTGTCTGTGATTCTGCTTTCAGGATGTTCTCTCGGAGTGCCAGACCTTTTTGAATTTGGTACTGCATCCCCTGCTGCTGGAAACTCTCGATCGACTCGTTGACGAGGATTAAGGCAGTGTTCAGATCTGCGTGTGTTTCCAGGTAGACCGAAGCCAGGCCAAGCTGACCTTTTGCGAGTTCGTCAACTCTGCCAAACTCTTCTGCCGATCGAATCCCCTCCAGGAAGAAGCCGTTTGCGTCTTCGTATCTTTTTTCCTTCAGCGCCACGAAACCCAGCCCGTTCAGTGCGTAGCTGATGTGGCGCACCGGATCTTTCCGGGCCGGGTTCTGCCAGGTGTCCAGCGCTTTTTGATACCATTCCTTGGCAGCTTTGATATTTCCCCGCTCATATTCGAGGTCACCCAAGCCGTACTGCGCGAAGCCTTTGCTGTAGATGCCATAGTCGTCGCTGGCGAATTTTTCGCTTGTTTTTAGCACATCCTTCAGCAGTGTCTCGGAACGGTCAAAATTGCCCAGATACAATTCGACGGTCCCCAGTGACCGTTTTGCCGCTGCAATGAGCAGTTCGTCCTCTGTCTGTGTGGTGGCTGACAGGGATTCCTCGGACCAGTGTAAAGCTCTCAGGTAATCTCCCTGGTAAAAATTGATCCAGGAGATGTTCCGGGCAAATGTGCTGACAGATTTCCAGTCCGAGACCAGTTTTGCTGCGAACAAGGCGGCGTGTGCCAGGGTCATGCGGTCGTACCAATAGGCGCGCTGCCACAGGACGCTGCCAAGCTGGGTGCCGATCTTGACCAGCATCTCGGCGATGTTCCTGGTCTGCCTCGGCAGCGAGTCGGATTTGCTCCGTTTTTTTTGCAGCGATTTATAGCACCACTGGGCGGCGCTCAGAATGTTATTGCGGTCCTGCAGGAGATCATCGTAACTCCGCCACTCCTTAAAGCTGCTCTTTTGCGACAGGAGCTTCACATAATACTGGGCTATTTTCAACTCAGCCTGTTTGATGAATTTCCGGTCGCTGCCAAATTGCGTGCGAATGAATCTTCTTGTCAGCGGCAAAATGCTGAAATAATCCCTGTCATGATCATGCTCGATCAGGGATAGCTGCAAAAGGTGACTGATCTCATTTCCGAGGTGCTCATTCGTCAGGATTCCGGCAATTTCCTGGAGGGCGGCTCGGGAGACCGGGTCCGGCTGCAGCGCCAAAATGAAGAGCAACTTCTTCGCATCCGATTCTCCGAGCAGATTCCAGCTGTGGTTGAAGCAGTATTGCAGGATAGGAATGTTTGCATCCAGGCTGAGCTTATCCAGAACCTGTGTCACCGAGTAACCGAGCACAGCGATCTGACCCTGCACCCACAGGAGCGCCAGGGGCAGCCCGCCCGTGAACGTAACCAGATACTTGCTTTGGTCTTTCGTGAGCTGGATGTTCTTTTGCTGGGCATCCCACTCCAGCAGGGCATTGCTCTCTTCGAACGACAGCCCCGGCAGGCGGATCACCTGGCCTTCCGAAACCCTTTCGCGCGAGGTAATCACAACTTTGAGCGTCATGGGTGATTTGCGGAGGAAATCGATGATCTCGCGCTGTTCCTCTTTTGACAACGACTCGAAGTTGTCGAGGACCAGGAGGGTCGTCTGCCGGGCAAGCAGGGCATACGCCCGCCGGATCTGCTCCTGCATGGACAGATTCCCGATAGTGGGATTCCCCAGACTGGTGCCGATTGTGATCAGGATATCGGACAGCGTTTTGGCTTCCGGGATGACCGGCTCGATCCCGTGCAGGGTCAGGATCGACTCCTGGGCCGAGATCCAGATCACGGCTTCGAAAAGATCGTTCTCGAGGCAGCGGTGGCTGACCTCGATGGCGAGCGCGGACTTCCCGATCCCGCCCACCCCTTCGATCCCGATGATGAACGTCCGGCTGTTTGGCTGCAGGGATCCCAAAATGGTGCTGATCTCTCCCTCGCGTCCCACGAAGTAGGGACGCCTCGGCAGGCTTGCCAGTGTATTCGATTTTTCCAGTTCTTTGGCATTCGAAGTGATATTCTTGATCTGTTTGCTGTATCGAGCGATCGCCTCCCTTTCCATCGTCACGCTGTTGACGAGGTGCAGGGGCTGGTCTGCACCATATTTCGCCAGCATTTCCTCAAGGATGTAAAGATTTTTTTTATGTAAATCGATCATCCTTTCGAGATGAGTAACTTCTTCCTTGTCCATATCATACCCTTTTAGGCGGCCGGGTGAATCTCTTTCTCGTAAACCTTCGATAGGACGACTTCCAGCTGTTTGATGGTCTCAAAGACGGAATTCTCTGCCTCGTTCAAGTTATTGACAATAATGGGAGGCACCAGGGCGCTGCCCCACTTCGCATATTGTTCCCTGGCGAGCTGATAATTCCGGGAATATGTCTCCAGCAGCCGGACCAGGTGCTGGACTTCCGCCTCGTAGTTGTGCCAGCGGATTTCATCGATTTTCGAGGCAAGCAGGTCCTCTTTGGTTTGTTCCATTTCCTGGGGTTGTTCCATCTCCCGGATTTCAGGAGCGGCAACCTCGGCTGCCGGCTCCTGCACTTCCACCTGTGGAGGATTTTCCTGTGCTTTTCGACGTTCACGCCGCTCTTCCAGGATCTTGCGCCCTTCTTCGAACAAGAAATCGATCGCTTTCATGAGGATAGGGAGTTGGATAGTCTCGATCATATAGATCTCCTCTAGCGGCAGTATAGCATAGGGAGGTACCAGGGTACTACCACCTATCAGAAACGTTAGTTGTAATGTTCTTGTCATGCGGACTGCGCATAGCAAGACATCTAACTTTCCATTTCCCCTGTTTCGCCGTGGGTTATCGGTACAACGAGCGATATAGGATGAACGGCGGGCGCGAAGCGAGTCCCTGCGATTTTGGCTCGACCTCCTGCAAGGTCTGTACCAACTGGTGTTTCATTCCATGTCCCCCATTACCTGAAAAGGAATATTCACTACCGGACAGGTTTTTGTGGTGTCATGCGTTTTTTACCACACACCTGCCCCGGGCGCAGGTGCCGGGGAAGGACACGAAGTATCACGAAGGAAGAGCCTTAAGGTTTGCCTTTGTGCCCCTTTGTGACCTTCGTGGTGAGGATTTTGAATTTTGTCCGGTAGCAAAAAGGAATACGGAATGCGGGTCCATGTCAATCGCGCTGGACGGTGTGTTTTTGCACCCGGATTGCTCTCCTAGTACTAATGGGGTTTGACTGCGCCAATACGGTTATATATGATAAAAGATGGGTGATTTTAGTGGTTGGAGGAAGATAAGTTAACGACGATCCATCAACAACCAGATTTTTATTTTAATGATCGCCCAGGGAGAAGTGATGTTTTCGCGCAAGAAAATCGTATCGATCATAGTTTTATGCCTGACAATTATTTTATCCGCATGCAACCTGCCTGCAACCGGTACGCCCACTCCCATGCTGGGTGAGCCGCCGCGCATTCTGGACTTGTATGTTTCTACAAGCGGAGACGACGCGAACGACTGTCTGAGTGAGCCCACAGCCTGTCTTTCGGTGGAGGGTGCGCTGAGGAAATCGACACCGGGCAGTATCATCCACGTCGGTCCCGGGGAATTTCGTAATGAGACCAGAGGGCTGAGCATTCGTCATGACGTTTCGATCCTGGGTGCAGGTCCGGATCGGACGATCCTTGCCAGGGATGCCGGAAGCTTGATCCAGCTGACCGATCCTGTCCGAGTCGAAATCCGCGGACTGACGGTCAGTGGCGCGGACCGGAACGTGATCGGAGATGGGATCCAGGTCCTAGAGAGAGCACAGCTGACTCTCGAAAACTGTAATCTGGTGGGCAAATACTACGGGCTGAGACTCTTCCCGGGCAGCACGGCAACCGTGCGTGATTCCAGGTTCGAAAACAACTATTATGCTTTGTTCAACAGCGGTGAACTGACCCTGGCCAATTCCACCTTCACTGGAAATTTGCTGGGGCTGACCAACAACGGACATGCACAGGTCACAGATACTACCTTCGACCGCAACGGCAGATTCGACACCTCGAGCGGAGCCGCCTCCACGACCGTCAGGAATACAGCGCCCGGCGAATTGACCCTGCGGGGCGGGAATATCTCCAACAGCCAGGGCTATGCTGTCATCGTCGATGGAGGGTTTGTCAACATCGAGGGAGTTGTGGTTCACAATAACGCTGGCATGGCTATCTGGCACCAGCAGGGAAGATCGACGATCGTATCAAGCGTGATCCGTGACAACGGAGCGTATGGAGTCTCGGTCGGCGGGCGCAGCGGTGTGCCATCGATCGGGCGCGTCGACATTTCGCAGTCTGCCATCCTGCGGAACGGATCGGCCGGTCTGCGGATCAACGGTGGAGAGATCCACGTCCAAAACACCACCATCAGCGGCAATGTCGCCAGCTCTTCCGGCGGCGGCGGGATCTGGGGCTACGGCGGGTCTCTGTTCCTGCTCGATTCCACGGTGGCTTTCAACACAGGCGCGGGAATACAACTTCAGCCTGGTACGGATGTCGGTCCCGGCGTGATCACCACCCGGCGCAGCGTCGTTGCCCTGAATTCCGGAGAGGAATGCCAGCTCGGTGCCGGTACGACTCTCTCTGCGAGCGTGTTTGCTACCTATGTTTGCAATGAATCCTGGACACCTGCGACGCTTAGACTCCAGGCGCTGATAGAGGAGGCGGGCACCTTTGTTCACCCGATCGCTGCCGACAGCCCGCTGGTGAACGCCGGTGGACCTCCCGCGACCTGCCCGAGCCAGGACCAGCGAGGCTTTCCGCGGCCGGCGAGCACGACCTGTGACGTGGGGGCATACGAACATGGGTCGAGCTCGGCAGCCATCGTGTTGGCGACACCGGGGGATGCCGAGGTGATCGCGCTCCCGAGCGATCTGCCTACGGTCACGCCGGAAGTCACTCCATTCATTCTGGTTGTCCAGGTCCCTGCCAACTGCCGCCAGGGACCGGGTACGGTCTATCCGATCGTGAATTCCGCTCTGGCTGGCGAGAATGTGCAGGTGGTGGGCCGGAACGCCGAAAGCAACTGGTGGTACAGCGAGTTGAAGACCAGCAAGTGCTGGATCTCGAACGTGGCGGGCACGCCCTCCGGCGACCCGAACCTGCTGCCTGTTGTTCAGGCTCCGCCGACGCCCGTTCCGACCGCCACCGAGAAGCCGCCCGCGCAGAAAAAACCTACGGCAGAGCAGCCCACCAAACAAGCCGAGCTCGACTTCGACCAGGACGGCTATGGCGTGAGCGTGGACTGCAACGACAAGGATGCCAAGATCCACCCCGGCGCCTTCGAGACCCCGGACGACAAGATCGACAGCAATTGCAACGGCGACGACGACAAGTAGTACAAAAGAATCAAAAAAAGCCGCAGAGATCATTTCCCTGCGGCTTTTTTTATGCTTTTACCCAATTTATACGAACTGGTATTTCATCCCACGTCCTGCCTTCAAGGATTCGTCCGGCTCTTTTCTTTTGCACCCCGCCCCATTGTTTGAAGAAAAATGAGACCCTGGCTGTGAATTAGTGATGAATATCGGTAGGAACTTACCCATGTTTGTCATATAATATCGAAAAATCTTTCTTTGTCACACACTTGACAACAAAAATACCGCGCGGTCGATAGCTTTTATAAATCACTCAAGGACCTGTAGATAGTGCCTCGACCAAGAAAATTCCTTTCCAAATCGTGAATCTGCATGGTCGCACGTTGATATGCAACGTAGTTTTTCGGTCTCATAATATTAGTCTGGCGATTCTGAGGAGCCTATGCCTTTTAACTCATTGATGTATTTGTATTTCTTTTTTATCGTTGCTATAACCAATACCTTCGCCAAAGATAATCTAGAAAAGTAGGGCTTTTCGGGTAAAGTTGAAGTCTTCTA
>JAFGCG010000168.1 GCA_016932715.1 Anaerolineales bacterium
AACGCTGATTTTCGCTGATTCAAGACAAAAAATCTGCGTTTTCAGCGTGAATCAGCGTCCCGATTCTGAAAGTGTAAGGTAATCAACTACTTTATTTAGAAATAAGGAGGACAGAATGGAACATACCTATGCAGTCATCATGGCTGGAGGCGGCGGGACCCGTCTTTGGCCCGTCTCGAGAAAACAAACTCCCAAACAATTGCTGCCGCTGCTTGGCAGAGAGACTTTATTTCAAGGCACCATTGCCCGGCTTGAAAAGCTTTTCCCGCCGGAAAGGATTCTGGTTGTAACGGTTGCCGAACAGGCGCGTGAAATGCAGAAGCAGGCGCCCACCATTCCCGTGGAAAACTATTTGATCGAGCCGGCTCCACGCGGCACCGCGTCTGTGGTAGGATTGGCGGCTGCGGTGCTGCGGAAACGCGATCCGCAGGCAATGATGGCGATCCAGACGTCGGACCACTATATCCGCAATCACGATTTATTTCATTATTTGATCAGCGCTGCATTCGAGGTGGCACAGAATGGTTTTCTCGTCACGCTTGGAATCTCGCCCACCTACCCTGCCATCGGGTACGGTTATATTCAGCAGGGCGAGCCGCTCGATGGTAATTACAGGTATCCGGTGTATGCCGTCAAAAGTTTCAAAGAGAAACCCGATGAAAGGACCGCGCAACAGATGTTGCGCAGCGGCGATCATTCCTGGAACAGCGGGATGTTCGTGTGGAGCGCGGATACGATTATGTCGGAAATCGAAAGGCAGATGCCTGAGCTTTGTAAAGCCGTCAACAAAATCGCAGCCGCCTGGGGAACCCCGGAGCAGAACAATGTGCTCCAATCGTATTGGTATGATCTGCGGAGCCAGACCATCGATTATGGTGTGATGGAGCGGGCAGAGAAAGTCGCCGTTCTGCCTGCCAGCGGACTGGGATGGAGCGATGTCGGCTCATGGGATTCGCTCTTCGATGTCCTTCTGCCCGATATGAATGGAAATGTGGCGACCAATGGGCAGCATCTTGCCCTGGATACAAATAATACACTCGTTTATACGAGCGATGATGAGCGCCTGGTGGTCACGATCGGCCTGGATGATATGGTCATTGTGGATGCGGGCGACGTGTTGATGATTTGCAAAGTGGATCAATCCCAAAAAGTACGTGATGTGGTGGAGCATCTGAAAAAGCACCGCCAGGAGAAATATTTATAGAAAACGTCATTGCGAAGCAATCCCTGTGCGAATGAGTGGAATGTGTCGTCACGGCGTCAACAAAGGAAATGTATGGAAGCATATTGTATGAAGTGCAAGACCAAACGTGAGGTGAAAGACCCCGTTGCCGCGTTCAATGCGAAAGGATCTCCTGTCACGATTGGTGTTTGCCCCGTTTGTGGCACGAAACTTTATCGAATGGGAAGGACGCCTGCGCACGAGGGGTTAACGCCGCCTGCAAAGCCTGCCAGGGTTGCCAAAGTGGAAAAGCGCGCGGGCAAGCTGGTGGTGGTCGAATCACCGGCAAAAGCCAGGACGGTTGGGCGTTACCTGGGGAAGGGCTATACGGTGCGCGCCTCGGTGGGACATGTCCGTGACCTGTTGAAGTCACAGCTTTCGGTGGATGTGGAGAATAATTTCGCACCGAAATATCGTGTCCCGAATGAGAAGAAAGAGGTTGTCAAGGAACTCAAGAAACTGGCGCAGAAAGCGGAAGAGATCTATCTCGCCACCGACCCCGACCGCGAAGGCGAATCGATTTCGTGGCACCTGATGGAGGCAGCCCAGATCGAACCGGAGCGCGCCAAGCGTGTGGTCTTTCATGAGATCACGGAATCGGCGGTCAGGGAAGCGTTCTCCCATCCACGCCAGATCAACATGGATCTGGTGGATGCCCAGCAGGCGCGGCGCGTCCTCGACCGGCTGGTTGGCTACAGCATCAGCCCCATCCTCTGGGAGAAGGTACGCGGCCGCCTTTCGGCGGGCCGCGTACAATCGGTGGCGCTCCGGCTGATCGTCGAGAGGGAACGTGAGATCGATGCATTTGTACCGGTCGAATATTGGTCCATCCATGCCGAACTCCAGCCCGAGGGACTCAAATCTACGTTCCTCGCCAAGCTGGCGAAGATCGACGACAAGGACCCTGAGCTGCCGAACGAAGAAGCCGTCCAGCCGATTCTGATCGACATGGAAACGGCCGCCTATGTGGTGACCAAAGTCAAACGCGGGGAACGACGGCGAAAGCCCTCGGCCCCGTTCACGACCTCGACCCTCCAGCAGGAAGCCTCCCGCAAACTTGGTTATACCGCCAAGCGTACCATGGCGCTCGCCCAGGGCTTGTACGAAGGCCAGGACGTGGGCAACGGCGGCGCGACTGGCTTGATCACGTATATGCGTACGGATTCAACCAATGTGTCTGTGGACGCGCAAAACGAAGCGCGGCAATATATTGCGAATAAATACGGCGCTGACTTTTTGCCCCCTGAAGCGCCGCAATACAAGACCCGTTCGGCAAACGCGCAGGAAGCGCACGAGGCGATTCGCCCGACGTCCGCGCTGCGCGAACCTGAGCAGGTCAAAGGATATCTTGAGCCTGCCATGTACAAGTTGTATCGCCTGATCTGGCAGAGATTTGTCGCCTCCCAAATGGAGGCAGCCGTCTACGATACGCTGCAGGTCGAGGTGACAGGCAGGACGGATGGACATGAATATTTACTGCGGGCTTCCGGCTCGACGGTGAAGTTTGCCGGTTTTCTGGTCGTCTACGAAGAAGCGAAGAATGAGGATGCCAGGTCGGAAGAGGACGAGGAGAATGTCCGCATTCCGGCTGAAGTCCTGGAAGGCCAGAAGCAGGAACTCGTGCGCCTGATCCCCGAGCAGCATTTTACACAGCCGCCGCCGCGTTATTCGGAAGCCACCCTGGTACAGGCGCTGGAAGAGGATGGGATCGGACGGCCCTCCACGTATGCGCCGACGCTTTCGACGATCCAGGCGCGCGGCTACGTGGTGCGCGAAGAAAAGCGCCTGGCGCCAACGGAGATCGGGATTCAAGTGAATGACTTGATGATGCAATACTTCCCCGATATCGTCGACCTGAAGTTTACCGCCCGCATGGAGGAGGACCTCGATATGATCGCCTCGGGCCAGGCTGAATGGGCTGAGGTGATGCACGAGTTCTATCATCCATTTTCAGAAGACCTGAAAAAAGCACAGGCCGAAATGCCTGTGACGAAAAGTGAACCCGAGCCGATCGGCCGCCAGTGCCCCGAAGATGGCGGCGAGCTCGTGATTCGTTATGGACGTTTTGGAAAGTTCATTTCCTGCGCGAACTTCCCAACCTGCCGCTACACCGAACCCTGGCTTGAAAAAATCGGTGTGCGCTGCCCCAAAGATGGCGGCGAGCTGGTGGCACGGAAAACGCGCAAAGGCCGTACTTTCTACGGCTGTGAGAATTACCCGGAGTGCGATTTCACCTCCTGGAAACGACCCCTCAGGCAGCCCTGTCCGAAATGTGGCGGGTTGCTGGTCGCTGCAAACAAGCGTGAAGCCCAATGTACAAATTGCCAGGAAACTTTCCAGTTGGAAGCCATCGTTCCTGAAACTGTCGAATAATAATAGCCTTGCGGAGGCGTAGTGCCTTCGCAAGGTCAAATAATAGGAGAAGACAACATGCACTTCGCACCCCTTCCATATCTCGATCCCGGCTCAGGCAGTTTCCTGATCCAACTGCTGATTGCTTCCTTAGCAGGGATTGGCGTTGCTTTATACACCTCATGGAACAGGATCAAAGGCTGGTTTGGGATCAAGTCGAAGCCCAAAGACGACGACGAAGAAGATGACGACGCCGAGTCAAAATAGCGGGCAGCTTTCCGCTTCTTTCCGGGACCCGAGCGGGTTCCTGTTTTCCCGCGACGGGGTCCTGTACCGGCAGGTCAACCGCAAGTATGAGCACGAATACGCGCGGTTAATGGAATCCGGCTTGTACGATAAGCTGGTCAAAGTCGGGCTGTTGATCCCGCACATCGAAGCGGACCAGCCTCCGGCTGAGGAAGCTCGCGCTGAGCGGAGTGAGCCGACAGGCGAACGCAGTCGAAGCGAGGCGTACAAAGTCATCCAACCGGAACGCGTCCCGTTCATCTCCTATCCCTATGAATGGTCGTTCAGCCAGTTGAAGGACGCGGCGCTTGCCACGTTATCCATCCAGCGGCGTGCTCTGAAACTGGGGATGTCGTTGAAGGATGCCAGCGCGTACAACATTCAGTTTGTGCGCGGCAAAGCGGCGCTGATCGACACGCTTTCCTTCGAGATCTACAAAGAGGGCCAGCCCTGGGTGGCGTACCGCCAGTTCTGCCAGCATTTCCTCGCGCCGCTGGCATTGATGGCGCTGCGCGATGTCCGCCTGAATCAATTGCTGCGGGTCTACATCGACGGCGTGCCGCTCGACCTCGCAAGTGAATTGCTGCCATCCAGGACACGCTTTAATTTTGGCTTGCTGACACACATCCATTTGCATGCCAGCGCCCAGAAAAGATATTCCGGCGCCGAGGTGAAATCACGCGCGGGTACGATGAGCAAACAGGCATTGACTGCCTTCCTCGAGAGCCTTGATTCAGCAGTCCGAAAATTGAATTGGAATCCCGGCGGGACGGAATGGGGAAATTATTACGACATCACCAATTATTCCGAGGCGGCATTCGAACACAAGAAACGGCTGGTCGGGGAATGGGCTGGGCGTGTGAAGCCCGCTCTCGTTTGGGATCTGGGCGCGAACAACGGAGTCTTCAGCCGCGCGGCGAGCGGAGCGGGCGCGTATGTTGTGTCCTCCGATGTGGACCCTTCCGCGGTGGAACAGAACTACCGAATCAGCAAGGAAGCAAAGGAGCAAAATTTATTGCCGCTGCTGCTCGACCTGACGAATCCCAGTCCAGCCAGCGGGTGGGCAAACCAGGAACGTGATTCGTTCTACGGGCGCGGTCCCGCCGACATGGTTCTGGCGCTGGCGCTCGTCCATCATCTTGCCATCTCCAACAATGTGCCCCTGCCGCAGCTGGCGGATTTCCTGGCGAAATGGGGAAAATGGCTTGTGATCGAGTTCGTGCCAAAATCGGACAGCCAGGTGCAAAAGTTGCTGGTATCCCGGGATGACATTTTCCCAACCTATACCCGTGAGGGGTTCGAGTCTGCTTTCAGACAGCGCTTCAACATACGGGAAGCGGTTCCGGTGCAGGAATCGGAGCGTATGCTCTATTTGATGGAAAGCCTTTGATTAATTTGTACAGCATCCCGGAGGTTTCCTCGAAAAACATGGTTCCCTCGTTCCAATCCTTCGATGTACTCAGGACAAGCCCTCGGGACGGTGCGATTTTATACAACTTCGGTACCATCGGTAAGGTTGTATTGTTCAAGGGATGGTATATAATAGGTTAACTCCCCGAAAAAAGGAATAAGCCATGGAAGCTGTAATCGCGATCCTGAAAAACATTCTCAAAAACACGACAGTGGCTATTGTGTTGGGTGTGATATTAGGCTTGATTGTGGGCCTGCTCATGGGCTGGGTGATTTGGCCCGTCGAGTGGATAAATGGCACACCGGCAGACATGCGGGAAGATCTTCGGGAAGATTATTTGCGCATGACCATCGATTCCTACAATCGAACAGGTGATACAGACAAAGCCATCGAGCGCTGGAACAACCTGGGCGAGTCGAAGAACAGGGTCTATGGATTGGTCCAAGCCGATCCTGAATATCTCAATCCGGCCGATGTTCAACAGTTTAGTGCTCTTGTTCAGGGCGCTACGGGTGCGCCCATCCAGCCGGTAGCTCCAACGGGGGGCGAAGAGCCATCCGCGACGAGTTCACTTTTCCTTTATGGTGCCATTGCTGTTTTGGTCGTCATGGCGGGGGTGGGCGGTTTTTATGTGTTCCGCCTGCTGCGGAAAAGAACGGGACCTGTGACCGCCGTTATGCATGGCGCGGAGATCAACCGCCAGGTGGAGAAGACCGATTTTCAGTCCCTGGGGCTCGCGCCGCCGATCACACAGACCATGACGACGTATGTTCTGGGGGATGACCTTTATGATGAATCCTTCAGCATCGATACGGGCGGCGGCGAATTCCTGGGCGAATATGGTGTGGGCGTTTCCGAGACGATCGGGGTGGGCGAGCCGAAAAAGGTCGCGGCGCTGGAGATCTGGCTGTTCGATAAGAATGATATCAAGACCGCTACCAAGGTGCTGATGTCGGAACATGCCTACAACGACCCGAATATCCGGGCGCGACTTGAGCCAAAAGGCGAACTGGTCGTGGTCAAGCCGCAGGAACAGGTTCTGCTGGAGACTGCCACGCTGCAGCTGCTTGCAACGGTGGTGGATATGGATTATGGAACCGGCGCAATGCCTCAGAAGAGTCACTTTGAACGCATCACGCTCGAATTGGCGGTCTGGCCCCGCAGCGGACAGTAGATCGATCCTGAATCAAAAGAGACCGGCGTTTTCGCGGCGGTCTCTTTCTTTTAATAAATCGTCATCGGGGCTCTGCGATATGTGATAAGCTATATGCGCCCATCGCATATCGCAACCTATTATTCAACTTTCAGGATCTTGAACCGGATCCTGCCGTCCGGAGTTTCGGCTTCCACGACATCTCCAGCCTTATGATCCATCAGGGCGCTTCCAATGGGGGACTCGTTTGAGATCTTGTTTTTGCGCGGATCGGCTTCCTTGACCCCGACGACATCATACACTTCGGGGTCATAGTTATCCTCCTGGATGGTGACGCGTGAACCGACGATGACCACATCGCTGTCTGTTTTTTCGACGACGACGGCTGTGCGCAAAGCGGCTTCGATTTCCTGAATTCGGCCTTCGAGGAATGCCTGGTCTTCCTTGGCTTTGTGGTAGTCCGCGTTTTCGGAAAGATCGCCCATTTGAATGGCAGCGCGCAGGCGCTGCGCAAGTTCTGCGCGCCGCGGGCCCGTCAACTCCGCCAATTCGGCTTTGAGTTTGGCTGCGCCTTCCGGGGTTAGATAGGTTTGCTGGGCCATCTTTGCCTCGCTTTCTCCTAGGGTTTCTCCAACGGGTTGAATAGCCTCTGATGTTCTTCAATGGCATAGCGGTCTGTCATACCGGCAATGTAGTCACAAATCGTACGTTCCAGGCCGCGTTTTTCGATGTTGACTTGTGTCGTGTCCGGCAGCATCATGGGTTCCGAGCAATAGAGATTAAAGATGTCCGTGATGAGCCTCTCCGCTTTGACCTGCATCCGTGCGACGCGGTAGTGCCGGTACAGGTTTTTGTAAAGGAAATCCTTGAGTTCACGGTTGCGGCGGTGCATCTCCTCACTGTAACCGATCACATTCTGTTTGAGCTTTTGAACATCGAGCGCGGACTTGGCTTTGCTCTCCCGCAGGCGCCGGTCGGTGGCTTCGATCATATCTGTGACCATGATGCCGACCAGCTGGCGGATCATGCGGTGACGTTCGATATCGTCCAGGATGGGTCCGCGCCATTGGAAGGTCTCGCGCAGGATCTCCCACAGCGCGATGCCGTCCAGCATGTGAGGCGTGATCATGCCTGAGCGCAGGCCGTCATCCAGGTCATGGGTGGTATACGCCAGTTCGTCCGCCACGTTCGCGATCTGCGTTTCGAGATTGCCGCGCAGGTCGGCGTTGAAATCACGTGCGTCCGAAACGTCATATTCGGATTCGTGTTTGACGATGCCCTCACGGACCTCCCAGGTAAGGTTCAAGCCGGGGAATTCGGGATAGCGCTGTTCCAGTTCCGTGACGATCCGCATGGATTGCTTGTTGTGGTCGAAGCCGCCGTGGTCCTTCATCAGGCGGGCAAGAGCCACTTCACCAGAATGCCCGAAGGGGGAGTGACCGAGGTCGTGCGCGAGACAGATCGCCTCGACCAGGTCCTCGTTGCCGCCGAGGGCGCGCGCCAGCGTCCGTCCGATCTGAGACACTTCCAGCGTGTGCGTGAGGCGGGTCCGGAAGTAGTCGCCCTCGAAGTTGATGAAAACCTGCGTTTTGTATTCGAGCCGTCGAAAGGCTGTGGTGTGGAGGATGCGGTCGCGGTCGCGCTGGAAGGAGGTGCGGTATTCGGGTTCGCTGTCCAGATAGGCGCGGCCCTTCGAGTCCCTGCTGCGCATCCCGTAGGGTGCCAGGCTTTTGTCTTCGATCTCTTCCAGTTGTTGACGAGAGAAAAACATTTCCAACCTTTCAGATACAAATGTCATTGCGAGCGACCCGCAAAGCGGGGAGCGAAGCAACCTCCTTGTGTGTTGTGGAGATTGCTTCGTCGCCCTGGTCTCGATATGCCTTTCGCAACAAACGTTCAAGGCTACTCGACCAGCGGCGACTCGCAATGACAGTATGAAAATGGGGCGAGAGGGGGTCGAACCCTCACGGTGTTGCCACCGACAGATTTTAAGTCTGTTGCGTCTGCCGATTCCGCCATCGCCCCGGCACGTTGCGCGTATTATTTTACCTTAATTTGAAGGGGTTTCCAATTGTGTCAGATCCATGGCAAAGTAAAAACCGCCAATCTGTGAAAGAAAGGCGGTTTTTATTGGGAATGATATACTTCGCAAACTCAATTAGCCTTTGTCAAGTGAACGGTAAATCAGAAACATAACAACACAGCCAATAATCAAAACGATTCCATAAGTTGGAGCGTATCCATCAGGTATAAATCTATCACCAGCAAATAGAAGAATAAAGCCAATCACCACCCCGGCGCCAAACCTCCACTTCAAATCTCTAGTTGTTAACCATACAAAGCCAATTATCAATAGGATGACAAGAAGGGTGTTCACTTTGAGATTTTACCTCTCATCAAAACAAAGAGTCGAGCCTAATTGCTGGACTTTTATCTTTTAGCAATGTGCCAATAGTCGTATAATGAATTCAGTGTGGAAGTCAATTTGATTGTCATTGACGAAAGGTGGACACTATGAAAAAATGCCCGTATTGCGCTGAAGAAATCCAAGATGAGGCGATTGTATGTCGCTATTGTGGGAGGAGTCTTGTCCCTGTTGCTGCTGCCCCGGCTCCAGCTCTCGCACAGCCAATAAAGAAAAAAGGGCCGACATGGTTAATATGGCTATTGGCTTTAGGTGGCGTTGCGTTTTTGTGCCTTTGTGTGATCGGGATCATAGTCAGCAGCGGCGGTAACAATGCGTCTGCAAGGGAAACGAAAAATCCAGCGGATGTAAGCGGGCCGATTGCCGTATCTAGTCCTACGCCGCGGCCCATGCTGGGGATGGACCTAGGGCAATTCGTTGCCAAGTATGACAGCTTAACGGATCTGCAAAAAAAGGATTTTATAGGTGAGTCTACTGGTAAATGGGTGGAATGGTCGGGTGAAGTCTTTGATGTAGAAAGTAATGGGACGATCATGGTAAACGTACCAGAAACGTTATTGAGTATGGTTAGCTTGAAAGGCGTTTCACAAGCGGAAGCGGCTAATCTTTCTAAAGGCGCCACGATCCGTTTTACAGGACGAATCTATAATGTTTCCGAAGTCCTTGGATTATATATTTACTTAGAGGACGTGCAATTGATTCCATAATGAAACAGTGTAGAATAAAATCACACCACCGATCTGAAAAGACAAGGTAGATAAATTATGGCACTCTCCAATAAACCAACGGAAAACGAATTAATTGATTTAAGAGATAGCCAGATTTTGGAAAGCAAAATAATAGATTACAAACTTGGCTTATCGATCAATACCGATGAAGAGAAAAAAGAATTTCTCGCTGATATAACATCTTTCGCAAATACTTTAGGTGGGCATTTGATTATGGGGATGAAAGAAGATAAAGGGCTACCAGTCGAGTTGCTTGGCGTTCAAATCGATGATACTGATAAAACAAAGCTCAGGCTTGAAGAAATAATTCGAGGAGGTATCTCGCCAAGGATCGCGGGTGTTGTGATTCACGTTGTACAATTAAAAAATTGTAATTGGGCAATTGTTATTTACGTTCCCAAGAGTTGGTCTGCTCCACACATGGTGTCCTTCAAAAAGATATCTCGTTTTTATGCTAGAAACTCAGCAGGAAAATACCAGTTGGATGTTCAAGAGATCCGTCAGGCATTTCTTCTTTCGGAAAGTATAGAGAATAAAATCAGGGATTTTCGACTTGACCGTGTGGCAAAGATTAATGTTGGCGATACTCCTACAGTCCTAAATAACAATCCTAAAATTGTTTTACACAGTATTCCTTTGGCGTCTTATCAGATGCCTCAGGTATTTGAAATTTCAGATATTCAATACCTTCGCCAAAGATAATCTAGAAAAGTAGGGCTTTTCGGGTAAAGTTGAAGTCTTCTA
>JAFGCG010000169.1 GCA_016932715.1 Anaerolineales bacterium
TAGAAGACTTCAACTTTACCCGAAAAGCCCTACTTTTCTAGATTATCTTTGGCGAAGGTATTGAAAAGAAAATTACATATCTGGGCACGAGCTTATTGGTTCTATTCCTGGCTGCGTGTTCCCCGCAGGGACTCGGTGTGCCGATCACGGGTGAAACTCCTGTCTCGAGTACCCCCTCTCCATTTCCCGAACTCCCTCCGGAGGCGGTTTTGGATGCTCAGCGGTGGCTCGCGGCACACCTCAGTGTGGCTATCGAGGAAGTGCAGATCGTCGAGTTGGAGCAGGCAGAATGGACAGATTCCTGCCTCGGCGTAGGCCGATCAAACGAGAGCTGCCTTCAGGTTATCACACCCGGCTGGAGAGTAGTCTTCGAGATCAATGGACAACGCTACGAAGTCCGGACCGATGAGACGGGTTCCACCATTCGTCTGGCATCTCCGGAAGGGACGCCGGGCGCAGGGATCACGCTCGAAAATACTCCCTGGAGCCTGGTTTCCTTTGGCACGTCGGATGCCGGCAGTGCACTCTTTCCAGGTTCCGCGATCACCCTGATCCTTACGGACGGTCGGGCGGAAGGCATCGGCGGCTGCAATTTCTATGGCGGCGCGTATCAGGTAGAGGCAGGTACAATTTCCTTCGATCAGATCACCAGGACAGAGATAGCCTGTGCAGACGAAAGAGTGACAGAGCAGGAACAGCGTTACTTTAATGCGCTTGAGTCTGCCGGCCGCTACGAACTGGATGGGAGCATCCTCCGCATATGGTATAACGATGGAACAGGTGTGCTGGTCTTCGAAACATCACTGCCCACTGAACCTGGCAGGGCTTTCTCAAATTAATATCAGACAAGAGTTTTGAACCGCTTATGCTGCCTCAGTTCTTGTTTTTTGCACTTTCGGCTTTGCATCCGTGGCGGAGAATGATGAGTGCCTCGGCAGCTTGCGGGGCAATGACGGCAGAAATTCGCATGTGGGGTTCAAGTCGGGTGAATGCTGTTGGGACAAATTCACGTCCGCCCTGAACACAGCGGATGAGAACACATCCGGATGGAAGCCCTAGCATGCGTACCTCTCGCCCGGCAAAAGGCGCGCTCTTCTCGACGGTCACGTCAATCACCATCGGTTCTTTCAGCGTAACATGAGTTCCATCGCGTATCAGGTCGCGCTCCAGCAATGCTTCGTAGATCGGCAGTTGTTTCATGTACTCTGCGACTGCATAAGCACAAAAGCAACTCACCAGCAGAGGCAGCATTTGCTGGTAGTTGCCTGTCATTTCCACGATCAGGATGATGCCTGTCAGTGGTGCACGCACGATCGCAGTAAAGTAGGCCGCCATGCCCACAACGGCAAAGACCGCCGGCTCCGGTACAACGGCAGGCGCAACAGCATGAACAATTTGACCCAGTGCAAGTCCCAGCAGCGCGCCAAGCGCCAGTAATGGGGCAAAGATGCCGCCGGCTGCACCCGTTGCGTAACTGGAGATTGTCAGTAAAAAGCGAACGACAAATAGAAGTGGAATTGCCGCAAGCACAAATCCACCCGCTAAGACCAGTTCGGTAAGGTCATGTCCACCTCCAACTGCCATTGGGGAAAACCAGCTTATCGCACCCGCAGCTGCGCCAACTGCCGCGGCAATGCCAAGTTTTGCTCTGCCAGACAGCCGGCTAAACAAATTTAGTGTGCCGAGCAGGGATCGATTGAAGGCTACTCCGAACAGGCCTGCAAAAACCCCAAGCAACGCAAAAATAGGAAGTGAACTCGTCGGAGGAGTGGGATAATTTGGAATGGCAAAAACCGGAAACGCGCCCGAGAGCAAACGTGCCACAATGTCTGCAATTGCCGCGGCCAGGAAGGCCGCTCCAAAGACAAATGGATGGAAATCGCGCTGGATCTCTTCCAAAACAAATATTACGCCAGATAAGGGGGCATTGAATGCGGCTGCCAGGCCAGCGCCGGCGCCGGCCGCGATCAATGTTCGCCGCTCTTTGGGCCGTGACTTCAGCCCGTCGGAGATGGCCGCGCCCACGGATCCGCCCATTTGAACGGTCGGACCTTCACGTCCCAAGGCTAACCCGCCGCCAATTGCCAACGCGCCAGCCACAAATTTGATCGGTAAAACGCGCTTCCAGTTCAATGTTCGTAAACGATGCAAAACAGCCTCAAGATGAGGGATGCCACTTCCACTCGTTTCTTTGGCGAAGCGCTGTACCAGCAGAACGGACAGTACCGCCCCCACCATGCTGAACATTATTGGAAAAATCCATCCCCAGAGTGGAAAGGACTGTGACCACTCGATCAGATTGTTCCGCAAGGCGTCCGCTCCGGCAAGAACTGCCCGGAAAAGCGCGGCAACCAAACCGGCACAGAATCCGACCAGGGCCGCGCGCGGGAACATGCGCCGCCTTTGCTGCCTGATTAAGATGTCTTCCTCAACTTCAGACAGTACTTCGGGATTGGAAGCGGTGGTTTCAGAAGAAGTTTCATTGATCGGATCATTTTGCATAGCATCTGTCCAAGCCGCCAAAATTTGTAGGGAGTACGAACGGCGAGCCACATTATAGGACAGATTTCTGACCAGAGCTCATCTTGACAAATCCATTTATCTGCCTATACTATAACTGACCGGTCAGTCATGTATTTTCACTTTTGCAGAGGAAAACTATGTCCCCTCGCCCAAATGTCAGCGACGAACGCAAAGCTCAAATCTTGAATGCAGCCGAGCAGGTCTTTAACAAAAAGGGCTTTGATCTGGCGCGCATGGATGATATTGCCGACAAAACCGGCCTTAGTAAAGGCACGCTGTACCTGTATTTTAAAAGCAAGGACGATTTGATCATTGCCATCCTCGAACGCATTTTCCAGGGTGTGTTCAGACAACTGGAGAGGCGCGAAGGCGATGAATTGAGTGCGACAGAGGCAGTTTCTCAATTCACCGAGGCAGCCATACGCGACTACAAAAGGATGTTGCACATCATCCCTGTCGCCTATGAGTTCCTGGCACTTGCGTTTCGTAACAAGACCGTCCAAAAGGCTCTGAAGCAGTATTTCCGCCACTATATGGATGTGCTGGTACCGATGATTCAGCGCGGGATTGACTCAGGTGAATTTCGCCAGGTGGATCCGCAGGAAGTTGCCATTGCGGCAGGCGCTATCTACGAGGGGACGGTACTGCTGTGGGTTTACGATAGCACCCTGATCGATATGGAGCGCCATATCCGTTCGAGTATTCGACTTTTGCTTGAAGGCATTCAGGTTCCCGCCTGAGGCTTTCTGGCTCTTTTTTTTGCGTCGATAAATGACTGACTGGTCAGTATGACATAAAAAACCGAGAAGGATAGAGAAAATCATGAGTAGCCTGTTTCTTGATCCAAAACGCCCTTTGTCCACCTGCTCTTCCACAGACTGCCAAGATTGCCCGGTGCGGGACCACCTGCAATGCCACTTTTGCGGCAAAGATCTGGTGCAATTTCTGTTCATCGCTCTTCCACCCTTCATCGTTGGTGGAATGGGGATCGTTCATCTGAATGGTTGGTATCTCGTCCCCTGGTTCGTCCTGTGCCTCAGCTACTTTGGTTTCGTCGAAATCCGGGTAATGTGCTCGCACTGCCCGCACTACGCCGAACCGGGCACCAAATCACTGCAGTGCTGGGCTAATTATGGCTCGCCCAAGCTGTGGAAATATCGCCCCGGCCCAATGTCGGCTGGAGAAAAGCGTGTTTTCTTCGTCGGGTTGGTGTTGATTGCCGGCTACCCATTGGCATTCCTGGTGCTTGGCATGCAGTGGTTATTGTTGGCACTGTTCCTGGTGCTGGTAGTTGTGATGGGCGCTGCAATGCATACTCTTATGTGTAAACATTGTATGAATTTTGCCTGCCCACTCAATAATGTCGATCAAAAGATACGCGCCGACTTCTTCAAACGGAACCCGGTTGTCGCGCGAGCTTGGAGCAGAACCAACAAATAAAACATGCACAATTGGCAGGGACATGAAACAACAGCAATACATCACGAAAGGAATTCGAAATGATCGCCTGGATTAACTTTGTAACATTAATTCTCGGTGGCGGACTGATGACCACTCTTTACCTGATGAGTGTGCGACCTGCCGCGCTGGAAAAGAAAATCGGACCCGAAGCTTATAAGCGTTGTGGCAGGTACCGCCTGGCGACATCCATTTTTATGTTCACGCTTACCGCCAACTATATTCTCTACCACTGGTATCCACTCCCATTCGATCCCTTCCCAGCGTCTTTTCCGTGGCCCTATTGGGTTTCCGTTGTGATTGCCGTAATCATTGCCATCCCCAGCCTCTACCTGGAGGTTCGCAGTTCCATGGATGCAAAAACAGAGGCCTTGCTGCCGGATAAAAGTCACACCCTGTATAAGGGCATCTACGAAAAGATCCGGCATCCAATGGCGTTGGGTGAAGTTCCACTGTGGTGGGTAATCGCTTTCCTTGTTAATTCCCCTTTCCTGGTCGTGTTCTCATTTGTGTGGATCCCAGTATGGTACTGGTGGTGTGTGGCTGAAGAACGGGATCTCGCTTTGCGCTACGGAGAGGCTTATGAAACGTACCGTAAGCAAACTGGGATGTTTTTCCCGAAACGGAACGCTGCGGAATGAAGGAGGATCTCATCATGGAACAATCCGCTTCAATCGTTCCAAGGCGGACTACGTCTCACCCGAAGCTGATTCGAGCCGCAGCAATACTACAATCGCTCTATGCACTGATCGAAGTGCTCGACTGCTTCACCGCCGGTTTGATGGCAGTGGGCCTGATAACCAACCCCTACCCGACAATGCTCTTCAAGGAAATACAGACATTGTTTGACAGCCAACCGATTTGGCTGGTGCCATTGTTTCTGTTTTACACCTCGTTGCGGGTAACCTCTGCCATTGGGTTGTGGCGGAACAGGATGTGGGGTTTCTGGCTGACAATTTTTGCGTCAACTGCAACGTTGATCATGGCGCCATTCCTCCTGCCATTCACCACGGTCGAAATGCTGTTGAATGGCATCCTGATCATTGTGCTATTGATTGGTTTCTTTGGAGACACGCCTATCACCCGTTCGTTTACTTTGGCTCTACCCCGAAAGGACGAATCGCATGCTCGCCTGGATTAACTTCGCTGTTCTGATTTTTGCCACTCTGTTCTTCCTGTATTTCTATTTCCTGAGCACCGGTCCGGCAGCTCTCGAAAGAGTCATCGGACCAGATGCCTATCGCCGTTGCGCACAGTACCGAGTAGTGGCGATGGTCCTCGAGTTTGTCACCGTGGCATGCTATGTCGTCTACCGTTTCTATCCCCTGCCCACGCCTCTGCCTGACTCCTTCCCCTGGCCGTGGTGGGTCTCGGGGCTGATCGCGGCCGTGATCGGTATCCCAACAACTCTGCTAATGATCATCGGGGTGAAGGATGCCGGCGAGGAAGCCCTCGTTCCCAAAAAGGAACATACTATGTATGGCGGGATCTATACCCGGATCCGCCACCCGCAGGCAGCCGGGGAAGCCTTCGGCTGGTTGTGGATCGCCTTCCTGCTCCACTCACCTTTCCTCGTTATTTTTTCCCTGGTCTACTTCCCCATTCTCCTGATCATGAGCTGGGCTGAAGAACATGATCTGCTTTTGCGCTATGGGGACGCCTATGCAGATTACTGGAAGCGAACCGGTGCCTTCTGGCCCAAAACGCGCCCGTAGCAGAAAAAGTTTTTTTGCTCACGCACTGGACCAGAAGTCATTCACCGCAAGTTTCCGAATTTCTCATACAGTAGTTCAGCCGCCATTCTGGGACCATCCCATTTTGTCATGATCTCTGCAAATGCCTGGGCTTTACGTCGAGCATCGTCATCATTCAATAAGCGTTCGATAGCTGCCTGTATCTTGCGAGACGGGTCTTTGGATTTGGGTACTCGAATGGCAAAGCCTTTCCGGACGAGACAGGCAATGTTCGCAGCCTGCTCAGGCTGCATACCCACACCGACCACAGGCTTGCCCGCATAGGCGGCCGTCATCACCGTCCCAACGCCCCCATGGATCACAGAAAGATCCGCCAACCGATTTACCTCATGTGCAGGCAGCCAGTCCGTGACCGTGACATTTGGAGGGATTTTCACACCGAAAACTTTATCGAGGTGGGATTTCACAGGAGCGATGACGCGGTAGGGTTTTCCCTCGAAGCTTTCGACGATCTTTGCCACAATCTCCGGTGTCCCTGAACTTCCCATAGCAAAATAGATGAGCGGTTGATCACGTGGAATATTCCTGATAGTTTCGGGGATGGAGAAGTTCTGCCGCGCGATCAGTGGTCCTGTAAAGTAATGATTAAGGGGAAGCTGTGCCCCTGAGAATTCGGCGGGTTCGGCCACGAGGGTAATGTCACCCCGCCAATAATCAAAGATGGATTTATAGCCATCAACCCCAAAATGCATGGCTGCCTGATTTAAGCTATTCAAGAAACCGTTTCGTATCCAGAAACTGATAAATAACAAAATCATCCAATCCGTAAAAGCCTTGAAAGGCCGAAACTTTATGCCATCCGTCATTCCGGCCCCCGTGGTAAAAAAATCCTTCAACCAGGTGGATTGGATCACCCAGACAAGCGGAATTTTCAATCTTTGGCACGTAACGGGGATCGTCACGTAGGAGCCTGTGATCACGGCAGCGGGTTGCAGTGTTCTGAGATATTCCGTTTCATTTTCTATTCTTACAATCATCTCCTCCCGCGAAAAAGCCGGGGAGAATATTTCGCCCTTGTCCACTTTGTAGAGATATTCGATCTTCTCCGGCGTGAGACGCGGCTCCAGCCTGTTAAGCGGAAAGCCTTCTTCTTCGATCAATTTCTCCAGATCGCCGCCATCCGAAATGAATTGAATATCAAAAACCTGGCTGGCGGAACTGTGGCGCCGAATGCCTTTGGCAATTTCGATCATACGGGTCGTTTCGGCGAGATTGAAAGCCGCCGGCGCGAACAAAAGAATCCTTTTCGACATATCAAACTCCTAAAATGTTATGGTCAGTGCAGCAGCCAGCGAAATGCCCGTTCTACGAACTGCACATTTGATTTTCTTATTCTGACTGATTTTGGCGGAACCCCACCATGGGCATCCTCTCTGCGAGCAGGCGTGATGCGTCGCTCCCAGCTTTCATGTGTTCACCCAGAAACAAACCACTTAACTCACGGAATGCCACAGGATGTTCCCGGGCATAAGTCTCCAGAATACGGATAGCTTTCTCAACAGGGATGAACTCCGCGTAGGACCGAAACTTTCGGCCAGCTACCTGGACAATAACCGATGGGGTTTTGCGGATATTCTGATACCAATCCGACTTTTCGCCCCAACCGGAAACGACGAAGTACATATCCATATCCTTGTCATGCGCAACGACCTCGATGACAGCTTGACGTGGCATCCCGCTGTTTCGCCCAATATGAGTCAACAACAAGAAACGTTCTCCCAAGAGCCAGCCCAAATGCCATCGATACAGCCAAATGGGCAGCCGCAATCCCAGTCGCAGTGCTTTGCCAGGCGGGACATCAACAATGGATTTACTCATGGATCGACCTCCGGTGTAGAAATAAATCGAGAACTGAGGAGATAACATCAGGATAGAAATATTGCATGCTGTGACTATACTGACATTCTCCTGGCATTGATTACTGACCAGCGAGTCAGTTATTGATGTAAAAAAAAGGCGCGTTGGTCACGAACGCGCCTGCACTCCTTCCAATAACAATTTCATTCCAGAGCGGATATGGCGCTCAGGATCAACAACTGACTTGTCGTACGCCCAAAGCAAGATCGTTCCTTCGATGATCGCGCCCGCGGCAATGGCCACTTCCCGTGCATCCGTTTGTCGGAATTCCCCCGAGTCGATGCCGCGTTGGATAATTGGGATCAGGATATTCAAATAACGATTGATGTATTCCTTCAAGGCACGCTGCACATACTTATTACGGAAAGCCAGGGCAAGAAAACCATAAATGATCGGGATCAGTCGAAGCAACCTGACAATGTCCCTGGCGATCGTATCGGTCAATTTCCAAATTGCTTCAGATGCGCTGGCTTCCGTCTGTTGCAGGTTTTCCAGTTGTCTGAACTCGTTTTGAAAAATACGATCCAGAATAGCAATGATCAGATCATCCTTGCTCTTAAAGTATAGATAGAGTGTGCCCTTGCTTAATCCCGTTTTTTCGGCAATATCGTTCATGCGCGCTTCATCGAAGCCCTTTTTGGTAAAGATATCCTCGGCTGCATTCAAGATCTGGGATTTGCGTTGGTCGCTGACATTTGGGCGGGGGGACACGGGTATCTCGCTCGAGGAAAAATAACTGACTCTCTGGTCAGTTATACTGAGTTTATTCAAGTCGCAGTGATCTGTCAAGACTTTGATGTGGCAGCCGAACAGCCGTAACGTGCAAACATTGCAGTTTCTCGAAACGGGCTATGCGGTAAAGGCATTTACAGAACGCGCCAGCCACCACAGTATAATCAATCGAAACCAGAAATATTACTTTAGTAAATTGTCCTCTATTTCTCAAAGGTTTCGACGACGTACAATAAGAAATACAAGACTCCCCACAAATCTTCAATTGGCAAGACCTCTCTTTCGCGTTGTAGTGTTTTACGGTCAATTCCGGCAATTTACATGAATCTCAACCAAGACCAATCTGCTTCACCAGCCGACTGTGCTGGCCAAAAAACGTTACTGTTATCCGGACTTTGGCGTCAAAACATTACCAGTCGTGGATGTCCGAAGTGGGCATCGGACCGGTCACAGTCACGGTCCCTATTAATGAAAGGAACGAGGAGGATCAACCATGACCGAGCATAAAAAGACTTCGTATGGTGGAATCAAAGATCAATCCCCCCTGAAGCCAGCAGATAAGCAAAAACGCAAGGAAGGCGTCTTTACTTCGCCAGTGCCATCCATAACTTTGAGTATTGCCGAGGCTGTCGTCATCAAAAACGAAAACCTCTTCTTCCTGACAAAAGCAGACGGCAGCATTCCCCTGGAAGGGAAACACGGTTTTGGGCTGTATTATCATGACTGTCGCTATTTAGACGGGTATCAAGTGCAGATCGCCGATGCAGATCCTACGGTATTGGTTTCGAATGCAGACAATGGGTTCGCCGCTGTGTTTGAATTAACCAACCCTGAGATTACGGGGAGCATGGGCGAAACCATCAACTTAAGTGAAATCGGAATTAAATGGCGGCGCATCCTGGATGCCGGAAGAAATGCGCTTTACGAAGTATTTACGTTCCAGAATTTTAGTCAAAGGAAAGTTACATTTCCCTTCACGCTTACCTATCACGCAGACTTTGAAGATGTTTTTGCCATTCGAGGACTGGCACCCATCCAGGCTGGGGAGAGGCGCGAGCCCGCTTGGGAAGATGGAATATTGAGCTTTGTGTATGATGGCGCGGATGGGCTCTACCGGAGTCTATCTATTTACTTTTCTCCGGCACCTCAAAAAATCGAAGCCACCTCGGTAGAGTTTCAGATCACCCTCGAACCGAATGAGCCCAGGGAGTTATCTGTCTCATTGATCGTTGCAGAATCGGCGATCGCGGAACAGGTAAAGCCAAGAGGTGAAGATCAACCAGGCCTGCGCGGGATTGCAGAATATTTCAAACAGGCATCCGAAGAATGGCTTCAGGGCTGGACAGAAGTGAACAGTAACAGCACACATTTGAACCGGGTTATGGATCGTTCGCTGCGCGATTTGCGCATGTTGAGGATGCGCCTTACAAAAGAAGATTACTTTGCAGCAGGTGTCCCCTGGTTTGTTGCGTTGTTTGGCCGCGATAGTATCATCACCGCCCTGCAAACCCTGGCATTCAATCCGGGACTCGCCGCGGATACACTCCGTTTGCTAGCCAGGTTTCAGGGTCAGGAAGTCAATCAATGGCGCGATGAACAGCCTGGAAAGATCCTTCATGAACTGCGGATAGGAGAGTTAGCGCGCCTGGGAGAGATCCCGCATAACCCTTACTATGGGACAGTGGACGCCACGCCCCTATTTCTTATCCTTCTGGCGTCTCATGCCTCCTGGACCGGGGATTTGGCCCTGTTTCATGAACTGCGCGAGCACATCGAACGAGCCCTGGTATGGATCGACCAGTACAGCGACTCGGATGGTGATGGGTTTGCCGATTATCAAAGCAGGCTGGCAAGCGGGCCGGTCAACCAGGGCTGGAAGGATTCGGGCAACGCCATGGTAAACCATGATGGCAGCCTGGCAGAACCACCGATTGCATTGGTGGAGGTACAAGGCTACATCTATCGCGCGAAAATGGATCTGGCCGATCTTTTCGAGCGGGCGGGTGAGTTGGAGCGGGCAGAGCAGCTACAGCAAGATGCGCGCAAGCTAAAAGACCGATTTAACCAGGATTTTTGGCTGGAAGATTTGGGGATTTATGCCATGGCTCTGCAGGCGCACGGCAAGCCTGTCGCCGTTGTGTCTTCAAACCCAGGCCACGCGCTATGGGCGGGGATTGCCGACCGGGATAAGGCGGAAAAAACATCAAGGCGGTTAATGGCAGAGGATATGTTCAGCGGCTGGGGCATACGAACGCTCTCCGCCAATGAAAAAGCTTACAATCCGACCGCCTATCACCTGGGCTCAGTATGGCCGCACGACAGTTCGATCATCGCAGCTGGATTCAGGCAGTACCGGTTCGACGGGTATGCCGAGCGAATCTTTTCGGGACTGAGTCGCGCCAGTCTGCACTTTGAGTCCCATCGTTTACCAGAATTATTCTGCGGTTTCCCCTACCAGGATTACAACGTGCCAATACGTTATCCGGTAGCGTGCCATCCGCAAGCCTGGGCAGCTGGCAGCATCCCTTATCTAACTACCGTATTTCTCGGACTCAAACCGGAGGCCTTCGAGCATCGTTTGAGGATCGTGCGGCCAATGCTGCCAGAAGATGTGGATCGCATTCATGTCCGGGGCTTGAAGGTTGGCGATGCCTCGGTAGACATCAACTTTGAAAGAGCCTCAGGTGACCAAACTACAGTGAATGTCATTGCTTTGGACGGTGAACTGGATGTGCTGCTGGAGGCCGAAATAAAACGAAAGCCGTCCAAATGATGACAAAGCTGGAGTGTGTAATTACAGAACTCAAATCATCCTGATATCTTTTGACAAAATCCGGGTTATTTCTTGTCGTAAATCCAGCATGCCACTTTTTGCTCGTTCACCTCGAAGAATGGCGGATACTCCTCCTCGCAAATCCTCCCCACTTTTGCAAAACACCTTGGATGGAATGGACAACCAGACGGCGGGTCGATGGGGCTGGGAACCGAACCGGGCAAGATGACGCGTTCTTTCCGCTGCGACTTACGCACACGCGGGATGGCTGCCAGCAATGCCTGTGTATAAGGATGCAGCGGGTTGGCAAAGAGATCGTCCGTTTTGCCTTGTTCAACAATGTGACCGAGATACATCACTGCCACCCGGTCGCTGATGTAATTCACGACGCTCAGATCATGCGAAATGAAGAGATACGTAAGATGAAATTCTTCCTGCAGCTCTTCGAGCAGATTGATGACCTGCGCCTGAATGGAAACATCCAGTGATGAGACAGGCTCATCCGCGACGATGAATTGAGGCCGCATCGCCAAAGCACGCGCAATGCCGATGCGCTGGCGCTGCCCACCGGAGAACTGATGAGGATAGCGGTCGATCTGACGCTTACCCAGGCCTACGCGCTGCATGAGATCGAGCGTTTGCTCTTCGAGCCGATGTGGATTGTGAGTTCCGCGCTGCCGCAGAGGTGTGCTGATGATCTCACGCACGGTTTTGCGCGGATTCAATGACGAGTATGGGTTTTGAAAGATGATCTGGGCAGCGTGATAGTACTTGATGCGCTTCGAGTCATTTCCAGACTCTTCAGCGATCGTGTTACTTTCAACCTTCTCTCCTCTGAAAAGCAATTCTCCATCCGTAGCGTCTTCAAGCCGCACCATGACACGCCCAAGCGTCGTCTTGCCGCATCCGCTTTCACCAACCAGGCCCAGGGTCTCGCCGGGATAAATTTCCAGATCCACGCCATCCACTGCGCGGACGACTTTTTCTTCCGTGCGCGCCAGTGTGCGGGCGAGGAAGCTGGGGGTGATGTGGAAGTGTTTGACCAATCCTTTAACGGCGATCAGCGGTCGGGTCGTTCGAGGCGTCTTCGTCATGCGCGCTCCCTTCCGACCACAACACCCCAATCCCAATCGGGCTGACGGCGATACTCCGAAGTGATCAAACAACGGTTGAGGTGCCCGGGATCGGTTTCGAACATGGGGACCGGGCCTGTCTCGCAAACCTCCTTAACATACGAGCAGCGCGGAGCGAACGCACAACCGTTTGGCAGGTTTGCCAGACTCGGCACATTCCCGGGGATTGGGCGAATGGTTTGATCGCGTTCGCCAATGCGCGGGCGGCAGTTCAGCAGTCCCTGGGTGTACGGGTGCTGCGGGTTCTCCACAATTTCATCGACCGTACCCTGCTCGACAAAGCGCCCCGCATACATGACCGCGATACGATCGCAGAATTCGGACGCCAGGCCCAGATCGTGCGTCACCAGGATGATGGCTGTACCGCGATCTTCGTTAATTCGCTTCATCAGATTCAGGATCTGTGCCTGGATCGTGACATCCAGGGCAGTGGTCGGCTCGTCAGCCAGCAGCAGCGCCGGGCTGCACGCCAGGGCGATCGCGATCAGCGTACGCTGCTGCATGCCGCCGGAAAATTGATGTGGGTAGGATGCGTAACGATCCATGGGCGAGGGAATACCGACTTCGTTCATAATTTGCAGAACGCGTTCCTTTTCCTGGGCGCGGCGAAGCCCGTCGAAGGGCCAGGGCAATTTGTTACTGCTGACGATGTTGTGCAACCGGAGCGATTCGCGGATCTGCTCGCCTACCGTGAAGGCCGGATTGAGCGTCGAGAGCGGGTCCTGGAAGATCATCGAGATCTCCTTGCCGCGCAGATCGCGCATTTCCCGGTCACTCAACTCGATGATGTTTTTCTCACGAAAAAGCATTTCCCCGCTTTCTACTCTGCCCGGATAGCGAATCAGGCGCAGCAGTGACAGCAGCAGGGTGCTCTTGCCACAACCCGATTCTCCAACCACACCAAGGATTTGACCTTCAGCCAGTGCAAAACTGACATCACTGACGGCGCGCACGATTTTTCCGTTCGAGGGAAAAACGGAATTCAGGTTTCGAACTTCCAACAATGGTTTCCCTGACTCCATAAAGCTATCCTTCCAATTTCAGGCGCGGGTCGAGAATATCACGCAGACCTTCGCCAAAGAGGTTGATCGCCATGACCAGGAACAAGATTGCCAGGCCAGGAAATGTCGAAACCCACCAGGCAACCAGTATCGAATCACGCCCGGTGGCGACCATGGAACCCCAGGCCGGGATATTGGGAGGCAATCCCAGACCGAGAAAGCTCAGGCTGGCTTCCGTGATGATCATATAGCCCATGCGCAATGTTCCCAGTACAAAAACGGACTGGATAATGTTGGGCAGGATTTCTTTCATGATGATGGCAAGGTGCCCCTGCCCGGTGACACGCGCCGCTTCCACATATTCCTTGGTTTTTTCCGCAAGCATTTCACCGCGCACCAGGCGGAAGAATTCCACCCAGCCCTTGAAGGTCAATGCCAGGATCAGGTTGGTGAACCCCGGTCCCAGGAATGCCATCACACCAATTGCAAAGATCAGGAATGGGAACGCCAGCAGGAGGTCGGCAAGCCGCGATACGAGGCTGTCGAAGCGCCCGCCAAAATAGCCTGCCAGGGTGCCAAGCAACACTCCGACGATGACCGAGATCCCCACCGAAAGAAAACCGACAATCAATGAAATGCGTGCGCCGTAGACGATGCGGGTCAACAGGTCGCGGCCCTGTGAATCGGTGCCGAGCGGATACGTCCAGTCCCCTGCCTGCCAGACGGGCGCGATATGGCGCAGACGCAGGTTCCCCTGAATCGGATTGTGAACTGTGATCTGGTCCGCGAATAAAGCGGATAAGAGATACAGAACCAGGACCACGCCGCCCACCATTGCCAGCGGATGCGCACTCAATTCCCGCAGGAAATTTTTGAAGTTGCCCCACCACAGTTCCAGACGGATGCGCCAGATGTAGATTTGATCCTGAAGAGCGGATCGGATATCGGGACCGGTTTCCATATTGCTCACTGCATCCTGATGCGCGGGTTGAGATACGTATACAAAACATCGACGATCAGGTTTGCCATCACGAACGTGAAGGCATAGATCATGACTGTGCCCTGGATCAGGGGAAAGTCGCGGTCGAAGATCGCCTTGACCACCATCCGCCCCAGGCCGGGCCAGCCAAAGACAGTCTCGATGACCATGTTGCCGCCCAACAGGATCCCGACCTGCAGACCGACCACCGTGATCGTGGGGATCATGGCGTTTCGCAGCGCATGTTTGATCACCACCCAGGATTCAGCCACTCCCTTACTGCGTGCCAGGGTAACATAATCTGACCGCAGTGTTTCAAGCATACTGGAGCGCAGCACCCGGGCAATCACCGCCGCGACCGGCGCTCCCAGCGTGATGGACGGCAGGACGAGATGCAGCAAACTGCTTTTAAGCGCGGCGAAATTTCCGGTAAGCAGACTATCCAAAACAAAATAGCCTGTCCGTTCCTGAAAACCTGTTCCGAGTGAGATCCGTCCCTGTACGGGGAGCCAGCGAAGCTGCACAGAGAATAAAAGGATGAGAATAATCCCCAGCCAGAAACCCGGCATGGAGATACCCAAAAAGGCAGTGCTCATACTCAACCGGTCCAGCCATGAGTTTTGCCGGACCGCCGAAATCACGCCTATGGGCAAGGCAATCACCAGGCTAAACAGCAATGCGCCGACCGCCAGTTCGATCGTCGCAGGCAGGCGTTCGGCGATCAGTGAAGTCACAGGCTGTTTGAGTACGTAAGAGTAGCCCAGGTCGCCTCTGGCGGCGTCACGCAAAAAATACCAGAGTTGAATATGCAGCGGTTCATTCAGATGGAATTCCTCACGCAGCCGGTCGAGTTCACCAGCCGAAATAGCGCCTCCCTGGCCCATCATAATATCCACCGGGTCACCGGGGGTGAGACGGATGAAGAAGAAGACGATGATCGCCACACCGAACATGATCGGTATGGTCGCCAGCACACGTTCAAGGATTTTGATGCTTCTCACGGATGAATCATTCCTGGGATAAGACCGACGCGATTTAACGGGATCAAGACCGGGGGAGGATGAAGCGGATCACCCTCCCCTCGGCTGTTACTCTGTTTTGCAGACGTCGTGCATGTTTTCGCGGCTGTCGGAGGCGGGAGTCCAATTAGTAATCGAAGCGGAAGCAGCTTCCACCTCTTCAGGCAGGATCAGGAACACGGCCGGCGCTTCATCATAGACGATCTGCTGGGCTTCATCATAGATCGCCTGACGGGCGGCTGTATCACCTGTAGTTTCACCCTGCTCGATCAGCTCGTTGACGCGTTCATTGTTGTACGTGGAGAAGTTTCCGCGACCGAACGGGGTATCCGCGACAAATCCATGCCACTTGGCTTCAAAGTGACCGACCGGATCGAACGCCGAGTCGCCCCAGTCGTCCAGATAAGCTTGTCGTTCGCCAGCCAGAAGCTGGTCGCGGACGACACTATACTCCCAGAAGCGCACATTTGCATCGATGCCGATGGCACGGTACATATCCGCCACTGCTTCCGCGAGTGAGCGCCATTCTTCCAGTGTGTCGATCGTCATGGCGAACGGCTGACCGTCTTTGTCCAGGATGCTGTCCCCATCCGTGTCCGCCCAGCCAGCCTGACTCAACAAATCGAGCGCCATGTCGGTGTCATATGGATATGGCGACAGACTCTTGTTGACAAAACTGTTGTACGGTGACAGGGGACCTGGCAAGGCGACGGCGCGCCCGCCGTAAATCTGTTCGATGATCAGGTCCTTGTCCACCGCATAGTTCAATGCCTTGCGCACATTGACATCATCGAAGGGAGCCATATTGACGTTCAACTCGATCCACTTGGGCTGCGTGCCAGCGGCAGTTTTCACCTGCACATTCTCGTTGGCGGACAGGGTCTCGATCAGATCCTGCGGGACGTTCGTGATGATGTCTACTTCCCCTGCCAGCAGCGCCGAGACGCGCGTGGATGCTTCAGGAATGACGCGGAACACCACCTGACCTGCACACGCTTTGCCAACGGGCGTGAGTTCAGGCGAACCGCCGTAGTAATCCTCGAAGCGTTCCAGAACGACTTCTTCGAAGCCGGGTTGAGCAGAGACAAACCTGAAGGGTCCTGTGCCGATGGGTTTTGCAATAAACCCTTCGGTGCCCACCTCTTCGATATACGCCTTGGGCACGATCTGCTGATGCACGAGCAATTGCATGGCCGGCGGCCACGGTCCGCTGAAATGCATTGTGACGGAATAGTCGCCGGTCTTTTCAATGGATTCAAGCGGCGCGATCAAGCCCTTGCGCGGAGAAGTATGCGCTTCAGGATATTCGATCTGATTTTCATTGATGATTCGTTCGAAGGTGAAGACCACGTCATCGGCGGTCATTTCGGTTCCATCGTGGAATTTCACGCCCTCACGCAGCTCGATATTGAGGGTCTGTTCATCCGCCCAGTCCATGGATTCTGCCAACTCCAAATGAACACCATTTGTGGCATCACGCGTGACCAATCCATCGAACATATTGCGAATGACGGTCTCGGATTCGCGGCTGCGATGGTCAGCCGGGTCGAGAGATACGGGCGCTGCCGCCAGCGCAATCACGATCGTGCCTGATGCCTGCTCGGCGGTCGGTGCAACAGACGTAGCAGACACGACAGGCGTTGAGGGCGTGCTGGGTGCGCAAGCGGAGAACACGAACGTTATCAGCAGCAGAACGGTGATTATGCGATAGTTAAATCGGGCCATTGCTTCCTCCTTGTTGGATTTTGGATACAACGAGACACCCACGACACGTGGGGAGGAACGTCTGTAGTCTGTCACCACCTCCTTTCAAAACGGTTTTCGAGGATACGAACCAGACAAAATACACGCTTGTGTGTTCTATCCATTGGTTCTGAGAGATATAGTTGTAACTTAACCGAACAGGGTAAGAGGCGGGCATCAAGCACACATGTATTCGCCGCGAAAGACACAATAGGGATGAGTGAGCCTGGCGGCGACAAGGTCGAGTGCCCCTCTATACCCTCAATCGCACAGGAAATCAATGAATATTGATAAAGTCATTATAGCAGAAGACTCAACCCAAGCATGAGAAATTTCCGGTCATGTGAGATCAGCAACACCGGTGGACTGAGATATAAAAACTGTTAGATCACTCCAAACACAACAATATTGCAGTGATCGCCTGTCCCAATATTGCATTCGTGATGTTGTCACAAAGGAACACATATGCATCCAAGGGATGAATCAGGCGTTTTACAGACCCAATGGTTTGCGTATCTTTTTTCCAAAGTTCAAAAGTCTCTATGGATGCCATTGCACACGATAGGCGTGTGCATTATCTGGAATATGTTGGTATACATCTTCCATCGGAAATCCCTCGGACTGGCAGATGACAACGGCCAGGGAAATACCATGTGAGACAATCAAAATGGATTCGTCACGGTGTTTACTGGCGATTTCATTTATTGCCATCAGCACGCGTTCAGCCACTTCGCGCGGCGATTCTCCATTTGGCGCGCGCGTCTGGAATGGATTTCGCGCGCGTTCCATCAATTCCAGTGAGTATTTTGCTTCGATTTCTTCGGAGGGCATGCCCTCCCAACTACCGAGATTAATTTCGCGCAAGCGCGGCTCCAAAGTCACCGGCAATCTTAGGGACTCAGCGATCAACGCAGCGGTTTGGCGGGCGCGCAGCAGGTCACTGCTATAGATGGCAAAGATCTTTCTTCCCTTCATTTGCTCACAAATTGTCAGCACCTGCGCGCGCCCTGTGTCATTCAACCCGGGCGCATCAGCCGCCTGTCCCTGCCATCTTCCGGTGAGGTTCCAATCTGTTTGACCGTGACGAACGAGCCAAAGTTCAGTCATTGTTTTCTTTCCTTATATTCCTGATTTTCCGCCGGAAGCACTCACATCTGTGTGCCGACGTAATCCCTGAGTGACTCACCTTACGCAGGAAACAGGAAATTCGAACCGCGAAGGAACGAAGCTCGCGAAGACTCCTCTTCCTTTGCGAAGAAAAAGACACCCATTGCGTCCCGGAGCCTGCCCTGAGCGTAGTCGAAGGGCGTCTTCGCGGTGAAAAACAGGGGTAGTGCGTAACATCAGTGAGTAATTCAGCAGTATTCTCAGCGAGCACAAGCATACCACTGAGATGGGCATTGAGACGACTATCGGCTCATAACGGGCCGGGTCCGATAGATCGGCAATCGGCCGCGGTTCCGGCATCTGACGGACGTCCTTCCCGAGATGTTTGATCTGCTCATTCATCGCTCTGTCGGGATGCCGAGATTTGCGAAGTCCCCTATTCAAGGGTTTGTTCTCCATTGGCTACACGCTCGCTGCAATGCCATGCGATTTGCTTCAACTCAGGGTGATCGTTTCCAATGGGACATGTGGTTTGTCTTGCGACGTCTGCCGCCAGCAGACGCAAAACAACTCCCGATGCCAGCGTAGGACGATTCTGATCTCTGATATACTTACTCACAACCCAACACTCACTGAGTGAGTATATATGTTAAAAAAGAAACCCGCTCACATTGGGACCCTCTCCCCTGAAATGGCGCTGCTCGGCCTGCTGTATGGTGCCGCAGGACATGGCTATGACCTGCATCGTAAAGTGGTCGGCGAGTTATCACAAGTCTGGCATCTCAGCCAGAGCCAGGCGTATTCGATTTTGAAGAGACTTGCCGTGCAGGGTGATATTTCGACGGATCAGAATCCGCAGGAAGAGCAGCCATTCCGCCAACTCCTGCGAATTACGAGGAAGGGTCGTCAACGCTTTTTGGAGTGGCTGAATGCGACGAGCGGCGGCAGCACCCGTGCAATTCGCATGGAATTTGTCACCCGCTTGTATTTTCTCAACCAGTACTTTCCCGAAAAAGTCGCGCACGCCTTTGAACTGCAACGAGAGGCGGTCAAATTTCACATCCGGCGATTGGAGAACACGCGCGACAATCTGCTCACGGACGACATCTACAATCGCATGAGCCTGGATTTGCGTTTGACGCAGCTGCAGTCTGTATTGGAATGGCTGGACGAATGCCAGAAACATTTCCAGTGAAACCGAAAAATTTCAATTGATCGCCGCGATTTCTTGAAACCTGCTCCAATCTTCCATACCCATAATATTACCTCATCAAAGGAGAAAGCCATGTTGCCTGGCAGACCGCTATCGCTTTTATTACTGGTTGTCATGCTGGTGTTTGCATCCTGTGTCCCGCAGAAAACGCCCGCAGCGACGGATGGGATCACAGTGACAGATGCCCTTGGACGTGAGGTGAAACTACTCGCTGCCCCACAACGCATCGTCATGGTCGGCAAGGCGCTTTTCATGATCGCCGACGCTGCCTATCTTTTTCCCGGCGCAGCGGAAAAGATCGCCGGGCTGGGCAAAGCGGATCAGGGATCGGACAATTTCATCCAGTTGATCGATCCGAACTACGCGCAGAAAGCTACGCTGGCAAAGGACGCAAGCGCCGAACAAGTCGCTGCCGTTCACCCTGATCTGGTCATCCTGAAAAGTTCTCTGGCAGAAACGGTGGGCGGAGCCATTGAAGCTCTCGATATCCCTGTTATCTACGTGGACTTCGAGACGCCCGAACAATATTTCCGCGACCTGGGAATCCTGGGAAAGGTTTTTGGCAATGAAGCACGCGCCGCCGAAGTCGCAGCCTTCTACCAATCCCAAATGGATGAAATCGCCGGGGCAGTGAAAGACGCTCCCAAGCCGCGCATCCTGATGCTTTACTACAACGACAAGGATGGCAACGTGGCTTTCAACGTTCCACCGCTGAATTGGATTCAGACGCAGATGGTGGAAATGGCAGGCGGCGAACCGGTCTGGGCGGATGCGAATCCCGCCAAAGGGTGGACACAGGTAACGCTGGAACAGATCGCCGTCTGGGATGCCAACCAGATTTTCTTCATCTCTTACTTAAAAGATCCCACCGAGGTGGTGGATGGGTTGAAAACCGACCCGAATTGGCAAGCGATCCGCGCAGTGAAAGAGAATAAAACCTACGCGTTTGCCGGCGACCTCTACAGTTGGGATCAGCCTGACCCGCGCTGGATCCTTGGGCTCACCTGGCTGGCGAGTAAGATCCACCCTGAGTTGTTCCCGGATCAGGACATGACTGCCGAGGTCAAAACTTTTTACAAGACACTGTACGGCTTGGACGAAACTTTCGTGGAACAGAATATCGTCCCTGCCTTCCAGGGCACTTTGCCATAGGAAGCGGATGCGCAATCAGGCATGTTTCCCGCCTCGAAATTGCCAATCTTACATCTTCCAGCTTTCATTTTGATCCTTCCTGTGAAACGCTTCCTCACTATCCTTGCCTTCGCGCTGCTCGCGATTTTTGTCCTCTCCGCCCTCGTCGGACGGTACCCGGTGCCAGGGTTTCTCTCCTTCGAGCGCCTCACCCAGGATGAGCTTGCCCAGCGACTTCTGTTCAACCTGCGCCTGCCGCGCCTGTTGACCGCCCTTCTGCTGGGCATGACCCTCTCCGCAGCGGGTGTCGTCTTCCAACTTCTGTTCAGCAACCCGCTGGTGGAGCCTGGCTTCCTCGGCGTTTCACAGGGAGCGGCGTTCGGCGCGGCTCTTTCCATTATCTTTTTTGGCGGCTCTGCGCTTGTCACCCAAACCAGCGCCGCGGTCTTTGCCCTCCTGGGACTGGGAATTTCCTATCTGCTTGCCCACCGGCTGCGCTATGGCGGCTGGGTGCTGCGCCTCGTGCTGGCAGGCATCGCCGTTTCGGCGCTTTTCTCCGCGGGACTGGGCTTGCTCAAATACATCGCCGACCCGCTTACCCAACTTCCCGAAATTACCTTCTGGCTGCTTGGCGGGCTGGCAAGTCTGACATGGGGAAAACTTCTCAGCATCCTGCCCATCGCCATCGCGGGGTTGACCGTTATCTATCTGTATCGTTGGCGCCTCAACCTATTATCCCTGAACGAACAGACCTCTTTTTCTCTCGGCGTTGCTCCCGGTCGTGAACGCTGGCTGCTTATCTTTGCCGCCGTCCTGCCCACTGCCGCGCTCATCTCCGTCAGCGGCATGGTCGGCTGGGTGGGGCTGATCATCCCGCACATCGCCCGCCGCCTGTCCGGTGCGGACGCGCAGTTCAGCCTGCCCGCTGCTATGCTCCTGGGCGGGGTCTTCACCATGCTGTGTGATGACCTGGCGCGCACGCTGCTGGCGGGTGAAATTCCGCTTGGAGTCCTCACCTCGCTTTTTGGCGCGCTCATTTTCCTGGCACTGATGATCTTCCAGCAGACCCGCTCCCGACGATGACCCAACCCATTCTTTCCTTTCGTAACGTTTCCTTCGGGTATCTTCCCTCCCATCCCATTTTGCAGGATGTGGATTTTGACCTGCACACCGGACAGGTCGCCGCGGTTCTGGGTCCCAACGGTGCCGGCAAGACGACGCTCCTTTCCCTGACGTTGGGCTGGCTTGCCGCATGGACGGGTGAGATTCACCTGACAGGCATTCCGTTAAAAACCCTGCCGCCGCGTGAGCGCGGACGCCGCATGGCGCTCGTCCCGCAGAGCGAACACATCCCCTTCGAATACACGGTACTGGAATATGTGCTGCTGGGACGCGCCCCGCACCTGCCGCCACTGGAGATGCCCGGCAGGGACGATTATCAAATCGCTGCCAATGCGCTCGGACAGGTGGGCCTCTCCGAGATGCAGAACCGGTCCATCCTGAACCTGAGCGGCGGGGAGCGCCAGCTGGTCTTGGTTGCCCGCGCCCTGGCGCAGCAGCCGCGCCTGCTCCTGCTGGATGAGCCAACCTCGCATCTCGATCTGAGCAACAAGGGACGTTTGATTCACCTGCTGCGTGAACTATCGGGGCGAGGTGTCTCCATCCTGTTCACAACGCACGAACCGGAGGTCGCTTCTGCGCTGGCAGATCATCTGATGCTGATGCAAAAAGGACAGCTCCTCAGGAATGGAACGCTGGATGAGGTTTTCACCAGCCAGGACCTGAGCCTGCTCTATCAATTGCCTGTCTCGGTGGTCGAAGTAAATGGTAGAAAAGTGGCATTATGGATATAGAACTTCCGGAAGGCGATTCACTTCTGATGCCTGTGGCGGGCAACAGCAATATCCTGGTCATTACAGGTGAACGCGGGGTCGGAAAGACAACATATTGCCAGCAGGCTGTCGATAAGTACCGTAAAGCAGGTCTAAGAGTTTCCGGGCTGCTCTCCCCAGCCCGATTTGATCGTCATCAAAAGAATGGCTTTTTCACGTTCGACCTGGACAGTCATGAGACCCGGCTGGCTGCCAGTTCGGTCCCTGACGAAATCATGGATGGTCTTCCATTTGGCAGCTGGATATTCGATCCAGAAACACTCGAATGGGGAAATCACTGTCTGAAACAAGTGACCGCAACCGATGTACTGGTCATCGATGAACTGGGCCCACTGGAGTTCAAGAGGCAGATGGGTTGGATGGCAAGCTTCGAGGTCCTCCGGGACAAAAAATACAGGCTGGCGCTGGTCGTCATTCGGCCGGAATGCATTGACTTCTTTTCCCAATTAGGCTTTGTGTTTCAAACAAAAGAAATAACCGATTCCCAGGCACTGTAACGCCAATATAGCAGTTCGCAAGTGATCCGGGACAATCCTCGTGTTCCGGAAAGATTCTGGTCGCCCAGATGGGTGCTTCCGCGCGCAAGTTGGATTGTTCGTCAGATTGGTTGAAACAACCAACAAAATAGTAATCTATTAGCTAATTTTAATGATTACGCACTATAATATTGGTATAAACACCCAATCAGAAGGACTTCCATGAACAAAAAACCTCTTTCCGTGAAAGTAACCGGGCGTGGGAAAGGAGATAAACGCTCGAACCAGGCCAGCGCCTTTGTTGCTGAAGTGGATCGGGAGCAGATCGCCGTTGGTCAGCGTTTGCGGGAGATACGCGCCCAGCGTGGATTATCCATGCGTGCACTTGCAGAGGTAAGCGGTTTGAATATCAATACTCTCAGTCTGATCGAGAACGAACACACCTCCCCTAGCGTGAGCACTCTGCAGCAACTGGCACAAAGCCTGCAAGTATCCATGACGGATTTTTTTCAAACAAGCCAGGAACACAAAAGACTGGTACATCAAAAGCAGGGAAAACGCCCGTGTGTCGCATTCGAGCAAAGCCGCGTGGAGGATCTTGCCGCGGGAATGTCACGCTTTGGAGCGGAACCGATCCTCGTCACCCTCGAACCGAATGCGGACAGCGGAAAACATCCTATCGTTCACACAGGGCGCGAGTTTGTATATTGCCTGGCTGGAAAGATCGCTTACACCGTAGATGGCAAAAAATACCTGCTGGAAGCGGGCGACAGTCTGATCTTTGAAGCCTACCTTCCACATCACTGGAAAAATGTGATCGCGACACCGTCACGCGCTTTGATGGTGATGTGCCCAATGGACGAACGTGACCGGCCAAAGGAACTGCACTTTACGCATTGAGACCGCGACGGGTTCGGGACAGTCGTTAGGATGCAATGCAAGCAACAGGAGCCACGAACATGAGAATCGCTGTAATAACAGAGGATGGCAGGACCGTCAGCCAGGACCTCGATCGGGCGCCTTACTACCTGGTTCTCACCGCAGAAGATGACGAAATCGTCGACTGCGAGCTGCGCGGCAGGCCAGGCAATTTGCAATCCCAGGTAAAGAGTTACGAGGATAGCAACAGAGCTGTTGCACGGGATCGGTATACCTGCACAGCTGGAGTGATCGCCGACTGCCAGGTTTTACTATGCCGTGGCATGAGCCTGGACGTGTACGAAGATATGCAGGCACGCGGTATTCGTCCTGTGATCAGCGATATTGTCCCAATTGACCAGGCGGTATTCTCTTACCTGGATGGAGAAATTGCAGATCATGTAGTTCCCCCGCAATGAGTCAGCTTGCGTGATTTCGACCGGAGCGGGCGGGAATGGAGGTGAGTTATGGAGATGCGAGTGAATACGGGGCAATGTACAGGTTGCGGAGCGTGCATCGAAGTGTGCCCAACTGGAGCGATCCACCTCAGCAGGGACATCGCTGTGATCGACCAGCCCGCTTGCACACAGTGTGAGGCATGTATGGATGTATGTCCGGTGGGTGCGATCACCCGCGTTGAATTACCTGTACCCACCAAGGCACTGGAAGTCATCCAGCCTGCGCACAAAGCGGAGATCGTAGTCGTCGAGCCTGTTCATCCCGATCATAAACCCTGGCTGGCTGCAGCTCTGTCTTTCGCCGGGCGCGAGATCCTCCCCTGGCTGGCAGATACATTGATCGCGGCACTGGACCGGCGGCTGGCACAGGCACAACCTGTACATTCTCAAAACTACTCGCCGATGCGAGACGCGGCAATGCCGCCAACCCTGGGAAGGGGTCGATGCTATCGCCGGCGGGGCCGCGGTGGCTGGGGCCGGCAACAAAGAAGAGAATGAGGTTGATTCTCTCGCGGGTTCCATACCCCGCAGCTTGCTGCGGAAGAAGGGGTTCGGGGCTTGCCCCGAGGTTGATACCTGTCATTTAA
>JAFGCG010000170.1 GCA_016932715.1 Anaerolineales bacterium
TCACGCTGAAAACGCAGTTTTTTGTCTTGAATCAGCGAAAATCAGTGTTTTTCTGCGCCCCAAAATCATTCTGTAAGGTAATCAGTGTCTATCTGTAAATTCGTAACCACCATGTCATTCTGAGGAGTGGAGCGACGAAGAATCTCGTTTTCAAGCGTAATTTGGGTTGCAAATAAGATTCTTCGCTCCTTGCAGTCGCTCAGAATGACATGTTCTGGTTATTTTACGGATAGGCTCTTATAAAGAAACAAAGAGAATGCGCTCCACGCCAAAGGCGTGGAGCGCATTCTCTTGATTCGGCTTGATAAAAAGCTTCAGAAGGTTTTCGTTTACAAAATCTCAGGCTGCGCGATTCGGGGCGAGCTTTGCCATCAGGTTGGCAATCGGCTTGAGCCCCAGCCACCACTGCTCGCGAGGTCGCTGGCATTCCAGGTCGACCATGCGGTCGAAATCGCGCATGTCATGAAAGAGGAATTTTCCGTTTTGCAGCCCAATGAAGGAACTGGTTGTATCTCCCCGGTTGCATTGATCGATCAAATGCTGAAGGCACAGGGTTGCCAGCCGCGTCGCCTGGATGCGGTCGAACGGGGATGGATCGCCGCCCTGCTGCAGGTGCCCGAGAATGGCAGGCCGCACATCGAACACATCCTGGCCCTCCTCTTCGAAGAGCGAACAGATGAAGCTTGTGGTATAGATCGGGTTGGCATATTCATTGCGAATGACCAGCCCGAGGCGTTTGCCCGTATTGAACCCGCGCCTGAGCATATTGACATCCTCCTGCAGCTGCTGGAGGGTGATGCCCTCCTCAGGCAGGTAGAAGCGCTCTGCGCCGGTGGACAGCGCGCTCATCAGCGCAAGATAACCGCACCAGTGTCCCATCACCTCGACCACGAAGCAGCGCCGCGTGGCAACCGCCGATTGCTTGATCTTGTCCACCGCCTCCACGATGTTGTTCAGCGCCGTATCTGCGCCGATGCTTAATTCGGAGCCCGGCAGGCTGTTGTTGATGGAGGCCGGCATACAGACGATGGGGATGTTGAACGCCGGGAAGGTGGGACGTTCCTTGCTCATGGCGTAGATGCTTTCGTACGCATTCCAGCCGCCGATCACCAGCATGGCATCGATCTGATGGTCTTCGATCGCCCGGGCAATGGCGTACATATCCTTGCCTTTGGGGATCATGCGGCTGGTGCCCAGCATCGAACCGCCAGCCGATGCCCAGCCGCTGACGCTGGTCCATACCAATTCCTTGACCTGTCCTTCTGCCAGGCCTTCGAAGCCGTTGTTCACCCCCAGCATAATATGACCCTTGTCCAGCCCCAGGCGGACCGCGGCGCGGCCGGCATTATTCATGCCCGGCGCAGGGGCACCCGCATTGAAAATTGCAATGCGGAATCTCTTTTGGCCCGCTTCCGGTGGATGAGGCAATGCCCGGATCATGGTTCGCAGCGTGCTAAAGGCATCTTTGAAACTGGAACTGCGCAGTGCCATGGCCTTTTCATAGTCCCTGGCTTTGATGGCTTCTGCCACTTGCCGTGTCTGTTCGACGCTCTCCGTCAGCGGGATGCGAATGATGCGGTTTGCCCTGGTGCCGATCACGATGGGTTCATCCTCCGGCTGGGCTTCCAGGATGGCGATGACTGCCTCGTGGCCAAACAGGGTTGCCAGGGTTCGGTCATAGGCACTGGGGCGTCCGCCGCGCTGGACGTGTCCCAGCACAGTCACTCGGACCTCTTCCTGCAGGGCGTCCTCGAGGACGCGCTGTACATCGGCGGAGCCGATGTAGTTTCCATAGCGGTCCTGGGCGCCCTCTGCCATGATGACGATGTGATCGCGGCGACCGGCCCGGGTCCCGGCTTTGAGACGTTCCACCATCACTTCCTGCCAGTTCTCCACGTCTGGCGGCGCTTCGGGGATCAGGACCCAGTCTGCACCTGTGGCTAAGGCGCCGTAGAGCGCGAGATAACCGCAGTTGCGTCCCATCACTTTGACAATGAAGGTGCGCTGGTGGCTGGCGGCGGTACTGGTGATGGCGTCCACCGCGTCGGTGATGCGGTGCAGGGCGCTGTCGGCGCCGATGGTCATATCGGTGCCGGAGAAGTCGTTGTCGATCGAACCGACCATGCCAACGATTACAAGGTTGGGGTATTGTGCCGCAGTCTCCGCGCTGATCTCGCCGCTTTGGAGCAGTTCAGAGAGCAGTGAGGGCCATTCCTGACGGAAAATATTCGCGCCGGTGAGCGAGCCGTCGCCGCCGATCACGACCAGCCCATCGATCCCAAGCTGTATCAGATTCAAGGCGGCTTTGCGGCGTCCCTCGCGCGTGCGGAATTCCTCGCTGCGGGCCGTGCCGATAACGGTCCCGCCCTGCTGCAAAATCCCGCCGACGGAATCCCAATCCATTTTGCGGATGCGCGCGCCGCCTTCCACCAGGCCCTGGTAGCCTTCGTAGACCGCGTAGATCTCAGCCCCTTTATCCAATGCGGTGCGGACCACCGCCCGAACGGCGGCATTCATACCCTGCGCGTCACCGCCGCTTGTGAGAACTGCTATTCGTTTCGTAGCCATACCTTACTATTTGACTCCAGATGTTGATAAGTTGTAATCCGTAATTGTACTACGTGAGGAATCCATTCCTGTCACCAGTCTGTGAGGATGTTCGTCCGATTCCTATTCAGGTCGGTACACGGAGACTTCTTCCGGATTCAACAATACCTGCAGCTCATCCCCATATTCGATCTCCAGAATTGGAACTGCGATCACTTCGAGCAGGGAAGGGTCCTGGAAGTTCCGCTCCTTCGTTTCAGGGTGTGGGTAATACACCCAGCCATCATATGCGACGCCTGCATAAATCACCCTGCAGTGTGAAAAGGAAAAATCCTCGGGCGGGTGCAGGTCCGTCCACTCGACATGCCGGAAGGTGTACTGCGGCTTTTTCAGTGCGAAGACATGCGGACGAATATCGATGTTCAACGTGCCATTGAAATAACCGTCCAGGTCGAGGCCGCGCGACTTGAAGATCGGTCGCTGCCGCTCCAGCGATCCATACGGGTAGTCGGCCGAAGGTCCGGAAGCGACCCGATACCCCTGGGCGAGGATGCCGTGGACGGAAATCCAGTCGGTCATGCAGATGATTTTACTTGATGCCTTTGTTTTTGGAGGCTGCAGTCTGCAAATAAACCGGGCAACCTGTCACAGGTTGCCCGGTCGTTCCTATCTTTCTGTTCCGAGGCTATGGACATTCAATTTCGTATTTCGTTTCCGCTTGCATGCTGTTGGGACTGGTCACGATCAACCGTACCCAATACGTTCCTGCGGTAAGCGGCGGCGTGTAATCGGCAGAAACATCCTTCGAGCCAAAGGCATCGAAGTCCGTTGTCTTCGTGGGCAGCGCGCCCCCCTGCTGGGTCTCGAAGTGCCATTCGACGGTCGTTGGCCCGTTGGTTTCGATGCTCCCGGAGATTTCAATAGGCTGAATCGGTCCGACACACCCGGCGACGCTGATCTCGTCCGGGTCCACATCGATGCTCACATTCGTGACCTGCGCGGCCGGCGCACCTGCGACGGGGATCCCAGCCAGGTTGCCGGCGGTATTCGTTACGCTGGAAGCGACCCAGCAGTTCCGGCTCGAATTGAGGGGATCAACGATATACCACCAGCCATTATCCGCAGTCTTGCCGACGATTTGGGAGCTCGCCCCCACGTTCAATCCGCTGAGCGCGATCCAGGCGGTGCCTGGTCCCAGACGGCAATTGACCGGCTGCTCCCTGGGGAATGCAATCGGAACGGTCGGCGTGGAGGTGACCGTCGGCGGAGGCGTCTCCGAAGGCAGCGCCGTTTGAGTCGGCAGGGACGGTGTTGCCGATGGAGGAATTGCGGTGGGCGTAGCCGGTGTGGGTGTGGCGGTGGGTACACTGGAGGGCAGGTTACAGCTGGAAATGGCTAAAGCAAAGACAAGTAGGGACATTAAAATATGTGATTTCATCACTCTCTCCTTTATTGGTGTCATTATACTAATACAGATGTCCCGAAGATGGCAATAGTTCCCATGATATATAAAGGAATCCCTGATGCAGCATCAGGGATTCCGCTACCTTGTGGACTTCGAGTCCCGGTTTACTTGATGACCGGATAGGGCGATCTGGGGCTGCTTTTGAAGAGACGATACACTCCCTGCGCTGCTTCGATGGTTGAGATGATGATCACGACGCCCAGCACCAGCCAGGGCAGCAGGTTCGCACCTTTCGAGAAGAAGTCCGCAACATCTGCCAGGGGTGTGCCTGCCAGTTTTTCAGGCGTCATGTCGACGAGGGATGGACCCAGCAGCATGACTACCATGAGCGCGATGCTTGCGAGTTCGAGCAGGATGTTTGCAATGCGTGAGGCCATATTCCAAGCGCCCTGGCGCAGCAGATAGATGCCAAAACCGATTTGCAATACGATTAAAATATTGATCCAGGGCATATAACTGAAGAAAGCCTCTGAAAGCAGCGGCGCGATGATCACCCACTTACCTTCATCGAAAAAGCCGACTCCAAGCCACTCAGGGTACACGTTGAGTACGATCAGAACCAGGATCAGGAAGAAGGTGCCCACGATTTGTTCACCAGGGCCGCCGATGGCTTCGGAGTCTGGCTCCGGTTCACTGGCAAGCTCCTTTGGATCCCAGTCTTCCAGCTCCTTTTCGAAATCTTTTGCGGGCAGGACTCTCTCAAGGATGGCGAATACCAGTACGATGTTTCCGAACGCTACGATCAAGCCATTCAGCAGGCTCAAAGCGGAATTGCCCAACGTTTTGAGAAATTCGGGTCCACTCAGGTTTGCCCCGATCAGCCCAAGCCCAAATACCAGAAGCATAACCCCGAACAGAACAGCCGCGACAATGCGTATCACCATCTCAAATAACGGATACATGCGCGGCCCGATCAAATAACGGGGTCCGACATAGGATTCAGCAACTTTGCGCGGCGCGCCGTATTCCTTGAGTAATTCGATGACTGCCGCATCATCAGATGGAGACTGCTTCCGTTCCTCGAGCATGTCCTCTAGCGTCGAGCGGATCTCGGCTTCGATGTCCGCCCGGTTGCGGCGAGGCAGGTGTTTCCCCACCTCGGTAATGTATTTATCGATCAGGTTCATTTCATTCTCCTTCATTAAGACAACATTTTATGCATGGTCGCAGCCATCGCGGACCATTCTTTTTTGAGTTTGCTCAGCACCGCGCGGCCCTGCGGGCTGATGACGTAGTAGCGCCGCGGACGGGCTTCGTCCACGATGCGCCAATTGGACTGGAGCAGTCCCTGCGACTCGAGTCGGCGGAGCAGGGGATAGAGCGTGCTCTGGTCTATCTCCATACCCAGGTCCGAGAGTGCCTTGAGCAGGGAATAGCCGTACTCCTCCTTGCCCAACTGGCTCAGCACCGCAATGGACAGGACGCCGCGCCGCAGTTCCAACAGCATGTTTTGAACAAGTTCATCGTTTTCCATGGGTCACCTATGGTTGCATGATACTGTATGATATACAGTATGTCAAGGGTGAAAGTATAGTGTGATATGTGCAAAAACAGGCAGATGGTTGGATCTGCCTGTTTTCCAGGAGTGACGAACATTGAAAAACCACGTCATTCTGAGGGGGCGATAGCGACCGAAGAATCCCCGATAATTTCAGCCAACAGGCTGAAATTATCGGGAGACCCTTCGCCTGCGGCTCAGGGTGACATATTCTGTATGTTCTCGAAACTATTTATCTTTGCGTTCGCGTCGCCGAAAATTTTCCATTCCGCGAAAGAACCTGTATAACGGTGGACCGATTAGAAAGGCAATTAACAGGACCAGCAGTAAAAGTTCCTGCCACCCGACCGCGATCACAGGCCGGCAGGCAAGTGTGTTGATTAGGAGTGCAAGTGGACCATAAAAGAATCTTGTATTCAATCTGTCATCCATATAAAACATTCCGTCATTGCGAGGAGGGCATTGCCCGACGACTGCGACACTTGCACATGCGCTTAGCCGCGCAGCGGCAAGTGCAGGTGAGCGTGCCTGTGGCAAGCAATCTCACTTACTCTCGTGCAAGGAACATTGTATGAGGTTGCTTCACTTCGCTCGCAATGACGCAGAAATCACTTCAACATCGGCATCTTGATGCCGTGACGCCGCGCGGCTGCGATGGCGGTTTCATAGCCCGCGTCGGCGTGGCGGACAACGCCCAGGCCGGGATCCGTTGTCAGGACCCGTTCCAGCCTGCGGGCTGCTTCCGGCGTCCCATCCGCCACGATGACCTGGCCCGCGTGCTGGCTGTAGCCCATCCCCACCCCGCCGCCATGATGGAACGAGACCCAAGTCGCGCCGCCCACGGCGTTGATCAGCGCATTGAGGATCGCCCAGTCTGAAACAGCGTCCGAGCCGTCTTTCATCGATTCGGTCTCGCGGTTCGGCGAAGCGACCGAGCCCGCGTCGAGGTGGTCGCGCCCGATCACGATCGGCGCTTTGACCTTCCCGCTCGCGACCAGCTCATTGAACCTGAGTCCGGCTTTGAGGCGTTCGCCGTACCCGAGCCAGCAGATGCGCGCTGGCAATCCCTGGAACGGGACTTTCTCGCGCGCCATCGTCAACCAGCGCCTGAGATGATCGTCTTCGGGGAACAACTCCAGGATGGCTTCATCGGTCGCGTAAATGTCCTCTTTCTCTCCGGATAATGCCACCCAGCGGAACGGTCCCTTACCCTCACAGAACAACGGCCGGATGTATGCTGGCACAAAACCGGGGAACTCGAACGCCTCGCTGACGCCGTTGTTGTACGCCTGCTGGCGAAGGTTGTTGCCGTAGTCGAACACTTCCGCGCCTGCCCGCTGGAAATCCAGCATCGCCTGCACATGCTTCGACATGGAGTCCATCGCCATCCTTTTGTATTTTTGCGGATCGGACGTTCGCAACTCACCCGCGGCGGCTACCGATAAACCCGAGGGAATATACATCAGCGCCTCATGCGCGGACGTCTGGTCGGTGACCACATCGGGGATCACGCCGCGCGCGACGAGCTCGCTGTACACATCTGACGCGTTGCCGATCAACCCGATGGATTTGGGGATCTGCTGCTCCTGCGCCTCCTCCACAAGCGTCATCGCCTCTTCGAGCGTATCCACCACGGTGTCCACATACCCGAGCGCGCGGCGGCGCTCGGCGCGCTCCGCATCCACTTCGACGATTAACCCCACGCCTTCGTTCATCGTAATGGATAACGGCTGCGCGCCGCCCATCCCGCCGAGACCGGCGGTGAGGACAAACCGGCCTTTGAGCGAACTCCAGCCTTTGAGTCTGGCAAGCGCGCCGAAGGTTTCGTAGGTGCCTTGCAGGATTCCCTGCGTGCCGATGTAGATCCAGGAACCGGCAGTCATCTGCCCGTACATGATGAGGCCCTTTTTTGCCAGCTCATCGAAGTGTTCCCAGGTTGCCCAGTGCGGCACGAGGTTGGAGTTGGCGATCAATACTTTCGGCGCGTCTTTGTGGGTCTTGAAGATGACCACAGGCTTGCCTGATTGCACGAGCAGGGTCTCATCCTCTTCAAGGATCTTGAGCGACTCAAGGATGGCGTCGAACGCTTCCCAGGAGCGGGCGGCTTTTCCCCTCCCCCCATAGACGACGAGTTCGTCGGGCTTCTCCGCCACTTCCGGATCGAGATTGTTCTGGATCATGCGGTACGCGGCTTCGCTGAGCCAGTTCCTGCAGGTGAGATCAGCTCCCCTCGGGGCGCGAACCGTACGAGAAGATGACATTCGTTTCTCCTTATTCAATATTGGCTGTAAGGGTACTCAGCATAGGCAATATTTCATTCACTCTGTCGATGGTTTCATCATTTGTAGCGTACAAAACCTCAAGATAGACTTTATCAGTTTTGGCAAGGGCTGCCGCGTTGTATACCGATCTATCCATGCTCGAAACAGATTCGTTGAGCACTATAGCGAATGGGATGCCATGATTGGATGTTCCTTCCAGAAAGTCTGTAACTTGCAACTGCCCGGTGGAATTTATGTAAGCAGCGTATTCTGCTGCTAATTCATCAATCGTGAGCTGTAAAGGCCGTTCGTCCTGAAACATGCCGATATGTAGAATCGCTATGCTGTCTTTTGTCAGATGGTCCGGTGATGTATCAATGGCAAATATCCGTACAGAACTATCCTTTTCATAAAGCGCTTGAAACATGGCACAGATTGCACCGTGTGTTTCACAGTGTTTTGCCACTGTTGGTACGAAATCTTCATGAAATGCTCCCACCTCCCATTGCTCTGGAAATCCCATAGCATATGGGCCTTTGTGGTCTACAACAACGGTCACTCCATCTTCAAAATGCACTGTCTCTATGCCGGTTGGATAATTTATCCGGATCTCATCGATTGTTGCTGGGGATGAGGATGCGGTTGCTGCGGCTGGAGCCGATGCCTTGCAAGCCAGAACTGGAAGGAGCAACAGTAAGAGAACCGGCAAATAGCGCTTACGAAGCGCACAGGAAATTACAGGTTTGGACATCGCGTGACCTCCTGGCTAAGACAAAAATCCCTCGCAGCAATTATACGCCGGGAGTTATTTACTTTCATCAATTCAGGAGTTTAATGGATTCGATGATCTCCTCAAGATCAGCGCTGAGATCGACGGCAGCACCTTTGACTGTTGAGAAGGTAATGATCACGACCCCTTTTCCTGATTTGAAGAACACCTGTTTCTGGTGCAGGTTTATCCTTTGGCCGCCTGTCGCGTTCATGCTCCAGCGGGCTTCGATCACGCCGATCTCGATCCCGGAAGAGGTTGCTTTGATCTCTGTATTAACGACCTCGATGTTCAGGGAAGGGAAATAGGCAACCGTGGAGTCGATCAAATCCTTCAAAGAGATTCTTGCACTGAGAGGGTTTGTATCATAAGAGATATTGATGTTGGGTGCATAAGGTCCCTCCTGTGCGCCGAAATTAAAGCCCACGACCCGAATGAGTTCGTTCACATCGGCATTTTTGACGCTCTTGATCATATCGGCGACACCCCTTTCCTGCTCCGGCAGCCGATCGAGGGCTGCATCGATATACTCCTCATCAAGGATAACCACTGTCCACCCCTCTGGGAAGGTCACCTGATACTTGCCATCGTAGTCTGTAAAGAGTGTCGTGCCATCCGGCTGTTCTTCGGTCAGTCTTCCCGTGGGAGGCGGCGTGGCGGTCGGTGTAAAGGTCGGTGTCGAAGTGGGAGTCGGGCTGGGAGTTACGGTTGGTGTAGCAGTAAAAGTGAGGGTGGGAGTGGGCGTTGCCGTTGCAAAGGGATTCAATGCGCTGACGCCCTGGCAGGCGAGGACCGTTAATGTCATGAATATAGTGAAAAGACTCAGTCTTTGAACGCCTTTATTCCGGTTCACGATTTCCTCCTATTACAAAAATCCCTCCCGGGAGGCCCCGAGAGGGAAGAACATTCGGGTTTTAGGATTAATTGGCGACCTTTACCAGCAGCTGTGCAAAGTCCGTTCTCTTCAGGCGCGATACCAATTCTTCCTGTGCTTCACACCAGACCGGCCGGATTGGACAATCGTCATCGAACATACAGGTGCCATCTGGTCCAACGCACTCATTGAGTTGAATAGGTCCATCAATTGCCTCGACCACTTCGAGAAGCGTGATGTCCTTGGGATCCCGGGCAAGCGTTACACCCCCGCGTGCGCCGCGTGAGGTATGAAGCAGACCTGCGATGGAGAGTTGTGAAATGATCTTTGCAAGGAACGACGGTGGAATGTGCTGTTCCTTTGCCACAATGCTGGTCGCAGCTCTATCGCCATTCTTCATCTGTGCCAGGTATAGAACTGCACGAACGGCATAGTCAGCCTGTCGGGTGATCTGCATAGGTACCTTCCTTGAATCCTTGATGAAAAAACAGACAATACCTGTCTCTAATGATTGATTTTAGTGTCACATGAAAATGACAACAAGTGATAGAGGTCATAGATGAATTATGACCTTTTACTCCGATTTTTATAACAAAAGCGACCGGCACAGTAGGCTGTGTGGGTCGCTTACCCCATGAACACCCCATTAATCGGTAATGACCAGGTTACCGGCTGCCATTTTGATGACGATTGTCAGCGTGGGCGTATCACCATCCTGAATATACTTCTGCCCGTTTTGCGCCCAGCCTGAGCTGTGATTGACATTCACTGCCGCGCCTTCCACCGTAACAACTGCATCCACATCTTCAGGGATAATCAGGCTCAAATCACCAAAACCCGCTTCGAGCGTGGCGACCGCGTCGCGTTGCAGCTCGCCGCTAAATTCGAGTGTGTAGTTGCCCGCGCCGCCGGAAAACGTCAGCGTGGAAAAATTCGCGTTCGCCAGCCCCGTTAATTTCACGTTCGAAGCGCCCGTCTCATAACGTAGGATGGACATCTCGGTCTGATTCGGCTCGCTGAAAGAAAGGTCCATATTCGAGGCGCCATCCTTGACCGTTAGACTCTTCAAGGCCAGTCCGCCCAGTTCGAGGTTGCCTGTGTAGGCGCCGGCCTGGACCGTCAGGTCCATGGGCGTATCGCTCAGCTTCAAATCCCATTCATTTTTTATATCATCGAAGGGCGGGAGGTTTTTGAAATCGCCCTGTTTGATCTCGATACTGCCGTCGTTTTTCACGATCTGCGGCTTTAGATTTTCGACGTTATAGACGGCTGTGCCTTCCACGAGACTCTGCGCGCCGGGGGATAGTGTTAACGTGCCCGCGCCAAACGAAATCGTTAAACGTGTCTCCTCAGACTTCGGGTCTGCTACCGTTATGGATTCTTCGACTTCGGGCCCGGCTTTCGGCCGCTCCGGCAGGTTATAGCTGAAGCCGCATGCCAGCGAAGCAAGTGCCAGTACAAGGATTGCTGAAATAATCTTTCTGTTCATGGAAAATCTCCTTCTGTGCTTTATACGAAGGAGACTTGGATGGGTTGCGGGCTTATTCGCGCTTCGTCTCCGTTTCACTCCGCTCAGCGCGATTTACCTGCGCCACCTTTCGCCCTTGCGGCAATTCCTTTTGGAGGTTCAGCGCGGCATCCAGCGCCTGTTGAATGGATCGCACCTCGATGATCTCGATGCCCTGGGGATAAGGTTCTGCCTTTCGCAAAGCCTTTGGCACGATGGCTGTTTTGAACCCCAGTTTCTGCGCCTCGCGCAAGCGCGCCTGCATTTGGCCGGGCATGCGCAATTCTCCAGCCAGACCGATCTCCGCGATCAGGACGGCCTCTGCTTTGACGGGGATGTCTCTCCAGGAAGAAGCAAGGGCTGCAGCAACCGCCAGGTCGGCAGCCGGCTCATCGATCTGCAGCCCGCCCACCACGTTGACGAAAACATCCTGTTCGCCAAGTTTCAAGCCCACACGCCGGGTCAGCACTGCCGCGATCAACAACAGGCGGTTGAAGTCCACGCCGTTCGCGGTCCGGCGGGCGTTGCCGAATTGGGTAGGTGAGGTCAGTCCCTGGATCTCCACCAGGATGGGGCGCGTGCCTTCCATCGTCACCGCGATGGCGGAACCCGCGGCGTTGATCATGCGCTCGGCCAGGAATGCCTCCGAGGGATTCGTCACTTCTGCCAGCCCGCCTTCACGCATTTCGAAGACGCCCACTTCCGACGTCGCACCGAAACGGTTCTTCACCGAACGCAGCAGGCGATAAGCCTGGAAGCGATCCCCCTCGAGATAGAGGACTGTGTCCACAATGTGCTCGAGCACGCGCGGACCTGCAATCGTCCCTTCCTTGGTGACGTGCCCGATCACGAACACAGAAATACCGCTGGTCTTGGCGAGTTCGCGCAGCTGCGAGGAACACTCGCGCACCTGTGAGACCGACCCGGCTGACGAATCCATATTCGAGAGATAGACGGTTTGGATCGAATCGACGATCAATAAGTCCGGTTTTACTTCGCTGATGTGATTGAGGATGATCTCGAGGTTGGTTTCCGTGACGAGCAGTAAATCCCTGGGCAGGGCTGCAGCCGCATCTTTTTTTGTGTCCGGTCCCTGACCGTTTGGCTGTATCCCTACCAGGCGCGTCGCGCGCATTTTGATCTGCCGCTCCGATTCCTCGCCGGACACATAGAGCACGCGCTTGCCCGGAGCGGAGCCGCTGGGTCGAGCCATTTCCATTGCCATTTGCAGCATTAACGTAGAGTTGTGAATGATTAAATCATTAGCAACAAAATTATGTTTTCCAGGAACGCTCAGATCGAAAACTTCAGCTTCTCCCGCAGGGGTGACCGATGTTATCGTATCCCAGAGAACATCGCCAAAAGCTAGGGCCTGTAGATGCGGTAATGAGTAAGCATTGGCCAGCTTGGTCACAGTATATCGGCTCAAAGGGCCATCTGGCCGTTCAGGATGAAAGCTGGTCCCGGCCAAGCGACTGATCTTTTTCAAACTCGAATAAGGATCCACGGATTGCAACAATTTCCAAAAATTAGCGCCAGTCGGGATTGTATCCCTTTGTGTTGAAGGCAGCGCTGGTATTCTCATCTCCCTGATTCGTTGGCAACTATCTTCTCGACCCACGATACCAATTTCCCTAAGGAAATGTTGCACTTGGGGCACACCTAGAAACATAACTTCATAAGCGATATATGGTTTCTCATTAACCTGCATTCGCTTAGTGCGCAGTTTTGCTGAAATACCGAACCGTAAGAGGAGATGTTGCACATCTTCTGCTAGTCGCCGGCTTATCGTACTGTAAGAAACACCTGGCTGCCCATGCTGGTTGATATAAACTGATCCATCGCAAGTAAAGAGCGTTTTAAGAAATAAAACCAGTTCGTTTTTGGTCAGCCGGAAGATACAAGCTGGAATTGCTTTATGAGCAGCCTTTGTATAGCGCAAGCCTACTTCCTCCAAATACCGGGCAATAGGGGTGGTATCCTCTGCTTGCGATTGCGCTTTCGACGCCAACTCTTCCACAGAGAGCTTCACCGCCTGTGCAAGGCGCTGCAAATCATCTGCACGTGGGGCAGCTTCTCCGCGTCGCCAGACATTTAGTAGAGGGTAGCTAACGTTTGCCGAACGTGCCCACTCCGCCCAACTAATTTGGCGTTGTTTTTGCACAGTCCTCAGAGCCAGGGCTATTTCACCGCGTGCAATGCTTCGCTGACCTTTCAGGGAGACAAAACGATAGTCAACCGCTTGACTGTTGCGCTTTGCATAGCTTACGACGCGCATACCAAACGCCGAGGCGATCTTCTCAATATCTTGGGCAACTTCAGGAAGGCTATTGGTGATGCTGATACTTGATTGGGCAGAGCCATCCGAAAGGATATAAGCGATCAACTTGACTTTGGCTTCTGGTAGAGCTTGTGTACCAAAATGGGGAAGAGAGCACGGAGCAGCGATCCGGTCACCCGGTTTGAACGAATAGGCTGGAGCCCATCCATCAGGAGATAAAAGAGGATGGTCAGGTGTGCATTTGAGAGTACGGCCTAGTTTGGTCGTGATTTTCACGACTGGCCGGCAACCCCGATTGAAAAACGCTGAAATGGGAGCCGATTGGAGGCGAAGGGATTCTTCATCTAAAGCCAGCACACTACGTTGACCCTGCGCCCACTCTCGAATCGAGAGGAAATCTCCTGTGAGAGGGTCCAAAATGCGAGTATCTCCGGTAACACATTTCCCGATACCGGGATCGCCACCAACCAGCACGATGGAGCCGGGCACGATCCCGCCGCCGAGCACGCGCGCGAACTCTCCGATGGGGAGGTTGATGCGGTCTTCCGCGTCCGAAGAGATATCGCCGATCGAACGCGGCGCAGAGCGGCCCGTCAGCCCGCGGATCGCCGTGCTCTTTGCCGCGGGCTCATCGTGGATGACCTCCTCGACCATGCTGTTGAACGATCCGCACTGCGGACACTTGCCCATGTACGTCGCGGCAACGCGTCCGCATTCCTGACAAACGTAGCGTGTGTGTTTTTTTGCCATAGTTCTCTCCCCTATCTCCACGAGTGGAGATGGGCTGGGGGTGAGGTCCAGTATAACAGAAATTATGTTCTAAAATATGTGAGTTATACTCATTAACAGTAGATCATGAAACGAATAAAAGAAGCCCGAAAACAGGGGTGCGGGCGCCGAAGGACCCGCACCCCTGTTTTCGGGCATCCTTTCAACTTTCGTGAAGTACTGATTATATTGGATTCAATAATCAAAGGAGAGACAATGAGCACTATTTTTCGTCTCACAGGTATTCTTGTCATTTTCGTTTCCATAGTTGCCTCCTGTACTCCAGCGAACGACATCCCTCCAACAGCGGTGGATGTGGAAAAGCCAGTCAATGTCCTTCCCACCCGAACAGAAAGCCCCACGATCGTTCCGTCAGAAACGGCTTCAAAACCACCTGTCGAGTATACGGATACGCCGGCCCCCACTCCAACGGATGTGCTTGCGATGATCGGTACACCGCTTCCTTCAGGTTCGGAAATAATCAGCACAAATAATTACACTCGTCTCAAGCGGATCGGACAATGGGGACGAGGTTCTATTTTAGGGGTCGTATTTACACCGGATGGCAAATCATTTGTTGCGGTCAGTGAAATGGGATGGTCCATTTACAGTACAGATGCCCTGGATCAGCCGCCGCAATGGGTTCCCTTCGACAAACCGGTTTTGTTCAACGAATTTTATTTCAATAAGGATGGGACGATGGTCAAATTTGTCGGTTCGGATCATACGAGTGATGTAGGTTATTTTAAGTATTACCCTTATGGAGAGTCCAATGCCGGAGGGGATGAAAAAGAATGGATAATGCCTGATGATATCGGCGAGAATAACAAGATCATTCTGTACTCTCCCACCGGGACAAAAATATTCAAAAGTACCCTCGCCTATGAGTTTAACGAAGAAATATTCAGCGAAGAGAAATCCGTTCGGGAGATGTATGATACTGCTGGCAATCTGCTTTACCAATTACGGGATGATGCACCTTATGTTACTTATTCCGATCGCAACGGTCCCGAGGGTTGTGACCTAAGTGTGTTCAGCCCATGTGGGAACGCGTTGATGTCAGTCGCTACAACGCCGGTCAAAGCACTTTTCTCGTCGGATGGCAGCACATTCGCCGCCTTATACGATGCGCCCAGTTTGTCTTCCGGGATCATGAGAGCCTTTAGTTATATCCGTATTTACGACAGCGCCAATGGCGATCTGCTGGGCTCCCTTGGCGGCTTTACAAAACCTGTCCAGAATTTCGGCTATTCCCCGGATGGCAAATTGCTTGTGGTTGGCTTTGTAGATGGTTCCCTGGCTTTGTGGGACATCAAGAGCGCGAAAATGGTCTTTGGCGCAAGGCATATGAATGCCCCTGTGTGGAAGGTAATTTACTCCCATGACAGCAAATACCTGGTGATCCAGCGCGCGGAAGAGGTGGAAGTACGTTTGACCACTACGGGTGCCTTGCTCTACAGGTTCGATGCAGTTTCGTTTGCCGTATCCCCGCTCAAAAACCTGCTTGCCCTCGGTGATACAGAGGGCAATATTCAGATTCGTGATATGAACACCGGTCAAAGCGTCCGGGGCATCGATGCGCATGAGGATCGTATTTACTCCATCGCTTTTTCACAGGATGGGTATTATCTGGCTTCCTCGGGAAAAGACTGCGATATCAAACTCTGGGAACTGGAGTCCGGGAAGTTATTACATCACTTTGAAGAAACGACAGTGGATGCCTATGAAATAGACAGACCCTCGCGTATATTTTCCACTTACCTGGAATTCATTCCGGGCAAGAACATGCTGGTTGGGTTTGGGAGCTGGGGAACGGTCGTGAATTGGAATGTAAACTCGGGAGCGACGAATTATGTAATTCAATCCGATGCTCTTGAATACTATGGCGGTATGGTCACGCTCAAGCCGCACTTCCCCGAATTTCTCGATGTCGATGTAGCGAATAACCGCTTTTATATCAATGAGATCGGTTTCAATCTGGATATCGGTGAGAATATAGGCAAATACAAATTGCCTGCGAATCTGCCGGAGGGATGTGCACCTGCCGGGCCAATCTCAAGTGATGGACAGGTCATGTTTACGCGCGGATACAAAAAACATGAAGGTGAGATTTGTATCCTCAATGCACAAACATTGGATTTCCTAGGTGAAATCTATATCGCGCCGAAAAGTGACACTTCCATCGAATGGGTGGACTGGCTCTATCTTTCCCCCGACGGGCGGCAGTTGATCGTCACCGTGGGCAGCGGCATTGTATATGTTTATCAAATAGTTTAGCAAGAAACGAAAGACGAGCGCAGAAGAAATCCTGTACTCGTCATTTAACCGGCGGTCATTGCATAGATCTGATCGAGCATCTCCAGGAATTCCCCGGGAGGTCTTTGTTTCAATATCTCCTTGCGCGATTCACGATCCAGTGTTTTCAACAATAAATACTGCACGGCGTACTTGCGGAAGAGGCGCTGGCCATCCTCCTCGCCATAGAATTGGATGCTCTTTGCCAGGTGTTCGCGGACGGTCTTTTGCAGTTGTTCCGGCGTGACCTGTTCCCGGTCGAGGCTGGCGAAGATCCATGGGTTGGCGATGGCGGCGCGCCCGATCATGACCGCCTCACAGCCTGTATATTGCTTCATGCGTTGGATGTCGGCGACGGTCTTTACGTCGCCGCTGCCGATGACAGGGATCTTGACCAGCGATTTGACCTCGGCGATCGCGTCCCAATCGGCTTCGCCGCTGTAGCTCTGCTCCTTGGTCCGGCCGTGGATGGCGATCAGCGAGCCGCCGTTCTCCTCCACGATGCGGGCAACCAGTTTATAGTTTTTGCTTTTGTCCCAGCCCAGGCGGAATTTGCCGGTCACCGGCACTTTGAGCGCGGCAGTCAACTTGCGGAAGGTGCGCGCGATCTTCAGGGGAGTCAGCATCATGCCCACGCCTGCGCCGCGGTCGGCGATGCTTTTGGCGGGGCAGCCCATGTTGACATCGATGATGTCCGGGTTCCATGCCTGCACCCGCAACGCAGCTTTCAGGATCAGGTCCGGGTCATCGCCGTAAATTTGAAAGGTGACAGGTCGCTCCGCTTCCTCGAAATACAGTCGTTTGGCGGGTTCCTTCGAGCGGCTTAATATCTTTTCCACTTTTACGAACTCGGTATAGCTCATGGCGGAACCCAGCGCGCGGCACAGCGACCGGAAGGGCCAGTCAGAATAGCCGTCCATGGGCGCGAGAACGGCATCTCCGTAGATGGGGATGTCGCGCACGGAAAAGGTGGGTGAACTATTGATAAAGCTGGCTTGCATAGACTCGTGAGTATAACAGAATGTTTTATGAGCGAATCCGGAAAATCCACGATGATAGCGCGCATTCTTCGCCGCGAATTCGCGCAACTTGTCCTGACTGTGGCTCTGCCCGATAGGGCGTGGCGCCGCGTGTCGAAGGATTCGCGGCGGAGGGTTTGGGCTTTCCCGCTAAGAACGGCAGGACCTTAAAAACGAAATCGCCGATGAGTATCCAGCGGCGATTTTTGTCATTACGTTGGCTGCTTTTTCAACATCTCTAGGAAGCGCTTGCGGAACTTTCCTACCTTCGGCGCGACGACCACCTGGCAGTACGGCTGGTACGGATTTTTGGCGAAATACTCCTGATGGTAATCCTCAGCCAGATAGAATTTGTCGAACTTCGTGACTTCGGTGACAATAGGATTATCCCAGAGCTTTTGCGCAGTTAAATCCCTGATGACTTCCTCAGCGATCTGCTTTTGCTCTTCGTCATGGTAGAAAATGGCAGAGCGATATTGTGTGCCGACGTCCCCACCCTGGCGATTCAGCGTGGTGGGATCGTGGATGGTAAAGAACACATTCAGCAGGTCGCGGTAGGAAACGATATTCGGGTCAAAGCGGATTTGCACTACCTCGGCGTGGCCTGTATCCCCGGTGCAGACATCGCGATAAGAGGGATTGTCCACGTGGCCGCCGGCATAGCCGGATTCCACGGAGTGCACTCCCTTGAGTTCATCGTAAACAGCTTCCAAACACCAGAAGCATCCCCCGGCCAGTGTGGCAGCTTGTAGATTGGTGTTCATTTGAATCTCCTTTTACTCTAAAATTCCTCTACGCTTCATAGACAACGCAGAGCAACAAAAACTTATTAAGAAAAGATTACGAAAAAACTGTCCCGCACGATTTGCCAGGCAAATCAACTGCGGGACAGACTAATCTCTGCTCTCTACTTCTCTAATCTCTTTTACACCGCCGGAGCTTCTTCCTTTTCTTCCGCACCGGCTCGTTCGAGGACGATCTCGCCTTCTGCGTTCAGGTTCACCAGCACCGAATCTCCGTTTTGGAATTCGCCGCCCAGCACCCGGTCTGACAGCGGATCTTCCACCCGTTGCTGGATGACGCGTCGCAGCGGGCGTGCCCCGAACTCGGCGTCATAGCCCTGATCTGCCAGCGCCACTAACGCTTCGGGCGTGGCGGTCAGGACCAGGTTATGCTCCTTGAGGCGTTCTGCCACTTTATCCAGCTCCAGTGAAACGATCTTCTGGATGTCTTCCCGGTTGAGCGAACGGAAGATGACTACTGCGTCCAGACGGTTGATGAATTCGGGCCGGAAGGCGCGCTTGAGCGACTCGCCCAACTTCTTGCGCATGTCTTCATATGAGACTTTCTCTTCCACGATCTCATCACGTTTGAGTGCAAAGCCCAGGGACGACTGGCGCTTGATCATGTCCGCGCCAATGTTGGAGGTCATGACGATGATCGCGTTGCGGAAATCCACTTTGCGGCCCTTCGCATCGGAGAGGTGGCCCTCTTCCATGATCTGCAGCAGCATGTTGTGGACTTCGGGATGCGCCTTTTCCACCTCATCAAAAACCACAATCGAATAAGGACGGCGGCGCAGCGCCTCGGTCAACTGACCGGCTTCTTCATAGCCAATGTATCCGGGAGGGGCGCCGACCAGGCGGGAAGCGGTATGCCGTTCCATGAATTCCGACATGTCCAGTTGGACGGCGGCATCTTCACTGCCGAACATGAACTTGGCAAGCGTCTTGGTCAGTTCCGTCTTGCCCACACCTGTGGGACCCAGGAACATGAAGGAACCGATCGGGCGGCGCGGGTCTTTCAACCCGGCGCGGGCGCGGCGGACTGCCCGCGAGATCGCCAGGATGGCGTCGTCCTGCCCGATGATGCCCTTGCGCAGTTCCTCTTCCATCTTGAGCAGGCGCTGTGACTCTTCCTCCGCCAATTGCATCAGCGGGACGCCGGTCCACATGGACACGACTTCGGCAATATCTTCCGCAGAGACGATGGGGCTGTTTGTGCGGTCCCAGCCGGTGCGCAGGCGTTCGATCTGCTCGCCCAACTCGACTTCGCGCTCCTCCCATTCCCGCACATCTTCGTTATTGCCTTCTTCCTGTGCAAGGGAACGGTTCTGGCGCGCCTGCCGCAATTGACCGAACAGGTCCTTCGACTCTTTCGCCGCGGCGCTTTTGTACATGCGTACGCGGGAGGAGGATTCATCGATCAAGTCAATGGCTTTGTCAGGCAGGAATCGCTCCGTCACGTAACGGGATGATAAATGAGCGGCTGCTTCGAGCGCCTCATCCGAAATGACGAGATGATGGTGCTCCTCGTACGCTGTGCGGATACCCTTCAGGATTTCGATGGTCTCTGCTTCCGAAGGCTCTTCCACCGTAATGGGCTGGAAGCGCCGTTCGAGCGCCGCATCCGACTCGATGTGTTTGCGGTATTCATCCATCGTGGTTGCGCCGATGACCTGCAGTTCACCGCGTGACAGGGCCGGCTTCAGGATATTCGCGGCGTCCACCGAGGACCCGGCCGCGCCTGCACCCACCAGCATATGGACTTCATCAATAAACAAAATTGCGCCGGATTGTTTCAACTCATCGATGACGCGTTTGAGTCGTTCCTCGAACTGACCGCGGTACATCGTGCCTGCCACCAGCGAACCGACGTCGAGCTGCAGGAGCCGTTTGTTCATCAGGGGCGCGGGCACATCGCCTTCCACAATCCGCTGGGCGAGACCTTCCACGATAGCTGTCTTGCCAACGCCCGGTTCGCCGATCAACGCGGGGTTGTTCTTGGTGCGGCGCGCCAGGATCTGGATGACGCGCTCGATCTCCATCTGACGACCGATGACCGGATCGAGCTTTTTCTCTTCCGCTTTGGTCGTCAGGTCGGTCGCCAGTTGATCCACCAGCGGAGTCTTGGCGCCGCTCTGGGTGGAGCTGCGCGCCAGGCTTCCGCCGGCCGGCGTTGGGGAGGAGGCTGACTCGTTCAGGACGCGGCGCGTCTGCCTGCGAATCTGCTCTGCAGTCACGCCCAGTCTGCGCAGCACTTCCATCGCGGTGCTGTCCACGCGGACCAGCCCCAGAAGAATATGTTCCGTACCGATGTAATGATGACCGAGCCGGCGCGCTTCATCCACTGCATGTTCGAGTACCTGTTGGGTTTCAGACGCGAGTTCAACGCGATTGGGATCAAAACTTGATGAGCTGGTTGTGACCCGGCGGATCACTTCGCGCACCCGGTCAGACGTCATCCCGAGTTCGCGCAGTACACGCCCGGCCACACCACCTTCTTCATCCATGAGTCCAAGGAGAAGATGCTCTGTACCTATATTGTTGTTGCGAGATTGTTCAGCCTCCTGGTGTGCAAGGCTGAGGACACGTCTCGCTCGCTGTGTAAAACGCTCCATACCTGCCATAGTTTTCTCCTAAATCTATGGGACGATTCTACCAAAAAGGGAGGAAAGTCCGCGTAGGAAAAAGATTAGAGTTTCTTTACAGGACGGTTACAATATTACAAAAGTTTCATGGATGGTAAAGTCACAGTGAAGTTGATGGTTGCCAACGCCCCATTTTGTGCTCAAGATAAAAGGAATAATTATAAAAAAACTAACCACCTGACAGTTTCAAAACGGGACGCAGAAAAACGCTGAAAGCGCTGAGAAAAGGACTTAAAGATCGAGAAGCAGTCCCAA
>JAFGCG010000171.1 GCA_016932715.1 Anaerolineales bacterium
TCGAAGCGGTGCGCAGGCTCACGTTCCAGATGGAAGCGGGCGAACTGCTCGGCTTCATCGGTCCCAACGGCGCGGGGAAATCCACCACGATCAAGATCCTAACAGGCATTCTGCATCCAACGGACGGCCGGGCAAAAGTGCTTGGATACGTCCCCTGGACCGAGCGGCAGCAACTTGCCTACCACATCGGCACGGTCTTCGGTCAGCGCCCGCAGCTCTGGTATCACCTGCCTGCCATCGATACATTCACGCTCTTCGGAAAAATCTATGAGATGGATGACCGCGACACGCAGATGCGCATCGCGCAGATTGCGGAGGCATTCGAGATCCAGGATTTGCTGGAGACGCCCGTCCGGAAGCTTTCCCTCGGCCAGCGGATGAGGTGTGAGGTCGCCGCCTCGCTCCTGCACCGCCCGAAGCTGATCCTGCTCGATGAGCCTTCCATCGGCCTGGACGTGGTCGCCAAACAGCACATCCGGGACGCGATCCGTGAAATGGCGCGGCTGGAAAACGTCGGCGTGCTGCTCACCTCCCACGACGCGGGCGATCTCGAGGCATTGTGCAAGCGCGTCATCATCATCAACCACGGGCAGATCGTCTATGAAGACAAAGTTTCGAATCTGAAGAGAAAATTCCTCACATCGAAACTGGTCGAGGTACGCTACGCCGCGGAGGTATCGAAGACCTTTAAAGTGGATGGAACCGAGGTGATCAAGATCGGTCAATACGGCGTAAAGCTGCGCTTCGACACGCGCACAACGCCGGTGGAAAAAGTGCTTGCGCATCTTACCGAGGCGGGCAGCGTTGTCGATATCACGATCTCCGATCCGCCCCTGGAAGAAGTCATCGCGAAAATCTATCAGACAGAGGCTTCGCGCTGAGCAATTCGCGTGGAGCGGAGAGGCAGTGTTCTTCTGGCTCGCAGACGAAACGCGCTCGGACAAAAATATACGCGCTTCGTCTCCGCTCCTCCAATAACCATTTGTCGCTCCGCCCAGCGCGAGTTTGTGGCTACACGTAGTTTTTCGGAAAGATTAGCGAGTCAAATTAACTGCATATCAAAAAGCCGGGGGAACTCAAATTCGGTTTATAATCAGCGCCTGCCCCAAGCTTAGCCTGGGACAACCCCCAAAGACATTGTATCCACCCTACAATTTTATACCCCCTAAAGAGAGCATACTATGTTATCTTATCCCACCGCCCCTAAACGCCCCTACGAAATTACCCAACATGGGTACACCCGCATCGATAACTATTACTGGATGCGTGATCGCTCTGACCCGGAAGTACTAAAATACCTACACGCAGAAAACGACTACCTTGAAGAGATCATGGGGCATACAAAGTCCCTGCAGGAGACGCTCTACGCCGAGATGAAGGCACGCCTCAAGGAGACGGATTCGACCGTCCCTGAGAAAAGAGGCGAATATTTCTACTACGCGCGCACCGAAGAGGGAAAACAATATCCTATTTTTTGCCGCAGAAAAGGTTCGCTGGAGAGTCCCGAGGAAATCCTGCTCGATCAAAACATCCTGGCAGAAGGAAAGTCCTTTTGCAGCGTCGGCGCGCTGACCGTCAGCCCGGACGGGGACAAGCTTGCCTATTCTTTGGATATCGACGGCGGCGAGGTCTACACCCTCTACATCAAGGACCTGGTGACCGGTACGCTCTATCCCGAGTTTATTGTCAACACCTATAGCAGTGTTTATTTCCATACCGGTGTGGAGTGGGCAAACGACAGCCAGACGTTGTTCTACGTCACAATGGATGCATTGGAACGACCATTCAAGTTGTTCCGCCACAGGCTTGGCACCGATCCGGAACAGGACCGGCTGCTCCTGCATGAGGAGGACGAGTCTTATTTCCTGTTCATTCACAAAACACGCGACGATCAATACATTTTCACCAACCACCACAGCACCCGCACAACCGAAATGTGGTTTCTGTCTGCCGATCAGCCGGAAGGTGAATTGAAATTGCTTTCTCCCCGCAAGGAGGGAGTTGAATATCTTGCTGCACACCATGAAGGGCATTTCTATATTGTCACCAATGACCGGGCAGAGAACTTCAAGTTGATGAGAGCAAGTGTGGCGGCGCCCGGGATCGAGAACTGGGAGGAAGTGCTCGCCCATCGCGAGGATGTACTGCTCGATTATGTAGATACTTTCAAACGTCATCTCGTACTTTACGAGCGAAGGAATGGGCTGCGGCAGATCCGCATCAGCACATTCGATACAGCGACCAAGGTGCGTTATATCGAATTTCCCGAACCGGCTTACAGCGTCGAGTGGGAAACGAATCCTGATTTCAATACGGATGTTTTGCGCTTCACCTATTCGTCGCCTGTAACGCCTCGTTCCGTGATCGACTACCACATGGACACGGGTCAGTGGGAGATCCTCAAGCAGGACATCCCGGCTGGGTACGACGCCTCGCAGTACATTACGGAACGGATCCATGCCACCGCGCCGGATGGGAAGCAAATCCCCATGTCCATTGTTCATAAAAAGGATTTGAAAAAGGATGGGAACAATCCCACCCTGCTTTACGGATATGGGTCGTACGGCTCGGTGATCGACGCGGATTTCAATCCCAACCGCCTCAGTCTCCTTGACCGTGGGTTTGTCTTCGCCATCGGACACATTCGCGGCGGCTCGGACCTGGGTCGCGCCTGGTATGAGAGCGGCAAAATGCTGAACAAGAAAAACTCATTCACCGACTTTATTGCCTGCGCGGAGCATCTCATCAAGGAAGGTTTTACCTCCAACAAGAAACTTGCCATCTTAGGCGGTTCCGCGGGCGGACTGCTCGTCAGCGCCTGCCTGACAATGCGTCCCGATCTTTTCCAGGCGGTCATCAACAAGGTGGCATTCGTCGATGTGGTCACCACGATGAGCGACCCAACCATCCCGCTTACGAGCCTGGAGTGGGATGAATGGGGCAACCCTCAGGTGCGCGAGCACTTTGAATACATGCTGTCGTATTCGCCCTACGACAATGTGCGCCCAACGGAGTACCCCAATATGCTCATTACAGCCGGGTTGAACGATCCGCGCGTTGCCTACTGGGAACCGGCTAAATTCGCGGCAAAACTCCGCGAGATGAAGACAGACGATAACCTCTTGCTGCTGCACACCAATTACGAGGCCGGGCATGCGGGCGCCTCCGGGCGTTACGACAATCTCAAAGAAGTCGCCATCGATTATGCCTTCCTCATCGACCGGTTATGCACAGCCCAATCGCCCCTTGAAGTGGATATCCTGAAAAATGTAATTTCGACAAATAGTTTGACGGATGGTTAAATCAAAAGCGGCACAGTGGACTGTGCCGCTTTTTTGATACAGGAAAATATTTACGCAGGCTGTGCCGCTTTGGCGACCACGTCCTCGAGCATCTTGGTCGTCAGTGACTTCGGGCGCTCGAGCGGCATCCCGAGGGCGCGCGCCCAGACGTAGTTGGCAGTCACGCCCAGAGCACGCCCGATCCCAAACAGCACCGTGTAGAAATCGAAGTCGCGCACGCCATAGTAGTACTGCAGCGTGCCGCTGATCGCGTCCACGTTCGGCGCGGGGTTCTTGGCTTTGCCCTGTTCCTTCAGCACCTGCGGCACCACATCGAAGACCAGTTCCGCGATGCGGATCAGCTCATCGTCCGGGAAGCGCTTCTTCGCAAACTCCAGTTGCGCCATGTAACGCGGATCGGGCACACGCAGGACAGCATGTCCATAACCGGGGATGACATGCCCGCCGTTGAGCGTATCCCAGGCGAACTTGTAAAGCTCATCGCGGCTGGGAACGCCGCCAAACTTGTTCTTTACTTCGATCAGCCAGCCCAGGCATTCCTGGTTTGCAAGCCCGTGCAAGGGACCGGCAAGCCCGTTCAGCGCCGCCGAAAAGGAAAGGTACGGATCGGAAAGCGCCGACCCCACCAGGTGCATGGTGTGAGCGGACACATTGCCAGACTCATGATCGCTGTGCAGGATGAAGTACAAACGGGCAAGCTCAGCATAGCCCTTCTTGTCCGGGACTTTCATCATGCGGGAAAAGTTCATGCCGTAATCCTGCCTGGGATTGTATTTCGGTTTTTTGCTCTCACCGAAATATTTCAGGCGATAGATGTAGGCTGCGATCACCGGGAGCCGGGCGGTCAAATCGAGGCTGTCTTCCAGCGCAGCTTCCCAATAGACATCCTTCTTCATGCTGTGATATTTCTGCGCAAAGACCGAACCATTCTGCAATGCCAGGACTGCCTGTGAAAAGAGCGTCATCGGGTGAGTCTCTTTCGGCATGGACTTGATCATCTTGAAGACATAATCCGGAACATCGGCGCGCTTTGCCCATTCGGCTTCCACTTCCATGGCCTGCTCTTTGGTCGGCACCTCGCCGATCATGAGCAGGTAATACAGCCCGCCCACCAGCGGCATCTTCCCGCCGCGCGCCTTCGGCAGTGCCTTGAGGATCTCAGGGATGGACATGCCGCGGAAGCGGATGCCTTCCGCCGGGTCGACAAACGAGACATCCGTCACGAGCGATTTGATATCGCGCATGCCGCCAATGACTTGACCAACGGTGACATCCGCAACCTTGACATCGCCATGCTCTTTGGCGAGCGATCGGATTCGTTCACGCCATTCAGGCAGTTGTGCAGAGAGTTTTTCGTGCAGGATCATGATTGGCCTCCAGGAAATTTGCGGGCACGCATTCGCGTGGCGCCACGGCGCCACGAAGACGAAGCGCGTGCCCTGACGATTAGAACTCTACCAGCTTCTTCAATGCTTCGTGTGTTTCCTTCACCGCCCCCGCGGATTTCTCGAACATGGCTTTCTCATCCTCGTCGAGTTTGTACTCGATGATCTTTTCGATCCCCTTGCGCCCCAGCATGACAGGCACACCAAAGAACATGTCTTTCAGGCCGTACTCCCCGTTCATGTATGCCGCGCACGGGACGATCAGGTGCTTGTCCTTGAGGATCGCTTCCGCCATTTGCGTACAGGCGACCGAAGGCGCGTAATAGGCGGAACCGGTCTTGAGCAGGTTGACGATCTCGCCGCCGCCCTTGCGCGTCCGGGCAACGATCGCCTCCAGCTTGTCGGCCGGGAGATATTCCTTTAACGGGATCCCGGCGACGTTCGAATGACGCGTCAGCGGGACCATCTCGTCGCCGTGCCCGCCCAGCACATAGCAGTTGATATTTTCCACGCTCACGCCGGTTTCTTTCGCAACGAAGGCGCGCATGCGCGCCGAATCCAGGATCCCGGCCTGGCCCACCACGCGCTCACGCGGCAGACCCGTCTTTTTCAGGGTCAGATAAGCCATCGTGTCGAGCGGGTTCGTCAGCACGATGAAAATCGCATCCGGCGAATGCTTCAATGTTTCCGTGGCAGCCGGACCTACGATTTCGGCATTCTTCGATAACAAATCATCACGGCTCATGCCCGGCTTGCGAGCCAGACCGGCCGTGATGATGATGATATCGGAGCCCCTGGTCGCGGCATAGTCATTCGCCCCGACGATCTCCACATCTTTGCCAATGATCGGCATTGCCTCCAACATATCCAGGCTCTTGCCCTGCGGCATCCCCTCGACAATATCAACGAGAACCAGATCAGCGATTTCACGTTCGGCAAGCCAGTGTGCCGTCGTGGCGCCAGTCATACCTGCGCCGATGATCGAGATTTTATTCATGACGCCTCCATAGGTTTTAGTAAAATTTTATCCGAAACCTATGCGATAAGAAAGTACATTTTGTCACATTTTTCCGGGCTGGCTTTACGAAAAAAACAGTGGCGCCGCTGGCGCCACTGTACGTTTCTCTCGAAACCTCAAACTTTTTCCGCGGGTGCTTCCATGGCTTCGAGGAAGCGCGTCGCCTGGATGGCGGCCGCGGCGCCCATCCCCGCCGACGTGACCACCTGCCGGAAGTGTGGGTCGGCTGCCTCTCCCGCTGCAAAGACCCCGGGGACGTTCGTCTCCATCCTGTCGTTGACCTTGATGTACCCCAGCTCGCTCATTTCCAGTTGACCCTTGAACATCTGCGTGTTGGGCGTGTGACCGATGAAGATGAAGACGCCATCCGTTTCATAGGTCGTTTCCTCGAGCGTTTTAACATTCTTCAACTTCACCGCGGTCACTTTTTCCGTACCGATCACTTCGGTGACGACTGTCTCCAAAATGAAATTGATCTTGGGATGTTCCCTGGCGCGATTCTGCAGGATCGGGCTGGCGCGAAACTCGTCGCGGCGATGAACGATCGTCACCGACGAGGCATAGCGCGTGATGAACAGACCCTCCTCCAGGGCGCTGTCCCCGCCGCCAACCACCACGACCTTCTTGTCCTTGAAGAACCAGCCGTCGCAGGTCGCGCAATACGAGACGCCGCGGCCCGTCAGCTCCACTTCACCGGGGATTTGGAGGTGGTTGGGGCTCGCGCCGGTACCGACGATGAGAGCATCTGCCAGGTATTCGCCGCTGTCTGAGTCCACCTTGAAAGGCCGCTGCGACAGATCCACGGAATTGGCGGAGGCAAACTCGGTCAGCGCGCCGAAGTGCTCGGCCTGCTTCTGGAATAATTCACCCAATTGCGGCCCGCCAACCCCGTCGGGAAAACCGGGGTAGTTTTCAATGGTATAGGTCAACGCCGCCTGCCCGCCCAGCTGCATCCCGGTCAGGACAACAGGCTGCAGTTCGGCGCGCGCCGCGTAGAGCGCCGCGGAATAACCTGTGGGACCCGATCCCAATATCAACACTTTTACGTGCTTTGCATTTCCATTCGATGACATAGCCTGGTAATTTCCTCGCGTAAGAATTCTTTCCGTAATCAAGACAACGTGCTTTGTCTCTATTTTACCGTGTTCAACCTATTATTAGATGCAGAGGATCGCGAAAAGTTGCACCGCGCCTGAAAAGCCGCGCAGGGGTACAATAAAATCATGGGTTTCGAGGAGATTTCGCACACTGCCGATTGGTCGGTCCGCGTTTGGGCGTGGGACCTGCCGTCGCTGTTTGCCGAATGCGCGCGGGCAATGAATGCGCTTGCCGGAACGGTGACAGGTAAAGGTCCGCGCCTGAAGCGGACGTTTGAGACCGAAGCAGCAGATGCGGAGAGTCTGCTGGTGGGCTTCCTCTCGGAATTAGTTTATTATCAGGAACAGGAAAATCTGGCGTTCGATGTCTTTGAGTTGGAAGTAAAAAGCGCCGCCCTGACCGGCGCAGCCGTGCCGAAGGGTCAGAAGTTAAAAGTGGAGATGGGTGGTGCGCAGATCACTTCGATCGATAAAGCAATCAAAGCGGTGACATACCATAACTTGAAGATCGAAGAAACATCCCGGGGAGTTGAGGTTGTCATTGTATTCGATGTGTGAGCCTTGCGAAGAGAGAACCAAATGAAGATCGAGAACCTAGTTCAAATCAGTGAAACAGAATGGGAAATCCCCATGGACACGCGTCCTGACATGCGCGTGCCGGTCCGGTTGTTCGCCACGCGCGAATTGCTCGAGCAGGTCATCGACGATAAATCCCTGGAGCAGGCGGTCAACGCGACGACCTTGCCCGGGCTGGTTGGGCACGTGATCGTGATGCCTGATATGCACCAGGGCTATGGCTTCCCCATCGGCGGCGTCGCTGCGACCGAATATCCGCACGGCGTCATTTCCCCTGGGGCAATTGGGTACGACATTAATTGTGGCGTGCGCCTGCTGGCTACCAGCCTCGACTTCGAATCTGCGCGCGGTGAGATGGGCACCCTCGCAACTCTCTTAAATAAATATTGTCCGAGCGGTGTGGGAAAGGCGGGAATCATCAAGGTCGATCTGAAAGAATTGGATCATATCCTGCGGGATGGATCGCGTTGGGCGCTGAAAAATGGATATGCAAGCGAAGCCGATCTCGCGCGGACCGAGGAGTCGGGTTCCGTGGAAGGAGCCGATCCTGCCCGCGTCTCTGAGCGCGCCAGGACGCGCGGCCGCGAGCAGGTCGGTTCCCTGGGCGCGGGCAATCACTTCATCGAAGTGGATGTGGTCGACCAGATATTCAATGAAGAAGCCGCGAGCACAATGGGACTCTATCAAGGCTGCTTAACCGTGCAAATCCACTGTGGCTCGCGCGGGCTGGGACACCAGGTCTGCACAGACTATGTCCAGCAGTTCCAGAACGCAGTCCGCAAATATGGCATCGACCTGCCCGACCGCGAACTGGTCTGCGCGCCGATGGATTCGCCGGAAGGTCAGGCATACCTGGGGGCAATGCGCGCCGCCGCCAATTTCGCTTTTGTGAATCGACAATTGCTGGCTCATTCGGCGCGGCGCGCCTTCGAAGAGACCTTCGCACCCCGGACGCGCAACTGGCATTTGCACCAGGTCTATGACATTGCTCATAACATGGGCAAGATCGAGACACACGAGATCGATGGCAAACAAATGAAGGTCTGCGTGCATCGCAAAGGCGCGACGCGCGCCTTCGGACCCGGCTCGCCGGGACTGCCGCCGGAATATCAGAAGATCGGTCAGCCGGTCATCATTCCCGGTTCGATGGGGACAGCCTCCTGGGTGCTGGTTGGCACGCAGGAGAGCATGACCCGTTCCTTCGGATCATCCTGCCACGGTGCGGGACGCCTCATGTCGAGGTCAAAAGCCAAGAAGGAAGTGCGCGGCGATGAATTGCGGAAAGAGCTGGAGAAACGCGGGATCGAAATCCGGGCGGGATCGATGCCCGGGCTGGCGGAAGAGGCGCCCTCCGCTTACAAGGATGTGGACATGGTTGTCGAAACCGTGAGCAAGGCGGGGATCGCGAAGAAGGTTGCGCGGCTCCGACCGGTAGCTGTGATCAAGGGATGAGGGTGGTACACAAGTAGTCAAGTAAACAAGTAGACAAGTAAACAAGTAGACAAGTTGTTTGACCTGTGTACCTGTCTACCTGTTTATATGACTACTCCTCACTCCTTCACCCTCTCGATCTTTGCTCCGAGGGCGCGTAATTTTTTATCCACGTCCTGATAGCCCCGCTCGATCTGGCTGATATTCCGAATCGTGGATTGTCCCTTCGCAGCCAGGGCCGCCAGCAGCATGGACATGCCGGCGCGAATATCCGGGCTCTCCAAATTCTCGCCGTACAACTGACTGGGTCCCTGAATGAGACAGCGATATGGGTCACATAAAATGATCTTGGCGCCCATGCCTACCAGCTTATCCGTGAAGTACATCCGGCCCGAGAACATCCAGTCATGGAACAGCACGGAACCACTGGCTTGAGTCGCAACTGTGATGGCAATACTGATCAGGTCCGTCGGGAAGGCGGGCCAGACATTTGTTTTGATTTCAGGGATCGCCCCATCCAGATCGGGGACAATCTCGAGCGACTGATCGGCAGGCAGGATCAAGTCATCGCCTTCCACGTGCCATGTAACCCCCAGCCGTTCGAAGACATGCGCGATCATGTGAAGGTTGTTCACGCCTGCGTTTCTCACTCGCAGGCTGCCATGCGTGACGACCGCTGCGCCAACAAAGCTGATGACTTCCAAATAATCGGGACCGATCGTAAATTCCCCGCCATGCAGGCGCCTCACGCCATGGATATGGAGGGTATTGGAACCAACCTCTTCGATCTGTGCGCCAAGTGAATTGAGGAAATAACATAACTCCTGCACATGCGGCTCCGAGGCGGCATTGCGGATCACCGTATCCCCTTTTGCAGTCACGGCTGCCATGATGGCGTTCTCCGTGGCAGTCACGCTGGCTTCATCCATCAGAAAATCCGCGCCGCGCAAATCGTCTGATTGGAAGGTGAAGCCGCGTTCATACTTCACGTCCACGCCCAGGGCGCGCAACGCCAGGATATGGGTATCCAGCCGCCGGCGGCCGATCACATCGCCTCCCGGCGGCGGCAGTTTGAATTCACCGATCCGCGCGGTGAGAGGCCCGGCAACCAGAATGGAGGCGCGGATGCGGCGGCAAAGGTCCGGGGTCAGATCCGCAGGCCGAACGTCGCGCGCGACGACCCGCCACGACGTCGCGTCCAGATCCTCGACCTGCGCGCCGAGACTCTCGATGATCTGCCGCATCACGAAGGTATCCTCGATCTGGGGAATGTTGCGCAAAACGATCGGCTCGTCCGTCAGCAGCGCGGCAGCCAGCAAAGGCAAGGCGGCATTTTTGTTTCCAGCGGGGGTTACTTCTCCGTTCAATGGGACCCCGCCCTCGATCATGAATTTTTCCATGTTCATCTCCAGGGGGATATCGCCGCGATTGTAAGACAATTCAGGCGCTTCGGCAAGCACATTACAGTTGATTTGCATACTGTCGCCGACCAATTTTTGGCATTTTCTTTGGGCTATAATTACTAACCATGAATGTAATCCTTCTTGTTCCCGCCGTTCTCGGTTGGTTTGCAGGCCTCCTGATCAATTATGCTTCGGATGTACTTCCTTCGACACGCCGTTTCAGTCGCGCTGCCTGCCCGCAGTGTCAAACCCCGTTTCCCCTGGGAGATTATTTGATGCTGCGCGCGTGCCGGCAGTGCGGAGAGACGCGCGGCCTGCGAACGTGGCTGGTGCAGATTTTGACGGTCAGCGCTTTTGTGTACTTCTGGCTGTTCCCGTCAAAAGCGCTTGGGTTTCCCCTCGGCATGCTCGTACTGATCTATTTTGGAATCGTGATCGTGATCGACCTGGAGCATCGCCTGATCCTGCATCCCACCAGCCTGGCAGGCGCGCTCCTGGGCCTGGTCGTGGGGACCTCCATCCACAGCCGGATCAACGACAACAGCATCCTCATCGGCCTCGGAAAATCACTGCTCGGCGGAGTGGTTGGTTTTGGTGTCATGTTCCTGCTCTACCAACTGGGTGTTCTTGTAGCACGCTACCGGGCACGCAGGATGCAGGCGGCCGGGCAGGCCACTGACGATGAAGAAGCCCTGGGTGGCGGCGACGTTTACCTGGGAGGAGTGCTCGGGCTTATGCTTGGCTGGGACTTTATTCCAATTGGGCTCGCCTGGGGAATCATTTTTGGAGGATTCATCAGCCTCCTGCTTGTCATTGTGTTGCTGGTAAGACGTCGTTACCACAATGCGGCTTTGATGACTTTCATTCCCTACGGGCCCTTTTTTATCCTTGGGGCGGCTCTTTTGCTTTTCCAGCCATAATTTGCAAAAGTGTCGGTGGTTTTTAGTACGAATGTCGCATTGGACACCACCTCAGTGAAAGTACACTAAGACTAGGATTATCAGGAATCAAGAATCAGGAATTTTCGCCATGAAATTAAAAATTTTCGCCCAAAAAAAGAACAAGGCGCAGGCGATCGTGGAATTTGCCATCGTCCTGCCAATTTTGCTCCTGTTGCTTTACGGACTATTGGAAGCTGGACGCCTGCTCTTCATGTACTCCAGCGTGGTGACTGCCAGCCGCCAGGCAGCCCGCTATGGCTCCGCCACAGGTCAGGGCACCGACTTCAGCACTGATGGCGGTCCGGATAACAGCAGCGTTAATCGCTATCAGGATTGTTATGGCATCAAGCAGGCCGCGCAAAGGGCGGATTTTCTAAACGCTTTTGGTGATGATGATATTACCATTCGGTATGACAATGGGACCGTCGGTGGAAATCCCGGATTCGAGCCTAATTGTGATGGCCCCGCGGATAATACTGTTCATCCCTCGGACCAAAACACCACTCGTATCGAGGTCACGGTTACGGGCCATTTTGATGCCCTGGTCCCGCTGGTGCCTTTTCACGACCGTTTGATCGTCGCATCAAGCGCACGCACGATTCTGATGGCAGTATCCATTCCTGTGGCAGGGTCTGGGGGCGCGGCGGCAACGACCGTTACCGTCGACACCGACCCGAACCCATCTCAACCGGGCCAACCGGTTACTGCCTCAGTGACAGTAACCAGCGCATCCGGGACGCCTACTGGCACAGTCCTGATATCCGCTGGCGGCTCCAATTGTACGGTCACTCTCTCTGGCGGCACAGGCACCTGTGCCAATCCATATCTCTTTTCCACCACTACAACGGTTACTGCTGCTTATACCCCTGCTGATGCTAGCGCTTTCAGTCCCAGTTCAGGCAGTGTAGTTCATGTTGTTGGCGCGGCCAACACCATCACGACGGTCATAGACACAGCCGACCCATCGGTAGTGGGGCAGACCGTCACGATCTATATCACGGTGGCAAATGAATTTGGCATGGGTGATACTCCTGCCGGCACAGTCGCGGTCACCACGGCTGCCGGCCCCTGCAATATTACGCTCAGCGGCGGCCAGGGTCAATGCACTGTCACTTTCAACACCCTGGGCTGGTCGACCATCACTGCCAGCTACACCCCCACCGATGTGAACGTACATCTGCCCAGCACCGGAGATTCACCCCATGAGGTGCTGACGGGCACCCCGACACCATCCCTTACGCCCGCTGTACCAACAGCAGTACCCACCACGCCAGTTCCGCCAACGGCAATCCCTCCGACGCCTGTCTCCGGGTGTAACAGCATCAGAGATACTGCTGGAACGATTACATTATCGGGCAAGACCATGTACCTGGACATGTCGAATGCAAGTAATCCTTATCCCGTTACGGTGGACAGCGTCTATGTGGCTTGGAACTATGCTGCGGGCCATGTCCCCGGCGACTCAAGTCTGTGGTTACAGAGTGCCGACCTCAATGGGACCATATTCTGGACAGGAAACTTAAATAAACAGGATGCGAAGCTGCCGCTTTCTACAGCAGTGGTCATTCCGGCGAACGGAACAGCCAGAGTCACTTTTACTTTCGACAAAACTTACAATAGAGCGGGCGGCGAACAGGTTCAAGTCTTCTTCTCGACGCCGGGCTGTGAAACCTACCCCGTTATTCGGCCGGTTGGCGTGCCAACGATCACACCCGCTCCACCTGCAGACCTGAAGGTTCAACTGATCTCCGGCGGGACCGATAACAATCAGCAGACTCAATTCCGCTTTCAGGTGCTGAACACCGGAACGGCTGCCGTCTCGAACATCAGCGTTCGCATCTACTTTGGCATCGACAGTCCAAACAAAGAAACTGACTATGTGCTGGAGAAATACTGGGACGAGTCTGGAGTAGCCACGATCAGCGGTCCGACACAGGTTACGAACAAGATATATTACTTCACCATCAACTATGGCGCGGCATCGCTACCGGCGGGCGGCAAATGGGAATTCCAGACCTCCCTGCATTTGAACGGCTGGGGAGCCACCTATGTGGCGACGGATGACTGGTGGCACACCGCCAGCGCGCTGCCCGCTGTCTGGACCGACTGGCCGACCATCCCTGCCTACGTGGATGGCTTACGCGTATGGGGCACTGAGCCCTAGTGTATGAGATTAGAGGAAATGCTTATGAAAAAGAAATCCCTACTACCCATATCGGCGAGGGGCCAAAGTCTTGTGGAGCTGGCTATCAGCCTGGTCATCCTGTTGTACCTTCTTTCGGGCGCGACGGAATTCGCCATTGTTTTGTTCCAGTACGTGCAGCTGCGCGATGCCGCCCAGGAAGGCGCGCTGTATGGCTCGATACACCCCGCAGATTTTGCAGGCATCGAAGCGCGGGCGCGCGCCTCATCCAACTCTCCCATCAATCTCGAGGATCTGGCGGCAGCCTACCCGGCGAAAGTCCAAATTTACATTGATGACAACCTTGTTTGGGAAGATGGTGTGGATCAGGGTTTCAACGTGACCACCCCGCCGATTGCCTGCGAAGCACATGCCTTAAAAGTAATCGTTTCCTACGATCATCACATATTTATGCCGTTCATGCCGCAAATACTCAATCAAACTGATATTCCCCTGGAGGCGGAGGTTATCGATACGATCCTTACACCAGAGTGTTAATGTAGAATAACATTGCATGATAGGGAGTGCCCGCATCATTCGGCACTCCCTTTTTTATTAACTGATGTTACGCAGGCAAAGTACCTCCACCACGGACGCTTTGCGCACGGAGTCCACACACCTGCCCTGGCGGGTGGTGCCAGGGGAGATTTTTAAAGGGTTTTCTCCGTGCGCTCCGTGGTGAAACTGCGTAAGGTGAGTTATTAAAGCGGCACTTGCATATCCGACGAACGCTTCAATACAGCTCTGCACAAACTCCAGCCCACCACCAATGAAATCACGGTATAATCCCGCTCGCAGATTTTCCGTTAAGGAGGTGAACCGGCAATTTGACCCGGGAAAGACAGCGCATGGCCTTTAGTCCCATAGTCTAAAGGTCAGATGGTCTCGCGGTCAGCGCTTGTGTACGACTAACGAGACTACATGACTACCAGACTACACAACTACCAGACCACACGACTACCAGACTAAAGGTGACGAGGATAAGGGTTCTCCATCACAGAGATGGAGCTAAGGACGCCAGCGGCGTCTGAAAATCGACAGATCAGCGGAAGCCCTTCGGGTGCGCCATCACCCGTTTCTCTTTCCCTCCGAAAATAGACTTTGCGACAACACCGCGCGAGCGATCACGCGGGCAAAGCAGCAAAGAGTGGCAGGCACGAGATTAGAGAATAGAGAGTAGAGATTAGTAACTAATCTCTGATCTTCTACTCTCTAATCAACTACTCTCTTATCAATCGGAGGATCCCCTATGTGTGGAATCGTCGGATATATTGGGCCGCATGATGCGACGCCAATCATTCTCAACGGCCTCAAAAGGCTCGAGTACCGCGGCTACGATTCGGCTGGACTCGCCATCTTGAACGGCGACCAGCTCGAGGTCCGGAAAGACGCGGGCAAGTTATCCCAATTGATCGATCTGCTCGGCAAATCCCCCATCAGCGGCGCGCCGGGCATCGGTCATACGCGCTGGGCAACGCACGGCGCGCCCAATGCCCGCAACGCGCATCCTCATCTCGGGCAGACAAAACGCGTGGTCGTCGTCCAGAACGGGATCGTGGAAAATTTCCTCGAACTCAAAGATGAGCTGATGGCGGAAGGCGTCGAGTTCCAGTCGGAGACAGATACCGAAACCATCGTGCACCTGGTGGAACATTATCTGGCAACGGGCCTGAGCCTGGTGGAAGCGGCGCGCAAAACGTTCAATCAAATCCAGGGCGCGAATGTGGTGGTGGTCATGTCGGCTGATGAGCCGGATAAGATCGTGACCGCGCGGATCGGCAATGCCGGAGGTGTCGTGCTGGGACTGGGTGACGGTGAAAACTTTATCGCCAGTGACATCCCGGCCATCATGGAGCACACGCGCAATGTGATCTTTTTGGAATCGAGGCAAATGGCGGTCGTCACCTGCAACACCATGACGATCGAAATGCTGGATGGCGCCCAGGTCAAACCTCAGGTCCATGCCGTTTCATGGGATCCGATCGCGGCGGAGAAAGGCGAATACCGTCACTTCATGCAGAAGGAAATCCATGAACAGGCGCGCGCCGTGACCGATACCCTCGCAGGCCGCGTCGATTTTGTCAACGGAAGAATCCGCCTGCCCGATCTGAATCTGACAGCGGAGTTTGCCAGGCAGATCGAAAAGATTTACATCACGGCTTGCGGCACGGCCGCCTATGCCGGCATGGTCGGAAAATACCTGATCGAAAAGATCGCGCGCGTACCGGTCGAAGTGGTGATCGGCTCGGAGTTCCGCTACAGCGATCCCATCCTGAACGACAGGACCGTTGTGCTTGCCATCTCGCAATCCGGTGAGACGGCCGATACGCTCGCCGCCATGGAAGAAGGCCGCCGCAAAGGCGCAACCCTCTGGAGCATTGTGAACGCGATCGGGTCGCAGGCCATCCGCGTGGCTGACGGTTTCATCTCGATGCAGACCGGACCGGAAATCGGTGTGGCCTCGACCAAGGCTTTCACCGCCCCGCTGGTCGACCAGTACATGCTGGCGATCCTGCTGGCGGACCTGCGCGGCGTCATTGACGACAGGACTCGCAAAGCACTGGTCGCCGACCTGCGCCTCATCCCTGACCTGGTCGGACGCACGCTCGAACGTGAGGAGGAAGTGGCAGTCGTTGCACATGCGCTCAAAGACATTCGCGATTGCCTGTATCTGGGGCGCGGCATCAACATGCCGATCGCTTACGAAGGTGCATTGAAGCTCAAGGAGATTTCCTACATTCACGCGGAGGGCTATCCCGCGGGCGAGATGAAGCATGGTCCCATCGCCCTGATCGATGAACATATGCCTGTCCTCTGCCTGGCACCCAAAGATCCGTGGCGCGAGAAAATGGTTTCGCAGATCCAGCAAGCCAGGGCGCGCGGCGGCGTGGTCATCGCGGTAGCAACGGATGGCGACGAACTGGTGGAAGCGATGACCGACCATGTTCTCTGGATCCCGGAAACTCCCTGGATGCTGTCACCGGTGGTCACCGTTCTCCCCCTCCAACTGCTGGCATATCATATTGCTGCCCTGCGCGGATTGGATGTAGATCAGCCGCGGAATTTGGCAAAATCAGTTACCGTGGAATGAAAACTTTGCCACAAGTTTTTTTCCAAAACCTTGTGGCAAGCAAGTATTTTCTGGCAGAGCGGCGTACCAAAGTACGCCGCTTTTTCGGGCTTCGTGCATTGATTTTCGATCTCGTTATCATCAGTTCCCATGTCCCCTTCAAAAAAGCAAATTGGCGGGGGACATTTCAGTTTTGTATAGCATATCGGGTATCCCCTGGCGGCACTTCACGTCGTGTATATCAGAGTACATCTATGTATAGGAGTTTCCGTTATGATTACTAAAACGACCGAAAAGGGACAGGCACTCATTCTGATCGCGCTTGCGGCAGTAGGATTGTTCGCTTTCGCTGCCCTGGCGATCGACGGCAGCAGAGTCTATTCGGAGAAACGCCACGCGCAGAACGCAGCCGATACGGCCGCCCTGGCGGGCGCTCTTGCCTACACCAGAGCGACCGATACCGAGAAGGCGAATGAGCCAACGATTTATAGCATCATTGCAGATGCAGCCCAGACCCGCGCCACATCGAACAGTTATAACAATAATGGCACCTCGAACGAGGTGACCATCACAGCCACCGATGTGCCCACCGGCGAATGCCCGGGCGGTACAGACGGCAAGGACATCACCGTACAAATCGTTTCCCACCTGAATACCACGTTCACGCGCGTCCTCGGCAGACAGCAAGTCACGAGCGCAGTGACTGCGACGGCGCGTGCCTGTGGGTATGTTGTGGTGCCACCGTTCAATGGGAGTCCAATTGTCGGTCTTAACGACGTTATCGCCGACCCCTGTGGCATCGATAGCAAAAACGGAGATTGGAAGATTAAAGGCGGGGGAGTATTTTCGAACGGCTGTGCTGCATTCCATAAAAAGCTTGAGCTTGTCGATCCCGGTTCTTGTGTCACAAGCGTTGGGACCGTGGTTGAGTATCCGACAACCCCAGGCGTATGCTATCAGCAAAACCAAAGCCTCCGGAAAATACGATACCCTGAGGATGTACTTGGCATGATGCCGCCCAATCCCTGCGATGGGGATCCCGGTGACATTGGAATTATCCCTCCGCCTGCATCAAGTAGTACGACTTTCGAAAATGGTGTTTTCTGCATTTCCGATCTTGATTCCTATGATATGAAAGAGATTGTCCTGAACAACGCGACACTTTATGTCACAGATACACATTTCGACCTGAAGTTTACGGGCCATGGCGGTCTTTCCGGCACGGCTACACAGAAGGGAACGTACACAGGCAGTGAAGATTATCATGGCTACTTCATGATCATCGCGCTGCACAGTCCGGCATGCACCGACTATACCAAGGGCGATCAGGTTATTGTCATTCGAGGCAATTCTGGCCAGGATATTGTTGGAACGATCCTAGCCCCGTCTTCCTGCCTGGATCTGCGCGGCACATCAGATGGCAAAGCGATGAACAGTCAGGTGATTGGCTACACAGTTTCTTCAAACGGAGATGCTACGGTTGATATACAGTACGACCCAAACGTGAACCCCAAGGTTCCCATATATCCAACTATTTCGCAGTTGAAATAGGGGAATAGTAAGTCGATCATCAAAAGCGACGCGTTGAGCGTCGCTTTTGATTCCAATAAAGACAGATCGGGATCACTCCTTCCTATTCAGAGGCATACCCAGGGATGTCTCTTTTTATTTGAGATTCCAACCCTGATCTTCTATTGTATAATTCGCTCAGCGATTAATGCGTCTAAAAAGACCCTGTTTGCCATGTATAATAGTATTTTATTGGTTCGAAAGGGAGATGACTTTATGAGTACATCAACCGAAAGGGGCCAGACGCTGATTCTGGTCACCCAGGCACGTGAGTACAAGGATTAAATTCGAGTTGCCTTTTTTCGTTAAATCCGACCTGAAATTGCGCAAAATCTTTAATGGAAGGAATAAAACCGGAACTGAAGCGCTGTCTATCCGCATGTTTTCACCTGCCTGCGCTCCCCACCTGTCTCGACATCTTTACAGATTAATTGGCTGGCAACTGACCTATCAAGTTTGTAGAGTACATCATGTATCCAAACTCTTCACTGCACGTCGCCTCATGCAGTATCATTCAACCATGAATTGTTTTCATTATTTCTTTTTTCTTCATTTTTCTTTTGTAAGGAGATGTCATCATGATTCATAGAAAAACCGAAAGGGGCCAGGCCCTGATCCTGATCGCCCTGGCAGCCATTGGGCTTTTCGCCTTTGCGGCGCTGGCGATCGACGGCAGCCGGTCATTTTCCGATAAGCGCCATGCGCAGAATACCGCAGACACGTCCGTGCTCACTGCGGCGCTGGCATCCATCAGGTGTGAACCTTGCACTGCGCAGCAAAAGCGCGATGCTGCCGTAGCTGCCGCTCAACTCCGGGCGACCAGCAACGGCTATACTCATGACGGTCTACCGATCGCAAGCGGGCCCAACACCAAGGTATATGTCAATCTCTGCAGCGAAGAAGGTTCGACGGATCCGGCAACGGGTTGGAAGGTCGCGCCCTGTGAGGGTATCGATACAGCACACAAGGACGAGTACATTCGCGTCCGGATCGTTTCCACCATCCCAAGCACCTTTGGACGCGTGATCGGCCGCCAAACGCTCAGCAGCGCAGTCGAGGCAATCGCCCGCGTGCAGGGCAGCAGCAGCTCCTCCTCCGGCAACCCGAGCATAGGCGCAGCAATGGTAGGCACCAAGGGCGGTGACTTCAAAAACTGCCTGCTGCTCAACGGTGGCGCCGACCTCTACACCCACGACAGCGGCATCTTTATCAACTGCAGCAGTGATGACGCCATCTTTATGAACAGCAACATCACCTTCGATATGGATGCCATGGGTCAGGTCATTGGCTGTTTCAACGACAAGAATATCCATACAAGCCCACTCCCCTATGACCCGATCCAGTGTGATGTCAATGGCGGCAACTCCATCCCCGAATCATTCTATATCGCCAAGTATGCAAATACACCCACCATGCCCTCCCGGCCCACTTGCAGTACGGCTGGCTACGTTTCAGGCAACACGATCCATCCGGGTTCCTTCAGCAGCCTGGCGATCAGTGGAGACTATACGATGCTGCCAGGCAAATACTGCTTCAGCGGCGACTTCAATGTAAATAGTTCCGGCAGTGATATCAGCGGACCCAGCGGCACCGTCACGATCGTCATGCAGGGCGGCTCCAGTTTCAACCCAGGCAACGGTCAAAAATTTATCTTCAACGATCTCGAAGTCTTCACCGAGAACGGCAACCTCAACGTCAAAGACTACCTGGAAGCCAAGCGCTTCCGCTTCTATTCCTCCGGCTCCGGCGATTTCATCGTCAACTCTGGTGCCACGGCGAAATCAAACGACGCCTATATTTATCTGCACCGGGGTTACCCCAAATGGAACGGTGACAGCATCGTCAACCTGACCGCTCCGAAAACGGAGGATACCTGGGGTGATGTCCGCGGTTTGCTGGTCCACATGCCCTGGGAGAATACAGAACCTGTTGACCTGAACGGCGGCTCGACGGTCGATATCCACGGCACTTTCCTGATGCCGCACTCCAAGGTGACCTTCAACGGCGGCGTGGACTTCGAACTCCACAGCCAGGTGATCGCCTACGAATTCATCGTCAACGGCGGTGGGACCGTCGATATCTACTACCTCGCCAGCGAGAACTACGACCCCCCTGCTCCGGCTAGTCCCAGTATTCAGTTGACCAAATAACTTGTCCGTTATGGAGCAGCTTTCGAAAGGAAAGCTGCTCCAGTGCAAGCCTAAATGCCTTATTAAATCTTTTTTTCAGGACAAAGGAGAATAGCATATGTCCCACAAAGTTCGAGCAATTTTTCTTTTTTTGACCATCGTGGCTGTGATGCTTGTCAGTGCCGTGGGCACGACCAGCGTATATGCAGACGATGGTACTCCGCCCCCGCCTCCAACCGAGACGGCTGAGGTGGACCCTCCCGCTGATGAAGGGGAGGCAACATCGGAACCCACAGAGGCAGCCCCGCCCGCTACTGAAGAACCAGTGGTCGAAGAGCCGGTAGCCACGGAGCCAGTGGTCGAAGAGCCTGCGGCCACGGAGCCGGAAGAAGCGGCATCCACCGAGGAAGCAGCAACCATTCTGGAGCAAGTACCAGACGATACGACCGTGACCGTCCTGAATGCGGAAGGAGAGCCACAGCCGCTGACCTCACAGGAAAGCGCAGATGCGATCCTGACCAGCGACCCGATCTGGTGCCCTCAGAATCAGGCTCCGACACCCGGGGCGAACGGCTGTACGGACTCCTTCGAGAGCTTCGATGAGCTGCTGGACTTCCTGAAGGCTAACGAAACAGATCCAGCCTACCAACAGGCGGGCAAGATCTATGTCCAGATGGGGACATACACGAGCGACGAGACGAGCATCGATTTCGACTCGTACGGCTTCACGAGCCTCAACAACTACAACCTGACCGTTCAGGGCGGCTGGGATACATCAGGCACCAGCATAAACCCAGCTAATCCAACCGTATTGAATGTCCCGGTCGTCATCGGGTTCAGCAATCCCTGGGCTGGTTCCTTGACCTTCAACGACATTCAGATCATCAACGCCGACGGGACCGGGCTCACACTGGTCTCGAATGGAGACATCACGCTCACCAACGTGGCGGTCACCAATTCGCAGGCTGGCGCCGATCTGAAGGCAGACGGCAGCGTGACGGTGCAGGGCTCGCAGTTCAATAACAACAAGAAGTTCGGCGCCAAAGTCAACGCCGGCGGATTTGTCTACATCACGGATAGCGAGTTCAACAACAACGACTACGACAAGGACAAAGTGGACGGCTATGGCTTGCTGGTCGAGAGCCAGGACGAGGTCTTCCTCGATACGGTATATGCCAACTCCAATGAGAAGTTTGGGGCGGATATTACCGCAACCGGCTCTGTCGCGGTGCTGAACAGCTTCTTCAATGGGAATCTATCCTATACCCACAACTGCCCCACCCAAACCTGCCATCCGGTTCCGTGCGAGGAAAAACTCAATGGCGGCTATGGCATAAAGATCGTCAGTGACAGCACTGCCTATCTGGATGGGGTGGAAGCCAATGAAAATTATCTCTTCGGCGCCGACATCGAGGCAGTGGATGCGTGGGTCCTCAACAGCTACTTCAACCACAATTGGTCACGCGACGAGAGCAATCCGCAGGGCTATGGCCTCCAGGTCCAGACCACCGGTGGAGATGGGGTAACTCTTGAAAGTGTTCATGCAGACAACAACCAACTCTTCGGTGCGAACATCACAGCGGGGGAAGAAGGTGTGGTCGTCTACAACAGCTTCTTCGATGGAAATAAATCCTATTACAAGCACTGTGTTACCAAGTACTATTGCCATCCTGTTGAAGAATGCACAGAAGTTTATGACGGATACGGCCTGCAGGTGGTCACCACCGGCAACATTAATGTAAGTGATGTGTCGGCACAGGGGAACCTTCTCTTTGGCGCTCACCTGGATGGATCGCTGATCGGCATCTCCAACAGCATATTCAGCGGCAACGGCTCAGGCACCAGCGACCCCATGACAGGAAGAGGCTTAGAGGTCATCAGCACTGACAGCGTGACGCTCGACCAGGTTGCAGCCAGCAACAACCAGTTATTTGGCGCGGACATCCAGGCAGTTGGAGATGTCACCCTCAGTCGCAGCGCATTCAACGGACACATGGTCTATACGTATTCGGGGAACTGCACTGCCGAGGATATGAAAACCTGTCTCCCACAACCATGCGTGAAGACTCTGGTAGGCGGCGGATATGGTCTGCAGGTCGTCACCGATGGCGCGATCAACCTGGCTGGTGTGGAAGCCAACGATAACTATCTCTTTGGAACCCGCCTGGTTGGATCCAGCGTCAAGATTGCCGGTTATGGGAACCCGAGTTCTCCAGATTTCAAGCCCAGCACCTTCAATAGAAACAAGAAGGAAGGGCTCATCATCGAGAGCCAGGGAACAGTTACGCTTGCTAATGTCTTTGCGAATTACAACTCGCTTGCCGGCGCGACGATCCTATCCGGGCTCAATGAAAGCAAGGACGGCACGGTGATCATTGCTGACAGCTTCTTCACCGGGAACAGCTCCTATACGTATTCCTACTGCAAAGGCAAGACCTTCAGCGGATATGGGCTTAAGATCGTTACCACCGGTGACTACGTGAGCCTGACCAATGTGGAAGCCAATGATAATTATCTCTTCGGCGCTCATATCGAAGGAGCAGATATTGACATTAGCAAAAGCTTCTTCAGCAGCAATGGTACAGACAATCCGGCAGATCACGTCGGCAAAGGCTTAGAGATCATAAGCACTGAGGGTCAGGTGACACTCTCCGAAGTGACAGCCAGCGACAATCAATTGTTCGGCGCAAACATCCAGGCAAACGGGTATGTATCCGTTACCGACAGTTTCTTCAATGGGAACAAGTCGTACTGCACCAACTGCGGCAGCAAGAGCAGCGGCGGAGGAAGCAGCGGCGGCGGCAACCATAAGACCTGCCATAATTGCACGACAACCTACGATGGATATGGTCTGCAGGTTGTTACAACTGGCAATATCTATGTCGGTAATGTCAAAGCCGAGGGAAACTATCTCTTCGGCGCGCACCTCGAGGGAGCCCAGGTAGATGTCTATGACAGCTCGTTCAGCTCCAACGTCTCTCCGACCCAGAAGGATAAGACCCCTACGGGCAGAGGCCTTGAAGTGAAAAGCACGGGCAATACTACGCTCCAGGGTGTCACCGCCAACGACAACCAGTTGTTTGGAGCAGACATCGAATCAGGCGGTACCGTAACGATCATCTCCAGCCTCTTCAACAACAATAAGTATTACATCTGCACGGTCTGTGGACCCAAGAAGGGCGCAGGCTATGGCTTGAAGGTCGTCACAACGAATCCTGATCCTCTCTTGAACACCATCACCCTTAACGGTGTTGAGGCTCTTGAAAATGGAGCAGAAGGCGCCATCCTGGACGGTGAATCTGCCGTGCAAGTGACAGATAGCTCGTTCAACAATAACGGTGCCAACGGCCTCACGGTCACTGCCAACGGCGATATCACGCTGACCAATGTCACCGCAACCGGGAACAAAGGCAACGGCGTGGAAGCCACAGGTGTTTGCACCAACACGGTCCACGTGGACGGTGGTACCTTTGCCGGCAACAGCAAGTATGGGCTCAAGGTGGTCAATGCCACTTATGACGAAGTTAATCCGCCCTCATACGGCAGCGGCAATGGCTCCGGCAACCTCTTCACGGATTCAAGCACGTGCGTCAGCGGCGATGACGATGACGACGGCGGGGATGGTGGAAGCGGTTCGGGAGGCTCCAGCGGTGGACATCACGGCTGGAATTGGTGGTACTGGTGGTGGTTCTGGCATCACGGCTTCGGCCGTCGGTAGTCTCAGAATCAGAAATAAGGATCGAAACGCATTGATCCCTGTCCAGCCATAATCGATGCTAAAATTGAGGAGCAGCTTCGGCTGTTCCTCAATTTTTATGGAAGGTCACATGAAAAAACATTCTCAACTCATCACAGCTATCACACTTGTCCTGGTAGTCCTCTTATCCGCCTGTGGGAATACTCCCCCCCCGGCTGCCGACAGCACCAGCGTTCCAAGCGCAACCGCCGCCCCCACAATTACGAACACGCCGGATCCGTGTGCGCCTGAAAACATCGAAGCCGAAGTCATGAAGGTTCAAAAAATAATGCGTGAGTTTGACGACGCCGCCACCCTGGCTGTCAACCTGCCGCAGGAAGGCCTCGCCGATGCCATTGCCGATTTGCAGCGCATCCGCCGTGAGGCGGAGGAGCAGGTGATTCCTCCCTGCCTGGGATCTCTCAAGACCTATCAGATCTCTCATATGAATACCGTCATCAATACTCTGCTTGCTTTCATGCGCGGGGCGGACCAGCAGCTGGTAGATCAGGGCATTGCCCTGGCGCGTCAACAGCACGATCAATACCTGATCGAACTCGCGACCGTGCTGGGCCTCACCATAGAACCTGCTGCCGTCGTCCCAACTGCTACGGAAACCCCAACTCCTTAGCATCCAGGCGGATGAACAAATGTAAATGCCGGACCTTTCAGGTCCGGCATTTTAATTCTCCATAATGAATCCTGCGCCTTGCAGGATAATTCAGGACAAATTGCCTCGCAGCCGGGACCAGCTTTGTGAGCGGAAAGGAGGGAGTGGCTAAAAGAATGGGCTACGTATTTTCTCACCACGGAGAACACACACCTGCCCCGGGTGCAGGTGCCGGGAGAGTTCACAGAGATTTTTAAAAGGTTTTCTCTGTGTTCTCCGTGCACTCCGTGGTGAAGGTGTAGGGCAAGCCCACACAATTAGCCACTCTCGGAAAGGATCGCTCTTTGCTTTCTCTGCTAAAATTGAGGAACGATTACAAGACGTCCAGTGCGAAGCCAGCACCATAACTACTCCAACATCGAGGCAAATCACTATGAGACCTGACTGGGATTCCTACTTCATGAAAATCGCCTATGCCGTTTCGGAGCGCAGCACCTGTGACCGCGCCTTCGTGGGCTGTGTGCTGGTCCGGGACAAACGCATCCTGACCACCGGCTTCAATGGCTCCCCGGCCGGACAAGCGCACTGCGATGAGATCGGCCATTTGCTCGTGGATGGGCATTGTGTCCGCACGATCCATGCCGAGACCAATGCCATCATTCAGGCCGCCCTGCATGGAGTTTCAACAAAGGGAGCAACGTGCTATGTGACCCATCTGCCCTGCATCAATTGCACAAAAGTATTGATCAATGCCGGCATTGCCCGGATCGTATACAGCGTGGCGTATCGTACGGATGAACATGCCATGAACTTCCTGAAAGCTGCCAATATTGAAGTTGTCCAAAAGGAGTTCACGGCGATCGCCTAGGCAACAGAAACTCCCTTGATATAAAAAGCCGCGCAGTGCTGCGCGGCTTTTGTCTGTTCAGGGCCGGGCTTTATTCGCCCGGGATCATGATCCACAGCAGGATATAGATGAGCACCCCGGGCACGCCGTCGGGGATCAGGGCGATGATCATCGCCAGGCGGAACCAGAAGGCGCTGATCCCAAAGAACTCAGCCAGTCCGCCGCAGACACCCGCCAGCATACGATTCCTGCGTGAACGACGCAAAACTCGTCCTTGATTTGTAGTCATTGTACATCTCCTCTTTCTTCTTTCATCTTTCATCTTTCCTTATTGTTAATTCTCGATTCTATGTACGCAGGAGATTTGGAAAAGTCGCAGTGACCGATCTATGCCGTACGGACGTACTGCTCGAACCATGCCAGCGTTCGCCTCCAGGCATCCCGGGCGGCTTCGGTGTTGTAACGCGAGCTGGTGTCGTTGTGAAAGGCATGATCGGCGTCCGGGTAAATGACCTGTTCGTAGATCTTGTTATTCTCCAGCATCGCGCGCTCCACATCCGGGATCGTGGAATTGATGCGAGTATCCCGCTCGCCATAGATTGCCAGCACCGCGGCGCGGATGTTTGGGATGTCGCTCTCCAGCGGCGGCGGACCATAGAATGGAACAGCTGCCAGCAGTTCCGGCATTTGTGTCGCCACAGCCCAGGTCACCCCACCGCCAAAGCAGAAGCCGGTCATACCCACCCGGTCCGCATCCGCAAACGATTGGCTCTGAAGGTAATGCCAGCCGCTTTTGAAATCCTCCACGAATTGATTCGGGTCGATATTCCCCAGCACACCAGGCACATTGCTTTCGCCAACGCTGGCGCTGCCGCCTTCCCGTGAAAGCAGGTCCACGGCAAGACCGACATAGCCGGCTTTTGCAACCCGCCGCGTCACATCCTGGATGTGAGGCGTCAGCCCGCGATTCTCGTGGCAGACCAGAATGACAGGCGCGACGCTTTCATCGGCGGGCCGCGCCAGATAACCGATCAGGTTCGTATCCGCGGCAGGGATCTGTACCTCGCTCGCGTTGACCGCGGGATCATCAGGCATCACGGTCCCATAGGCGGCGGGAGGCTCGGTCGCAGCGGATTCGGCTGTCGGGGAGGCGGAAGCGGGAGGTTCCCTGGCTGGGGCATCCGTTGGGGAGGCTCCGCCGCCTGTCTCAGGGATTTCGGAAGGCGGCGCGGCGCAGGCTGCCAGGATGGAATTGGCGGCGAGCAGGCTGCCGGTCACGGACGCAATCATCTTCAGTGCCTCGCGGCGTGACAACCTTCCCTCTGTATAATCTTCGGCGAATTCTTCGGCGAGATAACGCTGGAAAATGTTCATATCAGTCTCCTCTAAAGTAGTGAACACGGACCATTCCATTCACTTCCCCCGCCGAGAAACAACGGCCTGCATGCAGCCGGTGATTTGGATTATGACAAGCCGGACCCTGCGAATCTTCCCTGCATTAGCGGACTGGTGCGGCTGTGCCCGGAGCGGATCTCCCCATCACAAACACACACACCGAACTCCCTTCTTTTCCTGCCCTGAAAACCTGCGCGGCTGGCTGCCCCATGCATTCCCTGAGCAGCGCCGCATCCATCTGACATAGTTCCGGGTGCTTCTCGATGAGCGCCGCGTAGGGACAATGACCAAAGATGAGACGCGGTCCTTCCGCACCGGCCTCCCAGCGGGCGTGATAATTCATTTGATTGAGTTTTTCGACGGTGAGGTTCAGCCGTTTTGCAAGCGGTTGACTCGCAAAATTGGACTCGCCCACAAGACGTCTCGCCAGCGCCTCCATCCGGACCCCGGAGCCTGCTTCCGTCAGAAGCGCTTCGCTCAACGCCGACAGGTTATTCCCGAGTGCGGCGCGCGGCAGCGAATAGATTTTCTCGGGCCTGCCCCGCCCCTCCCGCCTGCGCATGCTTGTCATCTCCAGGCGGCCATCCGAGACCAGCACCCGGAGGTGGTGGCGCACCGTCGCCGCCGACATCTTCAGGCTGCGCGCGATCTCGTGCACCGAGGCTGTCTGCGTTTTCGTCAAATAAGTCAGGACTTTTTGGCGGGCAGTTGTCATAGTATTTGGAGTGATTATACTCACTTTCTTAATTTTGTCTAAATATTTTTATATAATTCAATTGACTTTGAGTGTTACGAGGGTATAATCAAATTTGTGACAGATAGCACCAGAATTGATCGAAATTGCTCTGGTGAACGCAATTTGGAAACAAAATGACCCTGAACTGGGAAAGCACCTACGCCATTGCTTTAGAGTTACGCAGGCAACACCCCGAAGTAAATCTCGCTTATGTGACACTCGGTCAGATTTATAAATGGACGCTGCAGTTATCGGAATTTGAGGATGATCCGTCGCTCGCGAACGACGATATCCTGTACGCAATCTATCAAGACTGGTTCGAGGAGTACATCCATGGACAATGAAAGACTTAGTTTGCCCCAATACGACATTCCGGAAGATATCCAGAATGCCGTAACCATCACGACGCTCGACCGCCTCTACAATTGGGGGCGGCGTTCCTCGGTCTGGCCGCTCATGTTCGGTCTGGCATGCTGTGCCATCGAAATGATCGCCGCGCAAGCCTCCCGTTATGACATGGCTCGCTTTGGCATGGAGGTCATGCGCCCCACCCCGCGCCAGGCGGATATGATGCTGGTCTCCGGCACGGTCACGAAGAAGATGCTGCCCGCCATTGTGCGCCTGTACAACCAGATGCCCGAGCCAAAGTATGTTGTGGCGATGGGTGCCTGCGCATCGGGCGGGGGACCCTTCAAGGAGGGCTACAACGTTGTGGCAGGCATCGACAAGTTCCTGCCTGTGGATGTGTACATCCCCGGCTGCCCTCCCACTCCTCAGGCGTTGATCGCGGGCATGATCAAGCTTCAGGAAAAGATCGACAAGGAATCCATCAAGAAGGTCCGCTGGTATCGCAAGGGACCGGATACCGTTGAGGTCCCGATCCCTATCCTCGGTCCGGACCTGATCGACCCGCGCCGCAATCAGGAAATCAAAGCCGCTGCTGCGCAAAAGGCAACGAAGGAGAGTGCATAATGGCAGCTCCCGTTTCCACCCAGACCGTTGACCTGGCTGCCCGTTTCCCCGGCGCTGTCACCGCTGAGGCGCGTCCGGGTTATGCCGGCTTCATCGTCGAAAAAGATAAGCTGGTGGAAGTCGCTACCGCCATCCGCGATGAATTTGGCTTCGACCTGCTCACCACCGTCACCGCCGTGGACTACCTCCCCGAGGACAAAATGGAAGTGGTCTATCATGCCTACAAAACCACCGGCGGACCCGGGCTGGTCTTCCGCGTCCAGGTGCCGCGCGCCGACCCGATCGAGGTCCCGTCCCTGATCGATGTCTGGCCGGGCGTCGACCTGCAGGAGCGCGAAGCCTGGGATCTGATGGGCATCAGGTTCAGCGGCCACCCCGACCTGCGCCGCATCCTGATGTGGGAAGGCTATGAAGGTCACCCCCTCCGCAAGGACTGGCAGGAACCTTTCTACGAAGAGGATGTCAAGCCATTCAAGAGCCGCTGGCCCGAGGGCAAGCACGTCATGGCGGAGGAAAAGAATCCGTTCAGGGATAACGTGAAGTTCCTCGAGAATTTCGATCCCGAAAAATGGATTCCCGAAAATGAAGAGATGCTCTACAGTTCGCTCAAGCGCTACACCGTGCAGAGCGAAGATGGCATGAGCACCGACCGCATCGTCATCAACATGGGACCGCAGCATCCGTCCACGCACGGTGTGTTCCGCGCCGCTCTCACGCTCGAAGGCGAAACCATCGTCGGGCTCAAACCGGTCGTTGGATACCTGCATCGCAACCACGAGAAGATCGGGGAACGCAATACATTCATCCAGAACATGCCTTATACCGACCGCCTCGACTATTTCAACTCGATGAGCAATAACCTGGGTTATGCAATCGCCGTTGAAAAACTGATGAAGATCCCGGTGGCAGAACGCGCTGAATACATCCGCGTCATCATGGTGGAACTCAGTCGTATCCAGAACCACTTTATATTCATTGGCATGCTGCTCAACGATCTGGGCGCCATGTACACACCCGCGCTGTATGCCTTCGAGGAACGCGAATTAATTCTCGACATCTTCGAAGCTGTGGCAGGCTCACGCATGATGTGTAACTACCTGCGTTTCGGCGGTGTTGTCCGGGATGTGCCGGAAGATGTGATGCAGAAGATCAAGGGTCTGGTCTTCGAACGCTTACCCGCCAAGACCGATGAAATGGATCGCCTGCTCAGCGAGAACGAAGTGCTGGTTGCCCGTTTGAAAGGCGTCCACGTGATCGACGGTGAGACCGCCATCAAATATTCCGTAACGGGCCCCGTCTTGCGTGCCGCGGGCGTGCCCTATGACATCCGCCGCGCCGATCCGTACAGTATCTACGACCGCTTCGAGTTCGATGTGGCGATGCGCCCGAACGGCGACCTCTTTGACAACTACATCATCCGCCTGGACGAGATCCGCCAGTCCCTGCGGATCTTGCAGCAGGCCGTCAAGCAGATCCCCGATGGACCGATCAACTCCCAGAAACCGCAGTACCAGGTCCGGGTCCCGGCTGGCGAAGCGTACGGTCGCATCGAATCGCCCAAAGGCGAGCTGGGGTACTATGTCGTCTCGAACGGAAAGCCAAATCCGTGGCGTTACCACGTCCGCGCTCCATCGTTCGTCAATATTACCTGCCTGGAGCAGATGTGCATCGGCACCAAGATCGCCGACTTCGTCGCGCTGCTCGGCGTGCTCGACATCGTGATGGGCGAACTGGATAGATAAGTGTCAAGTGTTCAGGTGTCAGGCGTCAAGTAAGCGAACCTGAAACCTTACACCTGAAACAGGAGAACCTACTTATGTACGGAAAAGGTATTCTTAAAGGACTAAGTGTTACAGCTAAACGGTTCTGGAACACATACTGGGACGATGCGGTCTGGTTCTGGCGGCGCATTACAAAAGGCGAAAAACGATACTTCTCGGAAGAAGGCGTAAAGCATCGCTCGAGCAAAAATGCCCGCGGCATCTTCACGGTGCAATACCCTGAAGAGCAGTTGATCATCCCCGAAGAGTTCCGCTATGTGCCGTTTCTTGTGTACGATGAAGGCGCAGAAGGCAAGCAGGAAATTCGCTGCACTTCCTGTGGTATCTGTGCAAAGGTCTGCCCGCCGCAATGCATCTGGATCGTCCGCTCCAATGACCCGAACACCGGACGCCCGATCCCCGCACCAACCGAGTTCTACATCGACGCGGACATTTGCATGAACTGTGGATTCTGCGCGGAATATTGTCCGTTTGACGCGATCATCATGGATCACGATTTCGATATCGCTTCCTATGAGCGCAATATCTACAATCTGGAAACACTGCTCAAACCCGCCTCTTACTACAAGAGCATCCGCCCGACAAACTATGCGACCGCCGAGGCGGAACGCAAGGCCAAGGAAGCCGCCAAGGCAGCCAAAGCCGCGGGCGCGGCCGCACCATCGGCACCGGCAGCAACCCCGTAATCAATTAAACACGAAGGACACTAAGAACACAAAGGATCCATCCTTAAGCCCTTAGAGCCCTTCGTGTCCCTAGTGTTTAGACTGGCAAAAACTAATGACAAATACAGTAACAAAAGAAGCAGTCCTGGCTGCCTTGAGCAAAGTCCAGGAACCCGAATTACACAAGGATCTTGTCACCCTCAACATGATCCGCGCCCTGGATATCAAGGACAATGTTGTCTCTTTCACGATCATGCTGACAACACCTGCCTGCCCGCTGAAAACACAGATCGAAAAGGAAGCCCGGCAGGCTGTCATGGGCGTCGAGGGCGTCAAGTCGGTTTCGATTAAATTCGACTCCGATGTGCCCAATGATGGTCGCATGCGCGGGCTGCTCAGCATGCCGATCCGCAATGCGATCGCGGTCGGATCCGGCAAAGGCGGGGTCGGCAAGTCCACCATCGCTGTGAACATTGCCATCGCGCTCGCTCAAAGCGGTGCGCGCGTAGGTCTCATGGATGCCGACATTTACGGTCCCAACATTCCCACGATGCTCGGCGTGGATAGGCTTCCTCCCCCGCAGGGACAGCGGCTCATCCCCGCGCAGGCATACGGGATCAAGATGATGTCGATGGGTCTGCTCGTCAAGCCCGGGCAGCCGCTCATCTGGCGCGGACCGATGCTCAACTCCGCCATCCGTCAGTTTTTGGGCGATGTGGAATGGGGTGAGCTCGATTACCTGATCGTGGACCTGCCCCCCGGCACGGGCGACGCCTCCCTGTCGCTGGCGCAGGCACTCCCCCTCAGCGGCGCGGTGATCGTCACCCTCCCGCAGCTGGTCTCCCTCGAGGATGCCAGCCGGGGCCTCAACATGTTCCGCACCCTGGAAGTCCCGATCCTCGGCATCGTGGAGAACATGTCTTATCTCGACCTGCCCGACGGCACCCGCATGGACATCTTCGGCTCCGGAGGCGGCGAGCAGCTCGCGCAAGCCACGGGAGCCAACTTCCTCGGCAAAGTTCCCATCGACCAGGACGTGCGCATCGGCGGCGACAGCGGCAAACCAATTCTGGTATCCCATCCTGATTCGCCCGTGGCAAATGCCCTGCGCGAAATCGCCCAAAAAGTTGCAGCGCAAGTCAGTGTCGCGGCATTGAGTGCGAAGAACGAACTGCCGATCAATATTGTGGAATAGAGCGAAGTGAATAGAGAGTAGAGAACAGTGAAGACCTGACAGCTAAGCTGTCAGGTCTTTTTGTTTAAAAGGTATAATCATTTACTAACCACCTGACAGTTTCAAAACGGGACGCAGAAAAACGCTGAAAGCGCTGAGAAAAGGACTTAAAGATCGAGAAGCAGTCCCAA